>CAZVMD010000401.1:0-6076 GCA_964628555.1 uncultured Myxococcales bacterium | reverse complement strand
GTTCCAGGTCGTCCCGGCGCCGTTGCATTCCTCGACCGACTTCATGTTGCAGCGCCGCGTGCCCGGCGAGCACGCGCCGGTGCATAGCCCGCTGACGCAGGACACGGCGCAGGTGCTGCTGTGCAGCCACGCTGTGCCGGTGCTGTTGCAGATCTGCACGGAGTTGGCCGGTCCACAGCGATAGCTGCCCGGCGTGCAGGGGATGCCGCTGCCCCCGCCGCTCATATCGGCCGGCGGCGATGCCAAGTCGACGCCGGTGAGATCGACGCCGCTGAGGTCGCGGGGCGGGCCGGCCATGTCCTCGTCCTTGCCCCCCATCGACATGTCTCTGTCATCTGCCGACTGGGCCAAATCGACGTTGTTTTGACCACCGCCGCCACCGCCACCCCCGCCGCTACTGGAACAGCCGGGAGAGAGGGCCAGCAAGAACATCGCAAGAATGGGAAGTACGCGTCGCATCGGACAGACCTCGGCAGATGTGGGGAACTGAAGGATGCGCCATTTGACGCATTTCGTTCCTCGAGGTCAAGCGTCGGTGGTCGGCGAGACTCGGCCGAGGTTACAGGCCCAGCGCATCGGCCATGGCAGCGATGGCGGCGTTGACGGCGGGCGAGTGTGCGGCGGCTTCACCGCTCTCGGCCAGCACATCTAGCTGCGCTTCGACAGACGAGAGCAGGCCCATGGCGGCAGGCAGCTGGGCGGGCGAGGGACCAGTGTCTAAGATGGCCAGTACTGCGGCAAAGAAATCGAGCAGCAGAGCCGCCAGCGCAGTGCCGCGGGGAAGCTGCAGCAGGCAGTCGGCGGCAGCCTGGCGAGCCTGGGTGCGGGGATCCGGATCGGTGCCGGCCAGCGTCGCGACCGCCAGCTGCTCTTGCAGGGCCGAAGAGTCGATCAGCAGCGATGAAAACAGCGCTTCCTCGACGATCTGCGCAGCGCAGCGCGGGTCGCAGCGCATGGCTGTACACAGGCACTCGGCAGCTAGATCTGGCTGGGCCAAGCGGACCCAGGCGAGGGCTCGCTGCAGTAGCAGCGCAGCCAGCGGGTCCTCATCTTCCAATAGGCGGTCGAGCGGGCGCAGCGAGGCCTGTCCCTGCTCACACGCCTGCAGAGCTGCTTCTGGCTGCTGCTGCTGGTTAAGTAGCGTGGCGCGCGCCAGATGAACATCGGCGGCATCGGGCTCGTCGGCAAGCAGGAGCTGCGCGACCGCCAGGGCCTCTGCATAGCGGCCAGCGACTGCGTGGAGCTGCAGGCAGAAGAACAGCAGCGCGCGTCGATCGGGCGCTGGCTCGGCCGCCAGCAGCGCGGCCAGAGCGGGGGCCCAGGCTGCACCCGCTGCGGGAGAGACGGTCGCTGCTCGGGTCGACAGCCAGCCCAGCGCTTGCTCGCCGGCGCTGATCGCCTCGTCGGTGGCTGCCAGCTCGCACAGTAGCTGAGCCCGGACAAAGAGCAGTGCTGTGAGGGTGGCAGGTTCTTGGGCTGCCAGGTCGCGCAGCGCTGCGCTCTGCAGCATTTCCAGCAGCGATCCGAGCTGGCTGGCAGCCAGAGCCGGTCGCTGCAGCAGCCGATGGGCCAGGGCCTGCGCCAGAAGCAGCGGGAGCTGCGCATCCTCACCCGGCCAGGCTGGCTGTAACAGCTCGCTGACCTCGACGACGACGTGGGGCTGAGCGAGCGACAGAAGCAGGGCCAGGCGCCCAGCCAGGAAAGTCACAAAGGGCTGGCTAGGCGGCGTGGCTTGCTGCTGCAGCACCGCGGTGAGGGCTTGCAGATCGTGCAGCGGAAAGCCTGCTCGGCGAGCCAGCGCCAGCCCGATCTGCGCCTCAAGCAGCGCGAAGTTTGGCTGCCCAAGACTCGCCAGCACCTGCGCATGCTGGACGTACAGCTCGGGATCCAGCGGCGAGGCGGCGATTGCGTCTTCCAGGCGGACTCGGGCTGCTTCGACGCCATGCACTGATTGCCAGCCACGCAGCGCCAGCTGGCGCTCAATCTCGACGGCCAGCTGTGGGTCGTTGCGATGGGCTGCGAGGAGCTCGGTGACGTCAGCGGCCTCGAAATAGGAGGCCGACATGACCGCGGCTTGCCGCACCGCCGGGCTGGCATCCTCCAGGCGGGATCGCAGCATCGCCACGCCAACAGGATCGAGCTCACCATGGCAGGCGGCGAGCGCTGCCCAGGCCGCGAGTCCCCTCACCTTGTCTTGCGCCAGCTCAGCTCGCTCTGCAGCCTCTGTCAGCTCGGGGAGCGTCTTGGTGGCCCAGCGGTTTCGCAACCAGATCCCCAGAGCGGCGAGAGCTTCCGTCGTCGGCGTTGCTATCCAGATCAGGCGCTGACCTAGAAGATGATCTTCTTGGTAGCCGATCTCCGCTTCGGTGACGTGCGGGTCTTGGGACGGGCCTGGTGCGGCTCGAACGAAGCGCCAGGTGAAGAACTGAGCTGCTCCGCGCGGCTGTTCGTGGATGAGGGTGTAGCCATGGGCCGCAAGCTCCTCGCGGAGCTCGTGTCGTGAGGTCCCGGGGCCCAGCGCGAGCCAGAGCCGGGAGCTTGGCGGCACCGCGCTCATGCGCCTCCGGTCAACGCGGGCGGAACGGCTGGCGAGGGCGCGGTCCAGGCGGTCAGCGTACCCAGAACGCGGCATAGTAATGGGTCGGTTTCGCAGGCCGCTCGTTCCAGCAGAAACAGCCGGTAGCCGACATGGCTAGCGACGGCGATGACCGATGCTCGGACCGAAGGCAGTGGGTGATCAGCGTAGAGGCGCAGGACGTCTAGCAAGCGCAGGTCGTCGTACCAGAAGGCGCCCAGGCGCTGCAGCGCTAGGCGGGCCGAAAGGAGCGGCGTCGTCGCTACTGTGTCAGCTGGCGCTGCCAGCGGAGCCAGCGCAGCGATGAGATCCGCCTCTTGTAGCAGCGGCAGCGGTCCGAGCAGCGCCGAGATATCACTCGGCAGCGCGACTTCTCCCGTGCGTTGGTCAGGCTCCGCCGCATGCGGGGTTGGAATCGCGACATCGAGGACCAGCGCCGCTTCATGGGCTTCGAGCCGCACCCGGCTTCCCGAGCGCACGCTCAGCCAAGACAGGCTGTGTGGTGCACCGGCGGCCTGCTGGGTGTAGCGCTCCTGCAGCGCCTGCTCCACGGCTGGATGCAGGTCGGGGAGCCGTCGCCGCGGCCAGGGATCGTCGAGGAAGGCGCTCCCCCAAGGCCGAGCGCGCAGCAGCGGCGAGCGCTCCAGATACTGCGACCACTCGGCAAAAGCGGCCGGCGCCTCAAAGGCCAGGAGATCGGGCGGTGTCTCGGTAGCTGCGGGGAACGTGACCGCGTCGAGGGGAGAGGGGGCAGGAAGATCGAGCACAAAGCGGAGGAGAAGCATGGCGTGCTTCGCTCCTGCCGGGGCTAGCGACCGAAGATCCAGTCGCGGACGTCCTTGGCCATCAAGATCAGGAGCAGGCCGAGCAAGAGCAGCATGCCCACGAGGTGGATGATCTGCTCGACGCGCTGGTTGACGGGGCGGCGGGTGATCACCTCCCAGCCCAGGAACACCAGGCGTCCACCATCGAGGGCCGGTAAGGGCAGCAGGTTGAAGAAGCCGAGCAGGGTGCTGATGATGGCGATGAAGTGCAGGCCACGGATCAGGCCGCGCTCAAGCTGCTCTTTCATGATGCGGGCGATGCCCACCGGGCTCTTGAAGTCGGCGGACTGGCGGCCGCGGATCACGTCGAGCAGGTTGTGCATCGTCTGCAGCGTCATGAACATCGGGCCGACAACGCTCTGCCGCGCCGAGTCGGCGATCGAGTGACGCTGCGGCGACTTGGCCGACTCCATCTCGATGCCCATGCGGAAGTTTTTCCCGTCGCTGACCGGGGTGATGCGAAACGCCTGCTTCTGTCCCGCCCGCAGCACCTCGACGTTGAGCGGCCGACCCTCTGAGGTATCGACGTAGTACAGCACTTCCATCTGGTTGCTGACGATGGTCCCTTCAACGCGAAACAGCTGATCGCCGGGCAGGATGCCGGCGGCGGCGGCGGGGCGGCCCGGCAGGACGTTGTGCACCATGACGCCGTGCACACCGATGACCGCATGCAGGACGAAGATCAGAAACGAAGCGAACAGGTAGTTGACGACGGGACCGGCGGCGATGGTGGCGAAGCGCTGCCAGGCTGGGCGATTGGGATACGAGCGCGGGTCGCTCGGATCGATGTTCTCATCCTCGGGGTTGAGGCCGGCGATCTGCACATAGCCGCCGAGCGGAACGGCGCCGATCTGGAAGATAGTCTCACCGCGCCGGCGCTGCACGATCGCCGGACCGAAGCCGATGGCGAAACGATCGACCCGCATGTTGCACAGCTTGGCAACGATGTAGTGGCCCCACTCATGGACGATGATGAGGACACCCAGCGCAAGAACGGCGAGAAAACCGTACAGCATGTTGGAAGCCTACCTTACTGCCCTGGCAGATGCACAGGGGCATAGCGAAGGGATTGAGCCTGGCGGAAACGCGCGCTGCGCCATGCGCATTCCCTGAGCGAGGCCAGCCTGAGTCAGAGGCAGCGACGAAGACGCAGCGGACCTAGCGCGGCGCATCGTCTTTGCGCAGCGCCCACAGCACCTTGCGGTAGACCGCTTCGCTCATCACCAGAGAAGAGTGGCCGAGCGGCACCGAGATGGCATGCGCACCCTCGATCTGCGTGGCCGAAGGTGGGCACAGCCAGTCGCGCTCCGCCGCGATCGTGAAGAACTCGACGCCGTGCGGCAGCGGGCCTTCGTGAAGCTCCTGCAGGAAGTTGCTACCTGGCAGGAGCTGCCACGAGGACGCCGAGAACAAGCCCATGGTCGCGACACCCAGCAGGGCCGCCCAGGTGCCGCGGGCCGGCGTGCCCAGCATGACCATGCGTCGGACCCGCTGCTCGCCGCCCAGATGCTTGATGTAGAACAGCCCGATCAAGCCGCCCATCGAGTGGCCGACGATGTCGATGCGATGGACGCCGGTCTGCTTGATGATCTGCTCGACCTTGCGATGGATCAGCAGGGCCGAGGCGCGGATGTCGCGCACGTTGAGCACGCCGAGGTTAAACGAGATCACCGCAAAGCCGTCGCGCTGCAGTCGCTGCTCGATGACAAACATCGAGCCGCGCGTACCGAGAAAGCCGTGGATGAGCAGGACCGGCGGATGGCGATCTGAGATCTGTTCGGTGAAGCGCTTGTTCTTGATCTCGTTGCCGCGCACCAGGTGGCGCAGATACGAAACGGTGTGGCCACCCGAGACCAGATCCTGCCGCAGCGGCTCGCTGTCGATGCGTCGTACCCGACGGTGCTCGGTGATCAAGCGGGTAACCCGACGCAAGATGCCCTGACGCACCGCGCGGTGTCCGGTGGGCCGATCCGCGACGGGCTCATGGTGATCATGGCCGTCGTATTCGTGCTCGCGGTTGTTGCTGCTCACAGACTTCGCCCCCCAAAGAGCCATTTTCCCCGAAGGGGAGGAGGAAGGAAATCCCGAGGAGACCCGGGGAAGGGATGCCGAACCGTCGGACAGGACCGACGGTGTTCGATCAGACGATATGTCGGCTAGTTTTCGACGAAGCTCTTGAGGCGCTTGCTGCGCGAGGGATGGCGGAGCTTGCGTAGGGCCTTGGCTTCGATCTGGCGGATGCGCTCGCGGGTGACTTCGAAGTCTTGACCGACCTCTTCCAGCGTGTGGTCAGAGCGCTCACCGATGCCGAAGCGCATGCGCAGCACTTTTTCTTCGCGCGGCGTCAGCGTGGCCAGTACCTTGCGCGTCTGCTCCGCCAGGTTCATCGAGATCACGGCGTCGGACGGTGAGATGACGCCCTTGTCCTCGATGAAGTCGCCAAGATGGCTGTCTTCCTCCTCACCAATCGGCGTCTCAAGCGAGATCGGCTCCTTGGCGATCTTGAGGACCTTGCGCACCTTGTCGAGCGGCAACTCCATCTTCTCGGCGATCTCTTCCGGCGTCGGCTCGCGACCGAGCTCTTGCACCAGGTAGCGCGAGGTGCGGATGAGCTTGTTGATGGTCTCGATCATGTGCACCGGGATGCGGATGGTGCGGGCCTGATCGGCGATGGCGC
>CAZVMD010000400.1:0-6137 GCA_964628555.1 uncultured Myxococcales bacterium | reverse complement strand
TCTGCAAGGTCTATGAAGTCGATGAAGTAGCGGGGCAGCCCTACATCGCGATGGAGTTCGTCGATGGGCAGTCGGTCCTGGCCATCAGCTCGCAGCTGTCGCTGGTCAACAAGGTCAAGCTGATGCAGGACATTGCCGAGGCGCTGCACGCCGCCCACCGCATCGGCATCATCCACCGCGACATGAAGCCGCAGAATGTGCTCGTCGAGCAGAAGGCGGAAGGGCGGCTGCGTCCGGTGGTCATGGACTTCGGCTTGGCGCGCGACGTTCGCAGTCGCCTCAACCTCACCGAGTCAGGTGTGGTGCTCGGTACACCCGAGTACATGTCACCGGAGCAAGCGCGAGGCAACAGCGGCGATCAGCGCATCGATGCCCGCACCGATGTCTACAGCTTGGGCGCCATGCTCTATGAGCTGCTGTGCGGCCAGCCGCCCTTCGAGGGCAGCACCTCAGTCCAGGTCTTGATCTCGGTCATCAACGACGAGGTCGTGCCGGCCCGCGCCCGCAACCCCGCCATTCCCGATCCACTCGACACCATTGTCATGAACTGCCTCAGCAAGGAGCCTGAGGGTCGCTATCCCACGGCAAGAGCGCTGGCCGAGGATCTTGGACGTTTCCTGGCAGGGGAGCCGATTCATGCCCGCCGGCCTTCGCAGTCGCAGTCGCGTCCAAACTCACTGCGGCCAGCGATGACGCCGACGCCGCCCAGTCAGCCCGCCGCGGCGATCACGCAGCGCCAGCTCCACATCGGTATGGGATCGCTGCTGGCCTTCGCGCTGCTGGTGACGCTAGCCGTGCTGGTGGTCATCGTCGTGCGCATGCGCATGCAGCGGGCCACCGCCCAGCGTACGGCAAGCGAGGTCCAGCGCACGGCCCAGCTGTTCGCCAAAGATGTCCGCGAGTTCGAGCTGTTCATGCGTGCCGCCTACGCGCTGCCACTGCACAACATTCGCCGCGAGCAGGAACACATCCGACAGCGCATCAGCCGCGTCGAAGGGCAGCTGCCCACTTTGCCACCTGAAAACGTCGGGCCAGCGCACTATGCGATCGGTCGCGGCCTGATGCTGCTGCGCGACTGGGAAGCGGCACAGAAACAGCTCGAGCTCGCTCTGGCCAGTGGCTTTGACGCGCCTGAGCTGCACTTTGCACTGGCGCTGGTCTATGGCGCGCGCTTCGAACGCGCCGCCGATGAGAGTCGGCAGAATCCCGATGAAGGCTGGGTGGCACAGCGCCTACGCCAGCACGAGCAAGAGTTCCTGCTACCTGCTCAAAAGCACATCGATCGCGCGCTAAGCAGCGGTGGTGCCGCTCCTGAGCTAGAGGCTCCGGCTTACGCCACTGCGCTCTCGCAGTACTACCGCTCGCAGTTCGACAATGCACTGGCCAGTACTGCCCGGGCGGCGGCTGAGGCGCCCTGGCTGCCGGCCATCGCAGAGCTCGAAGCGCGTCTGCTGCGCGAGCGCGCCACCCAACCGACCCGCAAGGATGCCGCGCTCTATGCTGCCTACGATCTGCGACGGGCAGCGGAAGCGCTTAAGCGGGCGATTGACATGGCCCGCAGCAACCCCGCTCTTTACATCGAGCACGCGCGCGTGGGCCTCCTGCTCATGCAGCGCCCCGAGCCCAGCGAGCCGAAGCAGCAGCTACAGCAGACCTACGAGCAAATCCTCGACTCTTGCCAGAAGGCGCTGGTAGCACAGCCCGAGCTCGCGCTCGCGTACAGCCTAATCGCTGCGGCAGAGGTAACGCTGGCAGGTCGCCTAGCAGATCGCGGCGACGATCCGCGCTCAGCTCTCGAGCGCGGCGAGGTCGCGCTGACCGAAGCCTCGCGACTGTCGGCCAAAGACGCTCCTCTGTTCTTGATTGCCAACCAGCTCAACCTGGTTCGGCTGCGCCACCTTGCCCGGCAGGGGCAGGACATTATTCCCTCGCTGCTCACGGCTCTGGACTGGGCGCAGCAGGCCACCAAGCTCTATCCCACCTGGACTGCCCTGTTTGAAACGCAGGCCCGGCTATACATGATGCGCGCTGATCATCAGGCGGCCCGCGGTCAGGAGCCGAAGCCGGATCTCGAACATGCCTCAGCCAGCCTGCGTCATGTGCTGGACTTGCAGATGCAGAGCTATTCGGCCCGCACCGCACTCGGCCAGGTCCAGCTGCGCCTGGCCAAGCGCGCGTTCGCTCGCGGAGATAATCCACAGGCGGCCTTGTCGCAGGCGCGTGAGCTCTTCGGCACCGTGCTCGCAGCGACCGGCCATAGCGAAGACATCGAGGCGGGGGCAGGCCTGCGTGAGACCTACCTGCTGGAGGTCGAGTATCGCCTACTGACCGGGCAAGAGGCCCTGCTTGCTCTGGCCGAGGGGCTGCAGCTGGCCCGACGCCTGAGCACTGTGCATAAGCTCGACGTCGATGCGCAGGACGGCCTGGCCCGCACGCTACTGATCAACGCGCGATTGGCCCTGACCCGCGGCGAGGATCTAGCGCCTCATAGCAGCGAAGCCATGCAAGCCATCGAGCGCGGGCTCAAGCTGCGCGGAACTGACGCTGATCTGCTAGCGCATGAAGCCGAGCTGCGCATGCTCATCGCCCGCCAATTGCAGCAGCAGCATCGGCCTTTTGAAGCCGAGCTGCGCCGAGCACATACCGCCCTGCAGGCCGCACTCACCAGCAATCCGCAGCGGAGCGATAGCTATGTAGTGCTGGCCCGCTACTATCTGTTTTCTGCTGAGATCAGCCCGGCGGCCACCGCGGCGCAGGCACTGCAGAAGGGTCTTGAGGCCAGCGGTCGGGCGCTTGATCTATCGCCAGGGACTGCGCAAGCGCTGTTCATGCAGGGGCTCCTGCTCCTGGCACAAGCCGAGCGAGCCCGTCCTGCCGACCGAGCGAATGCCGCGCAGCCAGCGCTGGCGGCGATTCAAAATGCTCTGCGCGCCAATCCCCTCTTGCAAGCAGAGGCTCAGCCTGCGCTCGATCGCGGTGCGGCTCTGACCAGCCACGCGCCTCGCAAGTGACCTGCATCGCCACGCGACCCAAGATGGCCTCGCAGGTCCGCGCCGGACGTGGCTAGCCCAGTGCCCAGAGCGCCAAGGCGATCAACCACACCGCGGCGAAGAGGCCAGCGACCCAATAGAGCAGGTGCCGCTTGCGAACCGGACGCGGTGGCGCCGCTACCGACGCTGAGGCTTTGGTCGGCGCCTGATCCCGACGAAATGGCGCAGTGGGATCGAGCGCCTTGTCCAGCACCCGCGTAGACAGGTTGTTCGCCGCATCGCCGTCCGACAACGCGCGCAGAATCGCCGCCAGCTCCTCGGCACACTCGTGCATCGAAGGCCGGGCGCTCGGTTCTTTCTCAAGCGCGCGACTAGTGAGTCGAACCAAGGCGGCCGGCGCATCGCTAGCAAAGTCGCTGAGGGCCGGTGGCGGCTCGCCAATCTGCTGAGCGCAGATGTGCATCAGTGCAGCATCTCCCCGAGCCTCGGTGACAAACGGCGTACGCCCGGCCAGACAACGAAATAGCACGCATGCTAATGCGTAAACATCGGCCTTATCGGTGACCACCCGGTCACTGCGGCACTGCTCCGGAGCCATGTAGTGTGGCGTGCCCAAGAGCTGACCGTTCTGCGTGCGCAGCATGGTCAGCTCTTTGGCCATATGTTCCGGCGGCAGCTTGGCAATGCCGAAGTCAAACACCTTCACTAGCAAGCGCCCCTGCGGGTCAGCCAGGAGCATGATGTTCTCGGGCTTCAGGTCGCGGTGAACGATGCCTTTTTCGTGCGACGCGCGCAGAGCATCGGCAACCTGCTGGCAGACCTCGATGGCCTGCGCTACCGGCAGGCGGCCACCGCTCTCGCGCAGGCGAACGTGCAGGGGAACGCCATCGAGGTACTCCATCACCAGGTACGGCACGCCGCTTTCCTGCCGCCCAAGATGGACGATGCGCACCAGGCTGGGGTGGCCGATGATGTTCACGGCGCGGGCTTCGTTGATGAAGCGCAGCGTGACCTCGCGATGCTTGGCGATCTCGGGGTGCAGGAATTTGATCGCCACCCGCTCGCCGGTGTTCTTGTCTCGCCCTTCGTGTACGACGCCCATACCGCCGGCGGCAAGGCGCCGCCCTACCACGAAGTGGTCAAGCTCAGAGCCTTCCAAGGACGTCTCTTTCTTACTGTCGGCAGACACCGCGTTTGCCCATTATCGCATGCTTCGATTCGGCGACGGCGGCGGAATATCGGCGGGCGCTAGTGTGCATCGCTCGGCTTGCGGACAAAGCGGCGATCTTCGCCAGCCAAGAAGTCCTCGGGCGGCGCAGGGCCGGCAAAGCAGCTGGTCTTGTCGGCGCAGTCGCAGGTCCGCACCCAGCGCAGATCCAGACGTTTGTCGTCATTTAGCGGCAGGACGCTGGCACGGTGGACGCACAGATCCTCGACCCCCGGCCGTCCGCCACTTTTGATCTCATGCAGCAAAGCCAGCGATAGCTCGGGCAGCGTGACGATCGCTAGCATGTGGGCAAAGACGGTGCCTTTGCCCTCGCGGGCTGGCGCGGTGATCGCGTAGCGCACCAGGAGCTCCTCTTTGCCGTCCTTATCGACATCCAGGTAGGCCAGCGGTAGGAACTCGAACTGCGAGCAGTCCTTGCGGATGGCTGGCAGCTCGGCGCGGCCCTGCACCTCGACGCCACCATCGCCGTCTACAGCATGGATGATACGCGGGGTACAACGCGCTCCATCGCACTGCAAGAACAGCTGCACGATGCCCCGCTTACCCGGCAGGCGCTGGGCCTTGGGGTGAGAATAGGTCAACTCACTTGACGTAGTTGGCAGGGTCTCAGAATCAATGGCTGTCGTTTTGAGCTTACCCACCTGCGCCTTAGCTAGCTTGTCGAAGTCGAGTGCTACCTCAGCGCCCGACTTCTTGGCCCACAGTGCCGTCGGGCCTTGCCAGAGTGTCGCCAGGAACATGATCCCGCCCAGCGCCCCGACTCGGACCCACCCGCTCGACCTGCCAGTGACCTGCCACAGAGCTCGCAGCGCCATAGCTGCCTTTCCTAGAGTGAGGTGTTCAAGAAGAGCTGCAGCTGGCCCGGCTGCTTAATCTTGGGCACTCCCCGGCTCACCACCGCGAAGTCGCTCTTGCCATCGCCGTTGAAGTCTGCGCCGGCGACATAGTTATCGCCAAAGCCGATCAGGTAGTTAGGCTGCAGCATCACGTCGGCGAAGCCCTGCCCTGCGCCTAAGTTTATCAGGGTGCTGACGCGGCCCTGACCTTCTTTGAGGATATGCGAGACCACCAGGTCGCTGCGACCATCGCGATTAAAGTCGCCAACCGCCATAGTGAAGGGCTGCGACTGCGTCGGGTACTCGGTGCGCGTGGCGGGAAACGTGGCAGCCCCCTGGTTGGCATAGACGCTCAGCACCTTGCCGCTTAGCTGGTTGGTGGCGAACACGCCGCTTGCCACCACATCCAGCAGAGTGTCGCCATCGAGATCGACGGCGGCCGCCTGCGCATAGGCACCTGCCGCGGTGGCCAGCGTCCGCTGGGTAGGAAAGCTGCCCGCCCCATCCGAGATCAGTACGCGCAGGTTGCTCACCAGCTGGTTTGGCTGCGCCCCGGTTGTTGTCTGGGCATAGACAATGTCGTCGCGGCCATCCTTGTCGACATCCCGCAGCAATACATTGCCGAAGAGGGTCAGTCCCTCGTTAATTCCCAAGACCAGGCCAATGCCCGTAGCACTCGCTTGATAGACCAGCAGCAGGCCAGGCCCGGCAGTGCTGGCATTCGAGGCCACGACGACCTCGGGAAAGGCATCGCCAAGGATGTTGCCTACCGCAAGGGTGACAGGCTGCGTGCCGTTGGGCGTAGCCAGCGCGAACGCGTTATCGATGACCAAGTTCCCCTGCCCATCGTTGAGCACAATGATCAGCAGACCGGCACTGGCACTAATCCCCACGAGGTCGATCGCGCCATCGCGATCCAAGTCCACCAGCTGAACATCATCGACCGTATCTGGCACTTCCAGAATCTGCGGTGCAGCCGGCAGCTTCCCCGCCCCCTGATTCCGATACACTGCCACAAACCCAGCCGTGTTGTTCCGCAGCCCGCTCAAGACCACATCGGGCGAGCCATCGCCGTTCACATCC
>CAZVMD010000399.1:0-6162 GCA_964628555.1 uncultured Myxococcales bacterium | reverse complement strand
GTGTTGCGGTTGTCGTGGTGGAAGCTGTCCCAGTCGATGCGGCCACGCGCCTTGCCGCGCGTATGCCAGGCAAAGAGCCAGCCATTGCGGGTCGACGCGACTAGCTCCAGCCGGCCATCGCCGTCGAGGTCGCCGACCGCCGGCGTCGCCGCCACCCAGCCGCCGGTAAACTTCGGGAAGCCACGAGCCTCTTTGCCGTCGACGTTCCAGGCGTGCACGAAGTAGCCAGCCGAGGCCGCGATCGCTTCGCGCAGGCCATCGCCGTCGATGTCAGCGACGATCGGGTTTTGGAAGAAGACGTAGTCTTCCATGGCCCGCGGGAAGCCGTTGAGCATCTTGCCGCTTTGCAGGTCCCAGACCGAAAGCAGCATCTCGTAGTCGAGCCGCTCGTAGCCCTTGAGCATCGACAGCGCGGTATTGGCGCCGGTGTTCGGCAGCAGCGCCTCCGGCCGACCGTCACCATCGATGTCGCCCAGCGCCGGGCTAGCGATAAAGCCCAGGGCAGCAAACTCGGTGGTGTCGCTGGCTCCGCCAAAGCCCTGCTTGCCTGGCAGCAGCTTCACCGGATAGCTCGATCCGTCGCTGCGCAGGATGTCGAGGTTGCTGCCGATGCCGTTGACGAAGATCTCAAGCTTGCCGTCCTTGTCGATGTCGGCCAGCGCGGCGGCGTTCGGCATGCCCGAGCCGACGACCGGCAGCACATAGCGGGAAAACGTCGTCACCGGCCAGCCGGGCAGGATCGGCTTTGGCGCCTTGCTGCCGCGGCCATCCAGGACGTAGACGCGACCGTTGTCGCCGTACTGCTCGTTGGTCCCGACGACGATGTCCAGCACCCCATCGCCGTTGACATCCCCGACGGCTGGGGTGCCCATGATGCGCTGGCGCTGGCGCGGCTCTTCGCCGCGATCGTCGTCGGGTCTCTCGGCATCCCACAGCAAAATCGGCCAGCCAGCCAGGCGCGAGCCGTCGCCGCGCCAGACATACACCTGGCTGTCCATGCCCGCCGCGATGATGTCCAGGCGCCCATCCTTGTCGAGGTCGGCCAGCACCGGCGACGCAAAGAAGCCATCGTCGATGACGTGGCGACGATCGCGCGCCACCGTCGCTGACACCCGATCGAGCTCAACCGGGAAGCCGGGCAGCCGCTGGCCATCCCCGCCAATCGCGACCACATGGCCGTCGTAGGTGGCGACGATGATCTCGGGCTTGCCGTCGCCGGTCACGTCGCCGATGGCGGGCGTCGCGGTGATCGCCGCGCCATAGCCCGGACGGGGCCGAGCCGCAGCCGGCGGACTGCTCCAGCCGGGTGCCGTGCTGTGCCCCTCGGCCGTCGGTGCGAGCGCGGCGATCGTCGGCACCGACACCGGGAAGCCAGGGAGCTCACTGCCATCGGCGCGCAGGGCATGCACCAGGCCACCGGCATCGGCGACAATGATCTCGCGCCGGCCGTCACCGTCGAGATCGGCGGTCTTCAGCGAGGCCTCACCCGAGGCCCCCAAGCGCTTGGGAAAGCCGGGCAGTAGGTCGGGATCGCTGTGGATGTGCACGGCTCGCCGCGCCTCGGACAGCAGGCCATTGCGCTTGGGATCGGCCGAGCGCTGCCACACTCGCAGCCGCACGGTGATGGTGTAGATATGCGCCCGATCGTCGGGCTGCCAGGCGGGATCGTCGCGCGAAAGCACCGGGTTCTGCACCTTGATCTGCGCCACCGGCAGGTCGGCCAGCTTGCCCTCCATAGCCCGCGTCAGGTGCTCGCCGTGCCCCAGGCGGCTGAAGCGCTCGTCGCGCGGGTCGACGCCCGGCGCCCAGGCTAGCTCGTAGTCGAAGCTGTCGCCCTCGGGCTGGCCGTGACGGATGGCGATACGGCCCTGAATCGGCACCATGCCGTCGCGCTCACCCAGGACCTGGAACCACTCCGGCTTTTCGATCTCCGCCTCGGCGGGGATGGCGCCGGCCAGGATGTTGTCGACCGCTGTGCGGGCGTTGACGCGGCCATAGCCAAAGCGCCGGGCAAAGCCCGGTCCCGTCGGATACGCCCCGGGGTTATTGTCTTCGCTGGGGTCGTAGAAGCTCTCGGCTGTGCCAACCATGATCTGGCGCACTTCCTCGGCGCTCAGGCGACGCACCCGGCTCGCCGCCGGGCCCCCATCCCCGGCCGGCGCGCTGTCCCCAGGAGTCGGTGGATGCAGCCGAGCCGGGGCAGGCAGATCGGCGGCCAGCGCCGCGCTGTAGATCAGGCCGGCCATGCCCGAGCCGCGCCCCGTCGCTTCCGAGCTGCAGCTCTCACCCGGCACCGACAGCAGCAGCTGCGCGCCGTAGTTCGTGCAGTTGTCGAAGGCGAAGGCATGCGTGGCGTCGCGCAGCTCTTCTGCGTTGGGGCGAATCGCGTGTACGTAAATTGTATGATTGTTGGTGCCGGGGAAGTTGTGGTGATAGCTATTCTCGTCGGCGGCTGAAGCGATGACGGCTACGTGGTTATCGTAGGCATAGTCGATCGCCCACTGCGAGAGCGGCGTGTTGTCGATCGTCCCCAGCGCCTCCTGCACCACCGAGGCGCCAATGTCGACGGCATAGACCGTGGCCACCGCGAAGTCGTTGGCATCCGCAACGAAGCTATCGCCCACCCGCATCGGCATGACGCGGCAGCGCGGACAGACCCCAGCCTCGGCGCGCCCGTTGTCGGCCTCGGCGCTTGAGTCCTTGGCCTCGCCGGTGCCGTGGCCATAGCGCGTGTCGTCAAACGCGTCGTTGTCGTTGCGAAAGAAGTCCCAGCCGGCGATGTCGTCGATGTAGCCGTTGCGATCGTCGTCCTTCTTGTCGGAAAAGGCGACGATCAGGTCCTGCGGGTCGAGGATGCCGTTGCTGTTCTGATCGCGCAGCCGCGGATCGCAGAGCTTGCTCGCCTCGGGCTGATCGTGCCCGGTCGCCGTCGTGTAGTCCTGCACGTTGAACACGCCATCGCCGTTGGCGTCGTGCCGGCGCTTGCCCTCGCCGCGGTTCTCGGGCTTCTGGCAGGCGTCATCGGGCGGCGGTAGCTCGGCCTGGTTTAGGAACCACTTGTTGACCAGATCGCGCTCGTCCCAGTACGCGCCCGAATCGAGGACGGCGATGACGACGCGGGGATCGCCGGTGGTCTTGGCCCAGGCGCGATCGTAGCTGGCGCCCATGCCCAGCCGGCGCGTGCGCGCGTCGAGCTTGGCCAGGCTGGCCGGTGCGAAGCCCCACGACTCCCACTGGTTCTTGAAGCTGGGATCGCTGGGCCAGTTCTTGGGATCGCTGTAGTCCACCGGCCCGCTCCGCTCGTCGGGCGGCCAAGCCGCGCGGCTGCCATCGGGCAGCCAAGCCGCAGCGACACACAGACCGACGATGAGCCCCAGCAGCCGACGACGATGCTGCGTCCGACGACGAGAAGCCGCAGACGAGGGCGAGTCAGGGCGGCCCAGGTGGGCAGATGTAGTAGACATGCCCCGATCATTAGGATCGCCAGCGCCGAGCTGTCGACGCTTTTTTTCGCTCGCCCAGGGCCGGGGCGGACGTGCATATACTCCGCGCCATGCGGAGCCTAACCACCCTATTTACAAAGCAGCTTGCCGCCCTGTGCTTGTTCCACCTGCTCGGCTTATCGGGAACCGCCTGCGTTCCCAGCGAGTCCGACCCGACGCTGACCGCCCCCACCGCGGCCAGCGCCGCTGCCCTGACCGCTGCCGAGGCGGACGAGCCGAGCTCGCAGGACCCCGCCGACTGGGTCTCGGGCCCGACCGATGCCCCGCCCCCCGGCTGCTGGGCCGAACGAAGCTGCGGCGCCCGCAAGTACGTCTGCAAGCGCCCCGACAACGCCCGCCCCTGCGGCGCCCCGGGCTGCGTCGAGATGCAGTTCGCCTGCAGCAGCGACGCTGGCTGCCTCGAAGGCTATGCCTGTGCGCTGTGCAAGCCCGGCGATCCCTTCCCCTGCTCCTTCGCCACCGGCCTGTGCAAGCCCAAGGCCTGCGCCAGCGATCGCGACTGCGGCTCAGCCAACCTGAAGTGCACAAGCGGTCGCTGTGAGCACAAGCCCTGCCGCAGCAGCCTCAGCTGCCGTGGCTACTGCGTCGCCGGAGCCTGCTGGAACAAGACCGGCTGGTGCCACGACACGACGCTACCGCCCCCTCCATAAGCCGACCTTCTGTCCCGCAAGTCGATCTGCGCCATGTCGCAAACGATGACCCGCCGCGCCCTGCCCCTGGCCTTCCTCCTGCTTAGCGTCTCGGCCTGCAAAGGCGAAGATCCCTGCTTGGACTGCCCGCGGCCCGACGCCGGCCTGCCCGACGCCAGTCTGCCCGACGCCGGCCTGGCCGACGCCAGTCTGGCCGATGCCGGGCCGGATGCAGCCGCGCCGCGCGATGCCGCGAGCCCCCCGAACAGCGACGCTGGCAGCGACGCCGGAAGTGGGGATGTCTGCCCCAGCTTTGCCACCGGCGTGGCGCTCGGCCGCACTCCCGACAGCCTGCCCGAGACCAGCGGCATCGTCGCTGGGCGCCGCAACCCCGGCACGCTCTGGGTACACAACGACTCAGGCGCCGGGCCGAGAATCTTCGCCCTCGCCGCCGCTGGGGCCAGCCCCGGATCAACCCAAGCCAGCTATGACCTCGACGGCGCCAGCGCCGATGACTGGGAAGACATCGCCATCGGCCCCGGCCCGACGGCCGGCCAGAGCTATCTGTACGTCGGCGACATCGGCGACAACGGCACCTCGCGCGGCAACATCGATGTCTATCGCGTCGCTGAGCCCGACGTGAAGACCGGCTCCCCGACCACCCCCACTCGCCTGACCGGCGTCGAGCACTTCAAGCTGCGCTATCCCGACGGCGCCCACAACGCCGAGACCCTGCTCGTCGATCCGCAAAGCGGCGACCTGTACATCGTCGTCAAGAGCGGCGACGGCGTCTCGCCGGTCTATCGCGCCGCCGCCCCGCTCAGCAGCGCTGCCACCATGGGCCTGAGCAAGATCGCCACCCTGCGCTTCGGCAGCGCCCCGCTGCCCGGCAACAAGACCACCACCGGCGGCGACATCAGTCCCAGCGGCACCGCCATCGCCATCCGCACCTATGACTCGGCCTACCTGTTCCGCCGCCCCGCCGGCCGCAGCGTCGCCGACGCCCTCGCCTCTGCCCCCTGTCGCCTGCCCCTGCAGCTAGAGCTCCAAGGCGAAGCCCTCGGCTTTGCCAGCGACGACAGCGGCTACTACACCGTCAGCGAAGGCAGCCGCCAGCCCATCTACTTCTACGCCCGTCGCTGAGGAGCCCCTGACCCACCTCCCTGCGCAGAGTTCCGGACCCGGCCGGGCAATATAGGTATATCTAGATACTGGACATTTGTGTGGGTAGCTTGCTATAGCCCCAACAGGTGGTCGCGGCGGTCGCGAATGTAGCGCGGCCAGCGACGAGAAGTAGGCAGCAACAGCAGTCCCCCAAGCCGCCGATTGTCAGGCCCCGGGAGCAAGAATGAGAGCCAAAGGAGACAGTTCGCACATGGCAACCGAGAAGAGAGACGAAGTTCGCAGCATCGGCAAAGGTGGCAACGGGGCGGGCGCAAGCCACAGCGATCGCGAAGCGGCGCTAGAGGCCGTGACCAGCAACATCGAAAAGCAGTTCGGCACCGGCGCCATCATGCGGCTGGGCGAAGGCATCACGCTGCCGGAAGTGCGAGTGATTCCCTCGGGCTCGCTGGCGCTCGACATCGCGCTCGGCTGCGGCGGCTTCCCGCGCGGTCGCATCCTGGAAATCTACGGTCCTGAGTCCTCGGGCAAGACGACCCTGGCGCTGTCGACTATCGCCGAGGCACAGCGGCGCGGCGGGGTCTGTGCCTTCGTCGATGCCGAGCACGCGCTCGATGTCAGCTACGCCAGAAAGCTCGGCGTCAAGACTGATGACCTGCTGGTCTCGCAGCCCGATCACGGCGAGCAGGCGCTTGAGATCACCGACATGCTGGTCCGCTCTGGCGCCGTCGATATCGTCGTCGTGGACTCGGTTGCCGCCCTGGTGCCGAAGGCAGAAATCGAGGGCGAGATGGGCGATCAGCACATGGGCCTGCAGGCCCGCCTAATGTCGCAGGCGCTGCGCAAGCTAACCGGCACCATCGCCAAGTCGAACACGCTGGTCATCTTCATCAACCAGATCCGCATGA
>CAZVMD010000398.1:4481-6170 GCA_964628555.1 uncultured Myxococcales bacterium | reverse complement strand
CCCCTCGTCCGTGGACCGAAGGTCATGGCCGCGGCAGCCGGTTCGCTGGTTGCAGAGACCGGGTCGCTGCGGGGGCAGCGCTTCCTGCTTCCGCTCCCGCCAAGTAGCCTGACCCTGGGCCGCGATCCGGGCTGCAGCCTGCCGTTTCCCAGCGAGGCGGATGCAGATCGGCTCATGGGGCGGCGCCATGCACAGATCGATGTGCGAGCGGACGGGGTGTATCTGATTGACTTGAACTCAGCCAACGGGACGCTGGTGCAGCTTCCCGATGGGCGCATGGAGGCGCTTACCTCGTCCATCAGGCTGGTCAGCGGCATGCGGATCGCGCTGGGCGGGGAAGAGGGAACCTGGCTTTCGGTGCAGCTGGTCGAAGACGCCGCGGCTGCCGTGCATCAGTCCTATGCGATGGCCGAGCCCGGGCAGCGTCGCGATGCGGAGACGGTCCGCCTGCCGCGTGTAGAAGCGGCTGCCATCCATCAGCCGCCCCTCGCCGCGTCTTCTGTACCGCCCTGGCCAGTGACAGAGGCGGCGGCCGAGCCTGTACATCGCTCGCTTGGCTCGCTGGACACCGCCCCAGACGAGCAGCCAGCCAGGATCGACTGGCTGCGCGAGCGGGCGCCTATCCCGCCCGCTGCACCTGCAGACCGCCCGCCGGCGAGTCGAGGCGCGGAGATCGCCCCGGCTGGGCCGGATCAAGAGCTACGTCGCCACCGGGTGTTGCTGCTGCAGCAGGTGGCCGTGATCGCCGCGCTGCTAATCGCCGGCTGCATTGTCGGCACCGTGCTTGGCATTCGCCTCCCAGAGACCGATGCGACGAGCATCGGCCGCTAGCTGAGCCTGGGGGGCTGTGCTTCCCAGGGTCTCCTAGCGCCCGGCGGCGCGTGACTGGAACAGGTCGCGGAAGTCTGCGAGTGCAAACGAGGCATCGCGCAGCCGCTGGCTAGCGCGGCTGGCTTCGCCGCTCCGCAGCGCCTGGCTGGCCTGCTCCAAGAGCTCGCCAAGCTCGTCGGCTAAGCGCAGCGCATCTTCTTCCGATGTCGCGGCTGGCGGGCTGTGAGCCGGCGCGGCGGCTTCTGGTGGCTGCTGCTGGGCTTGCAGAAGCTGGGCTTGCAGCTGATTCTGGCGGATCCGCAGCGCCTCGGCCTCCTGCGCCAGCTCAACGACCGCCGCCCGCAGCTTGTCGCGCTCGGCACAGACCTGCTCGTGCTCTCGGCGCACAGTGGCGAGCTCGATCCGGGCCTGGGCTTCTTCACGCGGCAGCGAGGCTGGGGCATGCTCGGCCACGGCAGGGGGCGGGGCGACCGCTGGCTGCATCGCGGCGGCCACGGCAGGCTGACGCATCAAGGTGGGCGGCGCCAGCGAAGGTCCGCCAAAGCCTGGAGTCGGCGGCGGGCGCGGTGGCCGCATAAGGGTCGGCGGGGCCGCCTGGCTAGCGGGACTGGGCGCGGCGACAGGACGCTGTGCCGGTGCCAAGAGCGGCGGCGGTGTCGGGGTGGCCTCGTCATCGGCAGCGTCCAGCGTCGGCAGGGCCGGAGCCGCGGCTGCTGCTGGCGGCGCTGGACGGCGAATCAGCGTCGCTGGTGGCTCCAGGCTGGCGGGCGGGGGCGGTGGCGCAGCGGGGCGGCGCAGGGCGGGCAGAATCACCGTTGGCGGCGGCGCAGAAGGGTCGGGCTGCGGACTCCCAGCCGG
>CAZVMD010000398.1:0-4381 GCA_964628555.1 uncultured Myxococcales bacterium | reverse complement strand
GCAGAATCACCGTTGGCGGCGGCGCAGAAGGGTCGGGCTGCGGACTCCCAGCCGGTGGTCCTGGTCGCCGAATCAGCGTCGCTGGCGGCTCGGCTTCGGCAGCGTCGGCCAGCGGCCGCGTCGGGCGAGGGGGCACCGGCGGAGGGGATGGCGCCCTGGGGGGCACCGCGGAGAACTGGAGGGGCTCAAGCTGCTGCAGGACTGCGGCGGGCAGGGGCGCGACCTGGGCCCGCAGCGCCGACCCCGCGGCGACCTCTTCGGTCTCGCCCCGGCGGTACTCGACCGAGACCATGCCCAGGCGCAGCTGGCCGCTTGGGCGCAGCCGAACCGCCCCGGCGCTGACCACCGTGCCATCGGCGGCCGTCGGGCTGCTGCTGGAGGTGCTGCGCAGGTACCAGTCGTGGCCATCCCAGGACAGCTCGGCATGCTGGCGCGACACCGACGGGTCGGGCAGAAAGACGACGGCGTCAGCGGAGCGTCCGACGCTGCCTCCGGGGGCCATGACCTCGACCTGCTCGCCAGCTCGCTGGCCCGTCAAGATCGTCAGGCTTAGCTTCATGGGGTTCCTCGCAGCTCGGAGCTATCGGCGCCCGCCGCCTTGCCGAAGGCTGCGCGCAGAGCCCCGGCGATACCGCCGCCACCGGGCGGTGCTGTGGCGGGCGGGGCAAACAAGGCCTGGGTGAGGTCGGACAGCGTAGAGTCCGGCGAGAGCGTGCCGAGCGGGGAGGGCGGCAGGCCGAAGGGGCCGGGTAGGCCGCGTCCCGGCACATAGGCGGCGCGGTGAGGCTGCTCGGGGCGCAGAAGAGCCGAGAACAGCTCGAACGACGGCTCGCGGAAGCACAGCACCACCGAGCCCGGTCCCCCTTCACCGGGACGAAAGAACAGCGACAGGGTGGGGGAGGCGCTGGCCCCGGCCAGGCGCAGCACGAGGTCGGTGTAAAAGCGCAGCTCAAGCGGGCGGGCGCGCGCTGGACGAACCAGAGACAGCTGCAGCCCGACGCGCAGCGAGCGCGGGTCGCGGCCGGCCCCGCGCAGCAGCCACTCGACGTCGTGCAGGGCCGCCAGTGCGTCGCGGCTGGGATCTGGGACCAGATCGCCAAGGCAGGTCTCGTCGAGGAAGTTCTGGTAGCGCTCCAGCTCACGAGCCAGCTGCGGGTCGGGCGGGCTGGCCTCGGCCCCGGAGCGTCCCGAGGGGGCCAGCGGCAGCGCGGCCGAGAGCGGCTGGCCGGCGGCATGGACGCGACCGTGGACCTGGCCGAGGTGGCGCAGCGGCACCAGCGCCCGGACGAGCTCATCGAGGTCAGAGAAGAAGCTCTCGCTGCGTTCGAGCACGGTCAGCGGGTCGCGATCCCAGTCGCTGGTTGGCAAGAGCTCAAAGGCGACGAAGGGAAACGGCCGACCATGCGAGTCTTCCGAGGCATACAGCACCCCAGCGACAATTTGGTCGCTGTTATCGACGCGAAACAGGAAGCGATAGACCAGGCGGGCATAGGCCGAGGGAAAGGCGCTGCCCAGCTCCCAGCGGGCTTGGTGCAGGCCGCGTTCGAGCCACTGCTCGAGCGAGCGCACGACGCGATGGCCGCCGCGCACGCGCACCAGATCCGGGTGTCCGGGCAGATAGCCGAGGACCCCGCGCGTCGATAGGCTGCTTGGCAGTGCGCTCATGGCAGGCTCACGATCCTCGGTGGAGCAGGGTGGCTGGGAGGTCGATGGCTTTCCATCCGTCGTCCGGCTTGCCGCTGCCGCCACCACCGCCGCCGCCCGCGCTGGCTGGGATCTGGAACACGACGCGGAAGCCGCGGCAGGTGCCAGGAGCGCGATCAGGTGGGATCTCAAAAGCGATGGAGGTCCGTCCGACCTCGGCGTGTTTTTTCAGGAAGGGCAGATAGTCGTCGCCCTCGCCGTGGAAGATCGCGTCATAGCTCTGTTTTTCGCTCCAGCGAACGCGCAGGCGCGGGCGTTTTTCCTGGCTGGGCTCATGCGTGCACTTCTTGGAAGAGATGTTGCAGGTGTGCAGCTTCTGCCCATCGTCGAGCTCAGCGAACACGGCGTTGTAGCCACAGCCCGCGACCGCCGGCTTGGCGACGTCCGCTTCGAAAGGCTCGGGTCGGTTCTTGGCCGCGCCACCGGCTGCGCCCATCGCCTTGCCGCAGTCGGTCTTGGCCGCGTTGCGGATCGCATCCTGCACCTTACGGCACGCGCCTTCATCGAGCGGCAGGGTCTTGGCGAAGGGGCCTTCCATGCGCGTCAGATGGCAGCTGGTCGGGTTTGAGCTGTCGTAGTACGGCGCCATGACCGTCGCCGAGAACGCCTTGACCCTGGTGTTGACGAAGTCGAGGATCTTCGGACAGGTCTCAGGATCCTCAGACGCGTACTTCTTGTCCTTCTCCTTGAGCAGCTTCCAGTCTTCCAGCAGCAGCCGCCACTGATCGTCCAATCGCTTGGCAGCGGCCGGCAAGACCGCGAGCCAGATGTCCGCTTCCAGCCCTTCCAGCATGCGGTTCAGGCCGCTCTGCGGCAGGTCGATGTTCAGGCGATCGAGCCGGCCGCGCAGGTCGGCGATCAGCGCCCGCCGCGCGTCGTCAAAGGCGGACAGATCGCCCTTGCCCTCCATGGTGTTTTGCACCAGGAGCAGCGAGCCCTCGGGCTTCTTGTTGGGCGCCATCTTGCGCAGCACCAACAGCGAGGTGTGTAGCTTCTGGCCGGCTTCGAGGAGCTTGCCGTAGAGCTCGGCGGCCCGCGCGGCCCCGTCGTCGTCTTCGGCCACTTCGCCCTCTTTGGGCTTGGACTGCAGCAGCTGGGTCAGCGGCTGAAGCTGGGCCAGCGCCGCTTTGCAGGAGTCCGGCCAGAGCCCCTCTTGGACATCGCGGTTGACCCGCGTCACCGTCCCACGAAACTTGCCCATGCAGCCGACCGTGGAGCTGCCTTTGAGCACGTCGGGGACATAGGAGTCGGGCCGGCCGCGCCCGAGGTTGCTCAGCGTCTGCGTCAGCTCAGGTTTAGGGGGACGGGTCAGCGCATCGAGCGCCTCATCGCTGCGCGTCAAGAGATCGGGGGACAGCTTGGGGTCGTTGCGCAGAGACAGCGCCTTGAGCCAGGCGCCCCAGGCGCGGGTGTAGTTTTCTTGGTACACGCGCACCAAGTCACCCTTGTCGCGCGGCTCGTCGATGTCGAGCAGGCAGCTCCACCACTGCTTGCCCTCGGCGGTCTGCTTATCGAAAAACGTTGCGCAGCCGGCCATGGTGAACACATCGGCGATGCCGGGATCGACGACGCGCTCGGTGCGCAGAGCGGTGCGGGTCCGGTAGAGCTGGGCGGCGGAGGCGCGCAGCACGAACATCAGGTCGGGTGGCTGGCTGCCGGCCTCCTTCAGGCGCTCGCTGGCCTCGCGCAGCAGCGCCGCGTCGAACGACAGGCCCGCCGGGGCTGGGGCCTCCTCGGCCAGAAAGCGGAAGCGCAGAGCGGCGCGCAGCCGCCCATAGGCGGTCTGTGGCTGTTCCGGATCGGCCTCGGGCCGGGGTTCAAGCAAGCGCTGCTCGCGACCGAGGCTAAGCCGCCACTGCTCGATCAGGTATGGGCTGACCGCGCGCTCTTCATCCTCGGGCTTGATGTCCTTGCACTTCGGGTTGGTCTTCGTGCTGCGGGTCAGGACCGACAGCGCCTGCAGCAGCAGGAAGTCGCGGGCGTAGGACGGGCTGGCCTGATCGTGGTGGGTCTCGGCTGCTTGCTTGAGCCCCGCCTGGAGCTGCGGTGCGAGCGGCTGCAGCCACTGCTCATCGATGCGCTGGCGCAGGATCGCCGTGGCCAGGCGGTGCGGCTTTTCCAGCGCGCCCCGCGGACCGCTTCCGAGCAAGCGCAGGAGGGAGGTCTGTCTTTCCAGCTCACTCTCCAGCTGTCGTTCATCCGCGCGCTTGGCACTGCGACCGACCCCGGGGGCGGTGCGCAGAGCGGTAACCTCCTGCTGCACCGCGTCGAGCCAGCTCACGTCGGCGCGGTAGTTGCGGCTAAGAAACCACGACGCAGCCAAGCAGGCCGCTGTGGTGGCCAGCGCTGCGATGCGCTGCTCGTAGCGATAGCGGCGCAGGCGTCCCTGACTTGGCCGCACGGCGTGCTCGGCTTGGCGAATGATGTGGGAAAAGACGCCGCGTAGAAAGAATGTGCCTTCGCTGATCTGCGGCAGAACGCCGCGTAGCCCACCCGCCGCAACGCCGAGGTCGGCGCCCAAGCGATGGCGAACACCACTGCGGCGCTCAGCGGTCTGCGCGGCGCTGGCCAGATAGACCGAGGTCAGGCGGGGCTGCTCATTTCCGCCATGCACGCCATCGGCTCCCAGCAGGGTCTCGGTGAAGCGGCGCAGCGGCTCGCGCAGGGCTTCGACCTC
>CAZVMD010000397.1:0-6175 GCA_964628555.1 uncultured Myxococcales bacterium | reverse complement strand
ATGAGGATGGGCG
Source organism: uncultured Myxococcales bacterium (assembly GCA_964628555.1). Lineage (GTDB taxonomy): Bacteria > Myxococcota_A > Polyangia > Palsa-1104 > JAEUJZ01 > JAEUJZ01. The sequence continues at coordinate 6,162 of CAZVMD010000397.1, read as the reverse complement.
AACCGTGACCTACGACGAACGATCCGGCGTGCTTGGGGCTGTAGCGCCTCCTCCGAAGCTGCTGATTGACTGGCTGACGGAAGGAGACGTGACCTGCTTGCGCATGTCCGGCGTCATCGACGAACAGTTCGATGCGCCTGGGCTGGCCGCCAAGATCGCGGCCCGCTATCTCATCCTCGATGTCGGCGGAATTGAGCGCATCTCGTCCTTCGGCATCCGCCAGTGGGTCGACTTCATCGGCGCCATGGCCCCCCGCCTCGGCGGCATCTTCTACGTCGAGTGCTCGCCTAAGGTGGTCGACCAGTTCAACATGGTCGCCAACTTCGGCGGCTCGGGCTTCATCGTTTCGTTCTACGCGCCGTATCGCTGTGACACCTGCGATCAAGAGCGCCGGCTGCTGTTCCGCACCGACGAAGAAACTCCACTGTGGAAAGCCGGTCAGGCGCCGCCATCCTTGTGCCCAACCTGCGGCAACGCGGAAGACTTCGATGAAGACCCGGCGACGTATTTCACCTACGTCGCGCAGCAGCCGAATGCCCAGATTCCGCCCTCGGTGATGAACTTCTTGCGCGTCCAGCTAAGCTACGGCCAAGGTGGCCAGCGCAAGCTGAAGATCGAAAAGCGGATCGAGGGACGCGCGACCTATCTCAAGTTCTCCGGCGATCTCGACAGCGATCTGCGCGCCCAAAAGCTGGCGGATGGCCTCGAAGGCGAGGTCATCTTCGATCTCGGCGGCATCCTCTCGGTCGATCCGGTCGGCACAGCCCAGTTCCGCAAGCTGATGCAGATGCTGGCGGCCAAGACCGGTACCGACGAGCAGGTCGATCGCGTGCACATGCTCGCGGTGCCAGCGCCCTTCCTTGAGCGCCTGGGGCGCCCCGAAGACCTGACGCCCAAAGGTCAGGTGCTGTCGCTGCTCATTCCCTATAACTGCGCGCGCTGTCGAGCGACGACGCAGCGGCTGGTCGATTTTGTCCAGCACGGGGAAGAGCTACGGGCCGGCCGAGTGCCCCGCGTCAAGTGCGGCATCTGCGGCGGGCCGGTCACCTGCGTGGTCTCGGAGAGCTGGTTCTCCCGCCTGCAGACGCTGCCTGCACCGCAGGTCTCGCCCGATCTGCGCGCCACCATCTCGCGGCTAACCGCGGCCCCGCCTCCTAGCGCGGGTGCGGCGGCACGCCAGACTGGCTTCCCGGCCACGGCTCCGGTGACACCCTCGGGTCCCATGCCCTCCAGCCCCGGCTGGAACGCGCAGCCTGGCTCGCAGCCTCCCGGCGCGATGTCAGGGGGTCCGGGCATGAGCGGCGCCGTCTCGGGTGTGATGAGCGGCCCGCGGCAGACGATGAACCCGGCCGCCACCGGAGCAATGTCGGGCATGCGCGGCGAGCTCTCAGCTGGCATGCGTCAGCCACAGGCCACCGGTGTCGTGCCGACCAGTCCGCCTCCCCCGACGACGTTCCTCGGCAAGCTGCAGGGCATTCCAGGCCTGTTGCCAGGCATCCTGGTCGTGCTCCTCTCGCTGTCGGGCGCCATCGTCTATCGCATCTTGAGCGTGCCGCAGGGGGGCAAGCGCGGTGACTGGCAGGTGCTGGAGTCGTCGCAGCCCAAGGCTCCGGCCTGGCATGACGGCAAGTACAGCAGCAAGGAAGAGCTGGCCTTCATCGGTCACTCGCCGCCCCTGCCGGATCGCGCCGAAGCGGTCGAGCGCGCCGATATCTCGGCCCAGGCGGAGCTGGCGCAGAAGCTGGCCGATGTCCTGACCACCAAGCACCCCGAGTGGGCCAAGGTGGTTCCCAGCCTGTATACCGGCGCCATGCAGGCCGTGCTCAACGACGTGAACAAGGCGCAAGGCACGCTCCTCAAGGAGCAGCAGCGCGAGATCGAAGCCGAGTCAAAAGAGCGCGGACCGTCGCTGAAAGCGGCGGAACAAGCGCTGGCCCAGGCTCGTGACAAGCTCGGCGAGATTCAGAAGCGCGTCTCGCTGGCCCTGCGCACGGGGGCTCCCGATCTGATGCAGCCGGCCCCGCTGCAGTTCTGGGAGAAGAAAGCCCGCGGCGGCAAGAACACGCGTGAGGTGGTCTATCAAGCCAGCACGCTGCTGCAGCTCAAGCCAGAGTCCTTTGATCGCCTCGTTTCGTACTACGGCCAGAGCGAAGCAGCGACGCAGGGCAAAGCGCAGGCGGTGTCGTTCTTCCCGCTGCTCGGCTATCGCTTCGATCCGGCCAACGGCGGCGCGGTGCTGATCGAGATCGACGCCACTGGCCCGCTCGGACCTGTCGGTCTGCAGGTCGGTGACATCGTCCTTTCGATCGCCGGACGCGATGTCCACAGCGCCATCGAGTTTGCCAAGCTGGCCGACCAAGCCGTGCAAGACAGCGCCGGCAAAGAGAGCATCTTCAAGGTGCAGCGCGGCGAGCAGATCCTGAACCTGGCCCTCAAGAAGGCTGGCCCAAAGAAGGGTCCGCCGACGCCTGGCAAGCGCCCTGGCAAGTAGGTCCCCCCCGCCCCCTGCCTCCTCGCAGCCCGTCCCAGTAGCCCCCTCCCCTCGCCCCCAGTTCGGCCGCCTCTCCCGGCGCAATTCGCGATACACTACCGCCTTATGGATCCAGTCATTATTGGTCCCCTCATCGCCGGTGGTGCGCTGGCGCTGGTCATCTTGTTCAAGGTGCTTACGTCTGGCCGCAAGAAGGACACCGGACCGCAGAAAAAAGTTCGGCTGCTGATCCACTCGATCAACGACGACCGCTGCACCGGCTGCGATGCTTGCGTCACGGTCTGTCCGACCGACGTGCTGGAGCTGCAGAAGAACAAGAGCCGTGTGGCCCGTTTCGGCGACTGCATCCAGTGTGAGCAGTGCGCCAACGTCTGCCCCACCACAGCGCTGGTCATGCACCACGAGGGGAGCGAGCCACCGCCGCTCCTGGTGCCTGACCTCGACGACTACTACCAGTCGAACGCCACGCCTGGCCTGTATCTGCTCGGCGAGGCGGCCGGCAAGCCGCTGGTCAAGAACGCCATCAACCTTGGCCGCGCGGTCATCGAGCACGCCCTGCGCTCGGGGCTGCGGCCAGGTGCGCTGGCCAGCATGAACACGTCGCAGGTCACCTGCTATGACGTGATTATCGTCGGCAGCGGCCCGGCTGGCCTGTCGGCTGCGCTGTCCTGCGTGCAGCGCAAGCTGTCGTATGTGGTCATCGAAAAGGATGCCTTCGTCGCCTCGACCATCGCCCGCTATCCCAAGGGCAAGAAGGTCATGGCCGAGCCCTACGATGTCCGCTGCGTCGGGCTGCTGCCGGTCTGGGACTCGACCAAAGAGCAGGCGATCATGGAGTGGAACCGCCTGCTGTCGGAGGTCGAGCTGAACCTGAAGATGAAAGAGGTCGTCGAGGACATCAAGCGCGACCAGGCCAGCTTCGTCATCAAAACCGACAAGGGCAACTATCGGGCACAGCGCGTGCTGGTTGCGATCGGCACGCGCGGCAAGCCGCGTCGCCTCAATGTTCCCGGCGAAGACAGTGACATCGTGCAGCCGCTGCTCGACGATCCCGACAAGTACACTGGCCGCACCATCCTGGTGGTCGGCGGTGGCGATAGCGCCGTCGAGGCAGCCATTGCCCTTTCCGCTCCCGAGCTACGCAACAAGGTGCTGCTCAGCTATCGCGGCAAGGCCTTCAACCGCGTCAAAGCCAAGAACCGACAAGACCTCGATCTGGCGGAGCAGCAGCAGCGCGTGCTGGTGCTCTTCGGCTCGAACGTCTCGGAGTTCAACAAGGCGGGCGCGACGCTGAAGCTAGCCGATGGGCGCATGCGGCCCGTGCCGGTGCAAAACGCCTTCGTGCTGATCGGCGGCGATCCGCCGGTCAAGTGGCTGGAGTCTATCGGCATCCGCTACGTGCAGAAGCCGCACTCGTACCAGCGCGGTGCGACCGATCAGCTCGTCGAGCGCATGCTGGGCCGGCAGGCCGAGAACAATCGTCCAGGCCAAGCCGTGGCCCCCGAGCTCTCGACGTTCTTCCAAGCCTCGGCCCTGCCCGGAGGCGCCGCCGATCGCCCGGTCATGGCGCAGAAGCGTGAGCGCAAAGAGGCCACCATCATGGTGCCCAAGGAAGCCTTCCTGCTGCACCTGCCCGAGAAGCTCAAGCTCGACGCCGAGGCGCACAAGGTCTCCGAGCTCCGTCGCTAGCCGTTCTGCCCGATGCTGCCCCCCGCAGCCATCCTGCCAATCAACCCCGCGATCGCAAGCTAGAACGCCAGCCGAGCACCGAACCGCATGTACAGCGGAGCCTGATACGCGATCGGCTGGCCGTAGTTGCTGTTGACCACTGCGACCTCACCGCTGACCGTACGCAGGCGCAGCAGATCCTGAGGTCCGCCACCGCGAATCGGCGATACCAGCGAGTAGGTGTAGTCGTCATCGACGCTCGCCACCTCGCGCTGATTGAACAGGTTGATGACGTCGACAAAGACCGACAGGCTGAGGCTCTTGGGCAGCGGCTGGTCATAGCCGATGTGGGCATCGAACTGGCTGATCATCGGCGTCCTTCCGCCCGAGCCCCGCGGCAGCAGGAAGATGTTGCCGCTGCCATAGATGGGATGCGCCCCCAGCACATTGATCGGCCGCCCCGAGTACAGGCTGAAGGTCAGACCGAAGTCGAGCTTGCCGCCGCCGGGCAGCGGCTGCGAATAGGTGCCCAGGAACTTGAGGTTGTGCGGCCGGTCGGTCGGCAGCGGACCGCTCTTGTTGTCCTGCGCATCGACCAGGTCATAGCTCGCCGAAAAGTTAGGCGAGTTGTCATCGGTCGTCGCGTCATAGGTCCCGGGATAGTTGCCGAGCGTGCGCGAGAACGTGTAGTTGGCGATCAAGCTGACGCGATTGGACAGGCGCTTGTTAAGCGACAGCACCAGCGCGTGATAGGTGCGCTTGGCCTTGGGGAACAGACGGCCGATCGAGCGATAGGTGTCCAAGCGCGACTGCGCCCGGCTGACTTCGAGCTGACTGGCTCCCGCCGTGCGCAGGCGATTCACTTCGTTTTCAAGCTCGGTGATGCGCGCCGGATCAGCAGCCACTCCCGGGTTGGCAATCAGGTAGCTGTTGCCGCCGTCGGCCGACATGTCTTCGATGATGTTGCCGAGGTCGCGATAGATGTAGCCCAGACCCAGCACCACGTCCCAGCCCACGTCGTAGTTGATGCCCGCGACCACTTCGTCGACATACTGGCCTTTGAGGCCTGGCATGACGTTGCCGTAGGTGCCAGCGTTGAGATCATAAATCGAGGTCGCGACGCTGCAGGGAGCGCCCGGCAGCCGACCGGCGTAGGGCAGTAGACGTCCACCGGGCTGAAGCGCCCCGCGCGGGCAGTCCCCGGTCTCTAGGCCGGTGATGATGCCCTCGCCGCTGAACTGACGATCGTTGATGGTCAGCGGCACCGACTGATAGAAGCGGCCAAAGTTGGCGTAGAGCTTGCCCAGTCCCTTGCGCGTAAAGTCCCAGACTGCACCGATGCGCGGCGCGACGTTATCGGGGATGAAGATGCGCTCAGAGCCATCGGCGCCGAAGATCTGCTGCACTTCCCAGCGCAGGCCAGCGTTGACTACCAAGCCCGGCACCAGCGAGACGTTCCAGCTATCCCGCAGGTAGAGCGAGTAGTTGTTGGTGAAGGTCTCGGCGCGGAAGCTGTTGAGGCGCAGGATGTTGCCCGCCGCATCGCGCGTCCCGTACTCCGCAAAGATCTTCAGCCGAGAGCCATCATCCGAGGTCTGGAAGTAGCGGTGGCCCCGCGTTGGATCCGACCAGGTGCTGGGGTCGTTGGGATCGATGTCCGTGCCGCTGTAGGTCCGCGTGTGATCCGATCGCAGATGCTCAAAGTCGAACCCGACCTTGATGGCATGCGCACCGAGCAGGTTCAGATACGCCGTAGCCGCCGCCAGCACTTGATGGCGCTGCAGCAGCTGTCGGTCGTAGCGACCAAAGCCATTGCGCCGATAGATCGCCACCGGGCAGGGATTGAAGCCCCCCGCGGTGCGCTGACACTCGCCGATCGGCTCGAAGTCGGCCAGCGAGTACGGGTCGGCAGCATCGGCGTAGTACAGGTAGTTGGGCTTGTCAGCGTTCTGCGGTCGCTGATCGTAGTCCTGATAGTGATAGCCATACATCACGTCGATCTG
>CAZVMD010000396.1:0-6199 GCA_964628555.1 uncultured Myxococcales bacterium | reverse complement strand
GCGACCAGATCGAGCCGACGCTCTGGTACACCGAAGATCTGGCGCAGCGCGTCGGGCTGCCCAAGGACTACGTTGTGTGGCACTACCATCCGGTGCGCTTTATCGCCTGGATGAACGGGCAGCTAAAGAAGCAGGCGACGGTGACCGCGGTCATCCAAGTAAACTCGGGTCCGGCAGCCGCCAAGGTGCTCGACGACCGCGACTCGCTGGAAGGGTTTACCGACGAAGAAGACGAGATGTCGCTGGAAGCCGGACGCCGCCTGGGCTTAGAAGAGCTGGCCAACGGCTATCCGGAAGAGAAGCAGTAAGCGGTCGGCCGCAGCGCGCTCAGCCCGGGCGCAGCGCCGCTACGGCGCGACGGCGAGCAGGGCAAAGCCAGCCTCGGCGGCATCGATCTGGCGGGCGAACTGCGTGAAGGCCGGGAAGCGCTCGGGCGAGATGCGCGCCACCGGGATCGCAAGCTCAATCGCCAGCGTCACGCGATCGCCCGACTCGCTGGCCACCGCCCGCTGGCTGAAGTGGCCAAACTCGCTGATCTCGACGGGCGGAGCGAGCTGGGCGACCCGCACGCGCGGCGGCAGGACATAGGTCGCCGACAGCGTGGTCGGTGCCATGTAGTGAACGAAAAGCGGCGTCGTGCGGCTGGCCACGCGCACATAGTTGCGGCCAAACAGCGACGGGAACGGGGCGGGCAGGACCAGCTCTTGGGCGCCTTTTTCGACCCGGCTGCGGGCTAGCTGCGGCGCGTGGAAGCGGTACTCGATGACCAGCGGCTCGTCTTCGTTGTCTATCGGTCCGTACTTGAGCTCGAGCAGGCTGGCGCCGGGGAAGAAGAAGCCCAGAGCTCGCTGCTCCAGCTCTTGTCGCAGCTTGTCCTGCGCCTGGTTCTCGGCGTGCTCGCGCCACTCCAGCGCGGCGGCGCCGGTCAGCCGCTCGCGCACCGTGACATCGCCGGCCGGGCTGCCGTCTGCGGCCAGGCTCAGGGTCATGTCGATGCGCCGGCTATCGCTGAGCACCGCCTGGCGAGCCGAGAGCTCGCGATCGGCCAGGAGCTCACCGCGCGCAAAGGCGGCCGGTAGCCCACCGTCGGTCGGCAGGGTGACTTCGGCAAACGTCGCGGTCGGCAGGCGCGGCGCCGAGGGCGGCTCGGGCAGGCGCAGCGCCCGCGCCCCGCGCAGCATCGGTCGCACGTAGCCCGACGGGGTGTGGCGAGCGCTCGGCTCTAAGAACAACAGCGGCTGACCCGACGGCCCACGACCGGGAGCAACGGCGATCAGCGGCTCGGTGTACGAGGTCAGATCGGGCAGCGGCCCTTCCAGCTGCGGCGCGTTCTTCGGCCGCACCAGCCACAGCTCCGCCGGGATGCCGCTGGCCTGCAGCAGGGCCAGAAGCAGCGTGTCGCGCCGCCCCTCGCGCCGAGCCAGGATCGAGGTCGCCTGCTCATCGAGCGAGCCACCTTGGCCCCCCTCGCGGATGCTCTTGCGCACCCAGGCATCGAGCAAGAGCGCCCGCCGCACCATCTGCAGCAGCGGCTCGTCCCCGCTTGGCGTCGGCCCGGCTTCGACATCGGCAGCCCGCAGAGCCGGACCGGTCAGCGCCAGGGCCTGGGCGCGGACATCGCGACCGATGTACAGCGTGCGCACGCGCCGCTCGCGCAGGAAGTTGACATAGTGGGCAAACGACAGCCCACCGCCGACGCGCACCGACGGCATCCACTCGTCAATCACCGCATCCGAGAGCGGTGGCTCGGGGCGCAGCCGGGGCACGTGCTGGCGCCGCCAGGTGTGCAGCCGCAGCCCACCCTGCGTCGTCACCTGCGCCACCGGCACATCGCGAACCGAGCCATCGCCGCCCGGCTGAGCCGGACCGCGCACATCGATCTGCAGCGGCAGATCGGCGGGCACGCTCAGCAGATACTCGCTGCGATCGAGCGGCGCATCGTTGGAGGCAAAGTAGAAGCGCTCGGCGAGGAAGGCGCGCGGAAAGCCGGCGATCGGCGCCGCCCGATCGATGTACTCGAACTCGACGAAGTCACCGACTTCCAGGTCGGGGGCCGAGATGGTGTCCTTCTCGGGGATCGACTCGGGCTCGCGCGTGCTGCCATCGGCCTTGATGGTGCGCAGGGCCAGGACCTCGGCTCCCTCGGGGATATGCACCTCGCCGAACTTGCCCAGGCCGTCTTTGGTCAGCACGCGGATGATGTTGTGGGTCAGGGTCAGGCGCGCGGCGTTGGGCAGCACGCGCACCACCGTGCGATCGAGCAGGATCACCGCCGGCTCCCCACCGAAGGTCTCGGCGGCGCTGCTCTTCATAAACTCGGCGATGACCTGCCGACCGTCGATGCGATAGGCGTCCATCAGCCCCGGCTCCGCCAGGGCCAGCAGGGCCCGCTGCAGCTCTGCCGACTCGGGCTGAAGCTCCACGCCAGCCCGCAGCGTGGCCAGGGCGGCCGGGCGAGCGCCGAGCTCAATCTGCAGGTTGGCGAGATCGACGCGATAGCTGATGTGGCGCGGCGAGCGCGCTACCAGGGCCTGCCGCAGCTTGAGGGCTCGCTCGCGATCGCCGGGGCCGCGCCGGGCTTGCAGCAGTCGCGCGACCGCCGCCTGCCAGTCGTCGTTCTCTGGCTCCAGCGTCAGCAGCCGCTCGTACTCGCGCAGCGCCTCGGCCAGCTTGCCGGCGTCGTATAGCTCGTCGGCCAGGCGGTCGCTGTAGGGGTTGCAGGCCGACAGCTGTAGCGCCGCCGCCAAGGCGCCGCTGACATCGCCGCGCTCGCGCCGCAGGTCGATCAGCGCATCGAGCACCGGGCAGCCGCTCTGTGCCTGCTTGACCGCGTCTTCCAGGGCTCGCTCGGCCTCGATCTGCCAGCCGCGCGCCTTGAGCACGCGATAGTAAAGCAGCTGGACCTGATAGCTCTTCTGCCGCGCCGTCGGCAGGCCACCTGGCGCCGCCTCCAGCAGGTCCTGCGCCTGGTCGGCGTGATCGTCGGTCAAGTGCAGCGTCGCCAAGGACAGGCGAGCCCGCAGCAGCGAGGCATCGCTGGCCAGCGCCTGCTCTAGCAGCCCGCGCGTCTGATCGCGCATCAGCCGCTCCGGCCGACTGCGGTCGTCAAGCAGCAGCGCCGCCTTGAGCAACAAAAGCGGCGGGAAGCGCGGCGCGGCCGGCAGCACCGCATCGACGGCGTCCAGGCCCGACTCGAAGTCGCCGGTGATGTGGGCCTGCTGGGCGCGCAGCAGGGCGCGCAGGATGCTCTCCAGCGAGCTGCTGCCGGCCTCGATCGCCGACAGCGGGCGGCGCCGGGCGACAAAGGTCGCAGCCGGCGGCAGGGCCGGCACCTCAGCCATCCCCCCGGCGTAGAGCGTCGGCGTCGGCAGGCTAAGCTGCACCTGGGCCCGCCCAGCCACGCCGACCTTGAGCGACAGCACGTGCCAGCCCGCCGGGGCCGCCAGCCACAGGTGCCGCCGTCGCTGCGGGTTCTGCTCGATGTAGCTTAGGCGGCCATCGACATACAGCGCGAACGGCGCCCCGCCCGACTCGATGGACAGCGGGTGCGGACCGGCGCCGCGCAGCTCGGCCCAGGTGACCAGCGAGCGCACGCCCGGCCGACCCGGTGCGCCTTCCAGCGTCACGCTGCAGCCATAGCCGCTCTTGCGCTCGTAGCTTGGGCGCCCGGGATCGCGGGCCGGATCGTCGGCTGGGAACGGGGTAAGTAGATCCAGCGCAGGCAGGTGGCCGACCAGGGGACTTGCGTACATGACCGCTGGACAGCCGCGCTCGACGTCGATGCGACGGGCCTCGCCCTCGGCCCCGGCCAGGCGCAGCAGCTGACCGTAGAGCGCGGCCAACAGCTGCTGGGCTTCCAGCGGCAGCTTGCGCCGCTCGGCCCACAGGCTGGCCACCCGCTCGCGCAGCGCCTGCTCGGCCCCCCGCCCGCTGCCGTCGGCCCCCAGGACCAGCAGGCGATGGCTGGCCAGCTCGGCCATCGCCGCCGCCCAGGGCTCGCCGGGCACCGTCGGATCCGAGGTCGCCGAGCTCGGCCCCTTGGCCTGCCCGACATAGGCGGCAAGCAGGCGCAGCCACAGGTCCTGCGCCCGACGGTGCTCACCGCGCTCCTGCGCGACCAGGCCCAGGCCCAGCAGGGTGCGCAGATCGGTCGGGCGCTTGGCCTCGGCCTGGCTCAGGAGCTCTTCGCCGCGGGTCAGCTCGCCCTGCACCAGTAGCGCAAAGCCGAAGTCGCGCTGCGCGTTCACGTCGCTGCCACCGGCTTGCAGCAGGCGGCGCTCCAGCTGCGAGCGCTCGGCCGAGAGCGCATCCGAGGCGATCGGCGCGTCGCCGACTCGGGCCGGGGCCGCCGGAGCGCAGGCCAAAAGACACAGCAGGGCCGGCCACAGCCAGCGACGAGGTGGCGTCTTGTTCATGGCGTCCTCCCGGGCGTGACCGCCGCTTTGGCCGGCGAGCTCTCGGCCGGCGCCGGACCGCGACCGATCACCAGCTCTTGCGTCACCGCGCTGTCGACCTCGGTGCAGAAGCGACGGAAGGCCGGGTACTCGTCGCGGCTGACGCGGTGGCGATCGACGCGCAGCGTGGCGCGAACGGTCAGGGTGTTGCCGCTCTGCTGCAGCGACAGCTCGAACTGGCCAAACGGCGTGCTCAGTCGCCGCGCCTCGGGCAGCCGCCGCACCGCCAGCCCCGGCGGCAGCGTCAGCGTCACCTGCTCTTGATTGACCCACGGGAACCCTAGGATCAGATCGTATCTGCGACTCGATAGCCGCGCATAATTACGTAACAGGTCGGCATCGCGGCCCAGCGGGCGCAGCACCAGATCGCCGCTGCCCTTGCCCGCCGTCGCTGCGCCGTCGCCAGCCGCGCTGCTGACCCCGCCCTGCGGTCGCCCCCAGGCGGGAATCTCTAGCTCGCCGCGAGCCAGCACCGGCTGCTCTAGGTCGCCCAGCCCGGGGAATTCGACGCGCAGCGCCTTGGCCCCGGGATAGGACTCGTTCCAGGCCTTCTCGAAGCGCTCGCGCTGCTCGCCGGCCGACTGATAGTGCTCGCGCCAGCGCTCCGCCGGCTGACCGGTGACGCGGATCTCGTCGTGGACGCGGGCCGAGCCATCGCTGGCCAGCTTGACGTCGATGCGGCGGGCCACGGTGCTGTGCGGAGCGGGCAGGACCGGCGTGCGCGCCAGGTGCCCCTTGCCGTTCCACGGCGGCCGCGGATCCGACACCAGAAGCACCATGATGTCCTGGTCCTGCGTCGGTAGCTCGATCGAGCCCGAGAACTCGGCGGTGCCGTCGAGGTACAGGTCAAACTTGGGCACGTAGACGATGGCGTGATCAAACACCGACAGCGAAGCCGGCTCGGCCGCGATGCTGCCGCCGCGTCGGGTGCGGGCCAGGACCAGCGTGCTGTCGATGCCGACCTCCTTGAGCATGACCTTGAGCAGCGAGGCCTTGTCTTTGCAGTCGCCAAACTTGCGCTGAAAGATCTGCGCGACCTTGTAGGGCTTGTAGCCGTGGATGCCGAACTCCAGGCCGACGTAGCGGGTCTTTTTGACGACCAGGTTGTAGATGGCGCGCAGGCGGGCGCGCTCGTCGCTGGGCGGGATCTTGGCCACGGCCTCGCGGGCGGCGCGGATGATCTCTGGGCTGGGCTGTAGCTGCTCGGCAACCAGGCCCTGGTACCAGACCGCGACCTCTTCCCAGGTGCGATAGGTCGAGACGTGGATGTACGGCGCGATCTCGGCAAAGCCCGGCATGCCAGCCTCGGCGTTCAGGCGCGGCACGTTCTCGGCGCGAAACTCGATGATCTGATCTGGGCCGGCCCGCCGCTCGCTGCGCACGATGGCGGGGCCGTCTTTCTGCGGCGGGTTGAAGTAAAGCGGCTTCTTGGCCAGAAGGTCGGCCGGCAGCACCAGCGTGTAGCGGCTGTCGAGGCGCGGGATCTCTTCCTGCAAGAAGTGAACGTCGCCGAAGTAGTCCGATAGCAGGTTTTTGCGGCCGACATCGGCGAGCACATACTCGACGTAGACCACGTCGCCGGGACGCAGGCCGGTGAAGCGAATGCTCTGGGCGTGGACGTCGTAGTAAAGCCCGTACCACGGCTCTGAGACGTTGCTCTCGTCGATGGCGGCGGCCTCCATGACCTCGCCCGAGCTGCGATAGACCTTGGCCGCTTTGACCTCGACCGACTGCGTCTCGGGGGT
>CAZVMD010000395.1:0-6208 GCA_964628555.1 uncultured Myxococcales bacterium | reverse complement strand
CTTGCAGATGCCCGGGTGATCTAGGCGGGCCTGCATGCGGGCTTCCTGCATGAAGCGCTGGCGGTGGCGATCGCCGGCCCCGGCGATGAACTTGAGGGCGACGATGCGATCGATGCGGCGGTCGCGGGCTTTGTAGACGCTGCCCATGCCGCCGCGGCCGAGCAGGCCGAGAAACTCGTAGCGATCCCAGGAGGCGACGGGAAAATCACCGCTCGCGGCGGGCAGGGCAGGGGGCAGGGATGCAGGGTCGGGCTGGCTGTCGAGGAGCGCCGCGGCGAGGCCACTTGGCGAGCCAGCGCTGCGGCTGGCGATGGCCTCGACAGCGTCGGGCGGCGGCGAGACGGGCGGCGGCGAGACCGGGGGCCAGGCGACAGCACGGCCCAGCGCTGGCGGTTCGTCGGGCGCGGCGGCGAGCGGGCCGGCCTGTGGGGGAGTGATGGCCGGCTCGGCGGTCTTTCGACTGCCCGGGTCGGTGGACGGGAATCCCGGGGCAGCTGCGTGCTCGCCGGGGCCCCAGGTTGGCGCCAAGGCCTCGCCCCAGAGTGAGGGGTCCACGGCTCGCGCGGCAGGCTCTGATGTCTTCTTGTTCATCTCGGTGGTCCCTGTTGACTGCGGGCTGCGCGTGGCTCTGGCGGGGCGGCGTCTACCTCGGCTGACCGCCCCAGGCCGCGGCTGCAGATTGATAAGCATAGTACAGGGTGGTTGTTAATTTCTGCGAACGAAACCTCGATTTTCCTAGACGACTATGTGGATTTTAGTTCGGCAATGAGAAATCTATCTAAAGTGGTTTAGGTGAAACCAGTAGGACCGTGATGTTCGCTGTGATGATGACGTTTTTCTGACGGTAAATGGCTCGGCCATGAGTCCCGCTGGGAGCACCTTGGGGGCCGTATGGGATACCGAAGACATACATTGATCGTGCTAATTTGTGACGTTGTTAATAATAAAAAGAAAAACCAAAATAGTCTGCAATATAGTAGGCCAACTGGACTGGGGCTGGCCGCGCTGAGCGGGTCGGCAGGGACCCTCGAGGGCGAGTGGTCGTTGCCGTCGGATGCGCGGCGGCCCCGGGTGGAAGGGGCTGATATGCGGGATGCAAACCTGGCCTGGCTTGCCCACTTGGGGCCAGCTGCTGTGGCTGTCGATGACATGGTGGGCGACAGCCCAGCGCTCGCGGAGCTGCGTCGCCAGATTGCGCGAGTAGCGGGCAGCGATGTGCCGGTCTGCCTGCTGGGGGAGAGCGGGGCCGGCAAGGAGCTGGCGGCGCGGGCCCTGCACGCGCGCTCGGGGCGGCGGGGCAAGTTCGTGGCGCTAAGCTGTGCCGCGATTCCCAGCACGCTGCAGGACGCGGAGCTGTTTGGCTACGAGCGCGGCGCCTTCACCGGGGCGGTGCGGCAGCATCGCGGTCGCTTCGAAGAGGCCGAGGGCGGGACGCTGTTCCTCGACGAAGTGGGCGAGCTGGCGGCCTCGACGCAGGCCTTGCTCCTGCGCACGCTGCAAGAGCGGGTGGTGCGGCGAATTGGGGGGCTCTGCGACATCCCGGTTAACGCTCGGGTGCTGAGCGCGACGCACCGCGATCTGCAGGCCGAGGTGCGGGCCGGGCGCTTTCGGCAGGACCTGTACTTCCGCCTGATGGTCTATCCGCTGCGCGTGCCTGCCCTGCGCGAGCGGGTGGCGGATGTTCCGGCCCTGGTCGAGCACTGCCTGCGCAAGTTCGCCGGTCCTGAGCTGCGCTCGCTGCCGCGGGTCTCCGCGACGGTCCTGCAGCGGCTGTCGGCCCATGACTGGCCGGGCAATGTCCGCGAGCTGGAAAATGTCATACGCTGGGCCCTGCTCAACTGCGACGGCGCAGTGCTCGACGAGAGCTGCCTGCCGGCCGACCTGCGAGCCAAGGCCACTGGACGGCCTGGACCCAGCGCCGCCGAGTGGGTCTCGTCCGATGTGCTACCGCTGCAGGAGGTCGAGCGGCGCGCCATCATGCACGCTCTGCGCGTCACGCAGGGACGGGTGGGCGAGGCCGCACGGCTGCTCGGGGTGGGACGCGCCACGCTGTATCGTCGCCTGCAGCAGCATAAGATCGATCCGCCGGCCCTCCTTTCCGAGGGCAAGCTTGGATCGGCGGAGCACGCGGCCCCACGGCGCGAGGTGAAGTAGCTGGTCGGGTGCCGCGCTGTTTCCGTCGGCAAGTGCGTCGGTCTCGTGCCGGCTTTGCTAGCCTGGACGACAGCTCGATCCATCGCAGGAAGGGAGGACAACCATGCCGATCACTCAAGTTGCCCGTCGCAGTCTGGCCAGCGCTCTGTCGCGGCGAGCGCTCTTGCGCAGCGGGCTAGGCACACTCGGGCTGCCGCTCATTTCGTCGCTGAGCTCGGGGTTAAGCTTGGGACTGGGCTGCGGGGCGCTGCGCTTCGACATCACGCAGGCCGTGCCCGAGCAGCGGATCATGGGCAGCGTGCTGGGGGCCCTGCTCGGCAGCTTTATCCCGACGCCCTTTCCGCTCAGCATCAACCTAGAGCAAGAGACCCGGGCGCGCGGCACCGGGCCGGCGCAGTCGGCCGGGCTCAAGGCACTGAGCTTCCGCCTGACCAACATCCCCAGCCCGCCGCGCAGCAGCGACACCTTCGACTTTGTCGACCGCATCGAGATCTTCATCGAGAGCGCGAAAGCCGGCAGCAGCCTGAGCAAGCAGAAGATCGCCGACCTGCTCAGCGTGCCGCGCGGCGTGCAGACCCTGAGCCTGCAGTGCTATCCCAGCGTCGATCTCGTGCCGTACATCAACGAGGGCTCGCGCATCTCGTCTAGCGCCTCGGGCAAGCTGCCGGCCCAAGATGTGACCTTCGACGGCCTGATCACGGTCGAGATCAGGGTCTAGCCAGCCCTCTCCAGAGCGGCCAGAGCGGGGCCTGATACACCAGTCGGCCTGCGCCTTCTTTGCCGCCCGCGCGAGCGATGGTGGTATGCCTGGCTCCGGCGCACATGCCTTGGCGCCAGGAGCGGTCCATGCTGAAACGGGTTCGTCGGTTGCTGCGCAGGTCGCGAGGGCGACAGCGCGGCGTGCTGTTGGGGGCGTTCTTTTTGCCCATGCTGTGGTCCTTGCCCGAGGCGGGACGTAGCGGCTTGTCGTCGGCGCCTGCGGCAGGGCAGGGGGGAATTGGCGGCGCTGTGCGCTCGGCTAGGGCGCAAGCGAGCAGCGGCGCGTCCAAGGTGGCGCCGGCCGTGCTGCGCAGTCGTCAGAGCGGGGCTGTGCTGGAGGTGGTGCTGCGGCTCAAGTCGCAGGCCGATGTCAGCGCGGCTAGCCAGATCGCCGACGACAGCGCGCGCGGCTGGTTTGTCTATCGCACGCTGCACGAGCACGCCGAGCGGACGCAGCGCGGCCTAGTCGCCTACCTGCAACAGGCCGGGATTCCGCACCGCCGCGCCTGGGCCGCCAACCTGATCTTTGCCGAGTGCGATGCCGGCCAGCTTGAGCAGCTAGCCGCCCATCCAGACATCGCCGCCATCGAGTCCAATGCCGCGGTGTACGGTCTGCCGAGCGACGACATCGCCGACTTCAGCCTGGCCCCGACTTCCGCGGGGCGGGCGCGACCGGGCCTGCGTGGCGTCGTCGAGTGGGGCGTCGCCGCGGTGCGCGCACCCGAGGTCTGGGCCCTGGGCTACACCGGCGAGGGCATCGTGGTCGCTGATGCCGACACTGGCAGCGACTACAGCCACCCGGCACTGCGGCCGCACTATCGTGGGACGGGGCCGAGCGGCGCCGTCAGCCACGACTACAGCTGGCACGACGCCATCCATGGGGTCAGCGGCAACCCCTGCGGCAGCGACGCGCCGGCCCCCTGCGACGACGGCAGCCATGGCACCCACACCGCCGGCACCATCGTCGGCGATGACGGCATCGGTAACCAGATCGGCGTCGCCCCGGGCGCGCGCTTTATCGCCTGCCGCAACATGGATCGCGGCCGCGGCACCCCCGAGCGCTACACCGAGTGCTTCCAGTTCTTCATCGCCCCCACCGATGCGCGCGACAAGAACCCCGATCCCGATCGGCGGCCGCACGTGATCAACAACAGCTGGGGCTGTCCGCGATCAGAGGGCTGTGCCCCGGGCGCGCTGGCTCTGGTCGTCGCCAACACCCAGGCGGCTGGCATCTTCGTCGAAGCCTCGGCGGGCAACGCCGGACCCGGCTGCAGCACCGTCAACGACGATCCCGCCATCCTGCCCGAGGCCTTCGCCACCGGCGCCTACGACAGCAGCGGCCAGCTTGCGCGCTTCTCCAGCCGTGGCCTGGTCACCGTCGATGGCTCGGGACGGCTCAAGCCCGATGTCGTGGCTCCCGGAGTGCGCGTGCGCTCGTCGATCCCGGGCGGTCGCTTCGCCAACTTCTCGGGCACCTCGATGGCGGGACCGCACGTGGTCGGCGTGGTGGCCCTGCTGTGGTCGGCCCGGCCTGGGCTACGCCGGCAGATCGAAGCCACCAAGGCCCTGCTGCGCGCCTCGGCCGTGCCGAGCGTCGGCCTGCGTGCCACCGAGGTCTGCGGCGGCCTGTCGAGCGACTTTGTGCCCAACCCGACGTTTGGCTACGGCCGCATCGATGCCTACGCGGCGGTGACCTGGTGAGGCGGGCGGTCGCAGGAAGCCGGTCGGGGAGCGCGCTGCGCCGCCTCGCCTTTTATAGCGCCGCGCTGCTGGTGCTGCCGGGGCTGGGCTGTGAGCAGATGGCCCCGAGCCCCAGCTCGCCATCGCTGATCGCTACCCCGTCGCCATCGTCGCCCGCTGCGTCAGCGACTGCGGCGGCCTGGGCGGGAGCGACGGCCGAGGCTGAGCTTGCGCCAGTGGCCCGGGCCGAGCGGACGCCGGGCCCGCAGCGGGTGCTCGCGGTCGATGCGGACGGGACCACGGCCAGCGTCAGCCAGGGCGGCATCGTCGATCTGGTGCTGCGCCCGGCAGAGCCCGAGCAGCCGTTCTTCGGTGTGCCCAGCCTGCGCGGCGATCTGCGGCCGCTGTGGCTGACCACGCTCGCCGGCAGCACGCGCCTGCGGGCGACGGGGCTCGTCGATGCGCTGGCGCCGCTCGGCTCGCTGAGCCTGAGTCTGGCCCTGGCCGATCGCAGCGGCAGCCGCAGCGTGCTGTACCTGCCCACCCCTGGCGCGACCCATCCGCCGCAGGTGCAGGCTCGGGCCGCGATCCCGCTTGTGCCCGGGACGACGCTGCGCGGCCAGACCCTGGCTCTGCCCCGCAGCAGCAACCTGTATCAGCTGGACAGTGGCGCCGATGATCAGCTCCTGCTCCTGCGCTTTGTCACCAGCGGCTCGCTGCTCGGCTTTGCGCTTTCGGGCGCCGTCGCACCGGCCTCGGGCCACTTTGCCGCCGGCGACTTCTTCTACGCCTCGCTCGGGCCGACGAGCAGCGGCAGTGGCAGTCAGACGGCGCTGGCCTGGCTGCCACGGCGCGGTGCGAGCTTCGCCGCGGTGTTCCCAGCCAGCTTCGGCGGCGGCGCGGACTATGCCTATGACCTGACCGCGCTGCTGCGCCCGCTGGCCCGCAAGAGCGCCCGCGAGAGCACGCCGCCCGACTCGCCGACCCTGCCGCTGCTGTCGCTGACGCTCGACGGCGCCTCTCTGGCCGAGGGCGGAGCGATCGATCGCGCCGGCGACATCGACTACATCCAGCTCTCGGCGCCGCGCGAGCTGCGTGTGTACGTAAAAGCAACGATCCCAGGCCAGGGCCTTGGGGGAACTACGGGTATTGGCGTCGCGGTGGCGCTGACCGGCGGCGACTGCAAGTCTGGGCTCGCGCCGCTCCGTCCGGTGCAGCAGGAAGCCGCGCTGGCGGCCGGCAGCACCGCCTGCGCTGTCCTCAGCAGCCCCGCCGGCTACGTCGGTCCCTACACCCTGCTGGTCGCCGCCGAGTCACCGTAGACCGCTCTCCGCCGCCGCGCGCCTTTTTCGACGAGTATGCTAGGGCGATGGAGCCAGGGCTGCGGGCAGTCATCGGGGCGACAGGGGGACTGCTCGGCGGCGCGCTCGCCGGTCTGGTCGCCGCCCTGCTTTCGCTGCAGGCCAAGCGCCTGCGCAACGCCTGGCTGCACGCACGCGGCCGGCCCGGCATCAAGGACGCCATCCTGCCGCTCCTCTTTGTGCCGCTGTGCGCCGTCGCCAGCCTGCTTGTCGGCGGCATCTTGGCCCTGTTCCTCGCGCCGCTTTCCGCCGTG
>CAZVMD010000394.1:0-6228 GCA_964628555.1 uncultured Myxococcales bacterium | reverse complement strand
CGGTTGCCAAACAAAGACCGCATGGGGCCTCCTTGAACCTTGGGCGACTAGTGAGTTCTAGAGTAGCGATAGACGGCAGCCCTTTCAACGGTCCTGCACACCGCGGGGTCTGCCTCGCCCCAAGCTCGCGGAACGGCGACAATTTTCGCTAGACGCGCTGCCCCCGACGATAGGTCGCCGCAATCAGCGGATCTCCCAGACGCTGGCAGACCTCGCGGTAGCTCTCGGCATTCCACAGGACCAAGTCACCCCGCGCGCCCGGCGTCAGCCGACCGGCTGCAGCGATGGCCAGCGACGCGGCCGCATCCCGCGTCACCGCTAGCCAGGCCTCGGCAGCGCTCAGGCCCATCTGTGTACAGGCCAGCGACATCATGAGCGGCAGCGACTGCGTATGCGAGCTGCCCGGGTTGCAGTCACTGCCGAGGGCAACCCGCACCCCCGCCCGGATCAGGCGACGCGCATCAGGAAAGCGCAGGCGCAGGGTCACGACAGCCCCGGGTAGCAGATGGGCCACCACCCCAGCCTGGGCCAAGGCTGCGATCCCGACTTCGTCGATTTCTTCGAGGTGCTCGACGGAGCGCGCCCCAAGCTGTGCCGCTCGCTCCGCCGCGCCGGTGTGCGTGAACTGCTCGGCGTGGCAGCGCAGGTGCAGGCCCTCCTGCTTGCCGGCCTGCAAGATCCGCGTCGTCTCGTCCAGCGTAAAGGCCCCGACGTCACAGTACACATCAACGGAGGTCGCCCCCAGACCCTGCGCCTGGGGCAGGGCGGCGATCAGCTCCTCGATAAACTGCCGCCGCGCCGCATCCCCTTGCAGCTCAGGCGGCGGCACATGGCAGAGGAAGGTCGGCGCTACGTCCACGGGCGAGTCGGTCGCAGCCTGGACGATCAGCCGCAGCAGGCGCAGCTCTGCCTCGGGATACAGGCCATAGCCGGTCTTGACTTCACAGGTGGTGACACCCTGCCGCAGGGCCATGCTAAGTCGCTGCCGCAGCCCTGAAAGCAGCGCCGCATCACTGGCCTTCTGGGTGGCCCGCACCGTCGAGAGGATGCCTCCGCCCCGCGCCTGGATTTCCTGGTACGGGACGCCGCGATTGCGCAGATCGAACTCTAGGCTGCGATCGCCAGCCCAGATCAGATGGGTATGCGGGTCGACCAGCCCCGGCGAGACCAGGCGCCCAGCCGCGCTCTCGCGCTGGACCGGAGCCGGCAGCTGGTCAGGGGATGGAGCGTCGGCCTGCGGTCCGGCGTAGGCCACGATGCCGTCGGTAACGACGACACAGCCATTGCTGACCAGTCCCAGCGCCTGCTCAGCCCGCGCGAACGCTGCCGCGTCTGTTTTCGTCGCTGTCCCGTCGAAGACTTCCGGCCCCGCCAGCGTCAGCAGCTGGCCGATGTCGGTCAAATACAACGTCGCCATGCGGCGCAGCTTAGCGGGAAACCTCACTGACCGGCAGCTCGACGGTAAAGCACGTGCCATAGCCGGCCAGCGACCCGGCAGGCGGCCAGACCGGGCTCTTGACCTGCAGCGCTCCGCCGTGGCGGGTGACGATCTCCAAGGCCAGCGCCAGGCCAAGGCCGGTGCCGCCCCGCTTGGTGGTAAAGAACGGCTCGAAGATCTGCTGCTGATGCTCGGCCGAGATGCCGGGCCCACCATCAGTGATGTCGATGCCGACCCGGCTTGGCCCGGCGGCTTCAGGCGGCAGCCAGCGGCTGCGCACCAGCAAGCTGCGGCGACTGCTCCGCTCGCTCGGCTCGCTCTCCCCTTCGCCACTTGCCGCCTGCTGCATGGCTTCGCTGGCGTTGCGGATCAGGTTCAGGATCGCCTGGCGAATCTGGCCTTCATCGAGCGCCAGCGCAGGCAGTGTTGGATCGAGCTCCAGCTCGACGCGAATGCCGCGCAGGCGCAGGTCTTCCCCGGCGAACTGCACCAGGCTGCGCAGCAGATCGTTGACGTCGGTGCGCTCGAAGCGCGGGGCCGGCAGGCGGGCGAAGCGCAGGTACTGCTCGGTAATCTGCGTCAGCCGATCGACCTCTTTGACGATGGCCTGGGCCAGCTTCGGCGCTTCGCCGTCGCGCTCGGAAAACTCGTCGGCCAAGAGCTCAGCGTTGAGCCCAATCGCAGTCAGCGGATTGCGCACCTCATGCGTGATCTGGGCCGCCATCTTGCCTACCGCCGCCAGCTGCTCTGACCGGCGCAGGCGCTGCTCGCGCTCGGCCAGGGCCGCGGCCATGACGCGAAACTCGCGCGCCAGCTGACCCACTTCATCTAGGGCCGACTCGCCCGCTGCCTCGTCTCCGCTGGCGGCCGCGCTGGCCTTGCCGACCTCGGCTGGCCCGTGCTGCCAGCTCTGCCAGATCTGGTAGTTGCCGCGAGCAACTTCCTTGGCGCTATCGGCCAGGCGGCGCAGCGGCCGCAGCGTGGTCTGCACCATCAGCAAGACCAGCGCGCCGACTATCGCCGCCGCCAGGGCCAGGACGATCGTCACCCAGACCGCGCGCTTCTCATGACGCTCGCCGACGCTGACGACCTCGACCACTTTGTTGGTCAGTGAGCTCGAGAGCTGTTCAAGGCGCTGCATCGCTCGCTCTTCCAGCTCGCGGACTTCGGCACTGCCGGGATCGCGTGCATCGACGGCGATATAGATCTGCTCGACCTGGGCCAGCTCGGCGTCGATCCCAGCCAAGAAGCGCGCGTCCTCTTTCGGCATGCTGCGCCGCAGCTCCTGCACGTGCTGACGGGCGCCCTGCAGGCGGATAAGACGGCGCTTGCGATCGGCGGTGACCGCGGCGATCGAGCGCGGGCTGTTATCCGGCTCGGCCAGGCGGCGCTGTAGGTTAGCCTGCAGCGTCTGTTGGTCTTGCAGCTGCAGCCGCAGCGCCGAATAGCCAAGGGCCACCAAGCGAAGCTGCTGACCCAGCGTGCGCACCGCCCAGGCGCCATAGAGCGTCGCGCCTCCCGACGACAGCAGCACCAGCACAAAGCCGAGCAGGATCTTGCTGCGGATCGACAGGCCAGCGGCCCGCCACGGCGGCGGCGCTCGGCGCAACACCTCGGCCGGCTGCGCCATGGCTAGGCCTTCCCCTGATCGACGGGACCAGGTCCCGCGGTTCCCCGTATCCGTGCAACCTGCAGCTCACCACATCGCCACCGTCGCTCTTCTAGCAGCAACGGGCGCCACCGCGGACCGTCGAGTATGCGGCTGTAGGCACTTCCCCCCGCTCGCTGAGACAGACAGCGAGCGTTACGTAGCAGCGGACCCGTGGAAGCGCCAACCGGCATCGTGGAAGTCGCTGGAACTTTACGAGGACTCCTGCCAATTCGTCTATAATCCGACTTCAGTGCCTCGTGGGCGGGGCGACCCCAGAGGGGGGGCATGACAGCGTGGGTTGGCTGAGGTTTCTTGACGACGTGCGTGCGTCGCGAATGAAGGAACGTCGAGGACACGCAGCGCCTCGATCACGGCGAGCGCCGGGCACTCTGCTGCTTGGTCTAGGCGCAGCTGTCCTCAGCTGGCTGAGTGTTCCAGCCCAGGCCGAAGTCCGCCAGCAGGGCGAAGCGGTGACGGTCAGCGATGCGACGGGCACCGAGCTTCCCTTGCTGGTGCGCGTGCGGCTGGCCGCCGAGGTCGGAGCCGAAGCGCCGGCGGCGATGCCGCTCCTGCGTGTCTTTCCCGCGACCCAGTGGCGACGAGACGGAGAGGCCCTGGTCAGCGACATCACGCCGGGCCTCGCGGGCCTGCAGATCAAGCTGCGCTGGCAGCAGACCGCGGAAGGCCACTACGAGATGCACGCCGAAGCGCGTAGCAGCGCGCCGCTGTGGCTGGGACAGCTGACCATCGAGCTTGAGCTGCCAGAGAGTACAGCGACGGTGGGCGGGCGTGATCTGGTGAGCCGCTCGCTGTCGCGCAGCGCGGCGCTGTCGCAGCTCGATCCCAAGTGGGTGACCCTCTATCCCTACGCCGGGCCAGCGCTCGCTGGGCGCGGCGGCGACGCCAATGGGCGACGGGGCAAAGGCGAAGCGCCGACCGCCTGGACGCTGATCGTCGAAGACGAGCTAGATGGCCTGCGCACGCTGCGCGAGGGGCCCCGGCTGCTGGCTCGTCTGGATCTTTTCTCGACGGAAGCGCGGCCGTTTTCGCGTTTTACGGCCTGCACCGATAACTGGCGAGCCCCCAACCATCGACAGTCGCTGCCGGTGCGACAGATGCTGGGCCCCGAGGAAGAGCCGCTGCGGGCCGGCCTGGCGCTGCACAGCGGGGCCGCGGTGCCGCTCTTTAAGGCCCGCTATCCCGACGGACGCCAGGCCGCGCTGGTCATCACCGACCACGCCGATCAGACGGCGGCGGTGACGCTGCGGGCGCTGATCGGCGGCACCTCCGACACCTCTTCTTCGCAGTGGGGCAGAGGCGGTCTGCTGGGAACCAAGCTCAACATCACTAAGGCGCTCTGGGCTTCAAGTGGCGAGCCGGCGCCGCCGCCGCTTTTGGCGCACGAAGTCACCAGCAGCAAGACCGGCAAGGCCAGCCGCGCGCCGCGCGCGATTCAGACCTTCCGCAGCCGCTATGGCCGACCCCAGGTGGACTCGACGGGTGGCGGGCGGCCGCAGCTTGATGATCCCGACGTCGTCGATATGGCCGAGCGGATGACGCGCCAGGGCTGGGAGATCGTGCCGCACTCGGCCACGCCGCTGCGCGACGATCGCGAGCGCACAGCCAGCGCGCTTGAGATGTTCGCCCGCTTCCACTCCCGCACCTGGATCGATCACCAGCCGTATACCAACTGCGAAGCGCTGGTGAACCAGGGCTATCAGAACGGGCCGTTCGGCATCGTCGATCTGTTGCACAAGTTTGGCTACAGCTACGCCTGGTCAGGCCTGGATGTGCCGGCCGGGACGCTGAACTTGCTGGCGCCGCGCCGCCTCGATCGCTACACGCCGGTGCTGTGGCCCGCCGGTCGCCTGTCGGCTGGCACGCCGGGCGGCCTGTGGCTGTTCAGCACGATGATGATGTACGTCGATAGCAACCGCTTCTTTAGCGTCTACAGCAAGCGGGCCATCGATCAGCTAGAGCGCGAGCGCGGGCTGCACATCGGCCACACCTATCTGGAAGCCTTCCATCCGCCCGCCAGTCCGCTGCGTGGTCGCAACCTGATGCTGCCGGGCAAGCGCTCGGGCGAGATCGTGCTCAATCCGCGGCTGCAGCAGCTCTTCTCTGACCTCTCGGCCCGCGTCGAGCGAGGCTCGCTGTGGGTGCCAACGCTGGGTCAGCTAGGCGATCACTTCCGCGCCATGGCGGCGGTCAGCGTGCGCCTGCAGCCCGACGGCAGTGCCACGCTGCGCGCCAGCCAGGCCCTGACCGGGGCCACGTTTGTGGTGCCACGCCGCGGCCTGCGCGTGCTGATCGATGGCCAGCTACCCAAGGGCCTGCGCAGCAACCGCAAGGAGACGACGTTCTGGGTCGATCTGCCGGAAGGGCGCGAGGTCCGCGTCACGCTGACCGATGCGGCCGGCAGCCCCGTCCACTTCCTGCGCCCCAACGACAGCAAGTCGCTGCTGGCGCAGGCCCGACGCTAGCTACTGCACCAGGCGAGCCAGGCTCTCGCTGTAGGGCGGACGAGCAACGCCGACGTCGGTGATGATGGCGGTCACCAGGCGGGCCGGGGTCACGTCGAAGGCCGGATGCCGCGCCAGCGCCCCGCGCGGAGCGATGCGCACGCCAGACAGGCTCAGCACCTCTTCGGCCGAGCGCTCTTCGATCGGGATCTCAGCCCCTGAGGGCAGGTCCAGATCGAGCGTCGAGCGCGGCGCCGCGACATACATCGGAATGCCATGCGTCTGGGCCAGCACGGCCAAGGTATAGGTGCCGATCTTGTTGGCGACATCGCCGTTCTTGGCGATGCGATCGGCGCCGACGATCACCGACTGGATCTCGCCGCGCGCCATCAGAAAGCCGGCCATGCCCTCGGTCAGAAGCGTCACCGGCACCCCCAGGCGCAGAAACTCGTAGGCCGTCAGGCGCGCCCCCTGCAGATACGGTCGCGTCTCGTCGGCGAACACGCGCAGCCGCGTGCCGGCAGTCAGGGCGCTGCGGATCACGCCGATCGCCGTGCCATACCCGCCGGTGGCCAGGCCACCAGCGTTGCAGTGGGTCAGGACCGTCCCCGGCGGCAAAAGCGGCGCTCCGTGCTCGCCGATGCGCAGGCACATCTCGACGTCTTGCCGATGGATGG
>CAZVMD010000393.1:0-6272 GCA_964628555.1 uncultured Myxococcales bacterium | reverse complement strand
GACCGCGACCGCGACGGCATCCCCGACGGCGAGGATCTGTGTCCCGACGTGCCGCAGGGCCCACGCGCCGATGCCGAGAAGCGCGGCTGCCCGGCTCCGGCCACCCCACCGCCCGATCGCGATGGGGACGGCATCATCGACAAGGAAGACCAGTGCCCCGACGTGCCGCAGGGCCCGCAGGCCGATAGCGCGCGCAAGGGCTGCCCGGCCCAGGACAGCGACAAGGACGGCGTCGTGGATGCGCTGGATCAGTGTCTGTTCGAGCCGGCCGGCCTGTTCCCCGACCCGAATGCGCCTGGCTGCCCGCTGTCGGACAAGGACGGCGATCAGGTGCCCGACGTGCAGGACGCCTGCCCGAAGAAGGCCGGCGCGCCGCACCCCGATCCCAAGCGCAACGGCTGCCCGGCTCTGGTCGAGATCAAAAACGGCCAGATCGTCATCATGCGGCCGGTGTTCTTCGGTCCGAACGCCGACAACATCCTGACCAAGAGCTATCCGGTGCTGCAGGGTGTCGTCGATGTCCTGCTGGCTGTACCCAGCATCAAGCGGGTTGGCATCGAGGGTCACACCGACGCCGGTGGCAAGTTCGCCAGCAACCTCGATCTGTCCGAGCGACGGGCCAAGAGCGTGCTGCGCTGGCTGGTCAGCCGCGGCATCTCGCCGGATCGCCTGGAAGGCAAGGGCTACGGTCCGACCCGCCCGGTGGCCACCAACAAGACCAACGCCGGCCGGGCCAAGAACCGCCGCGTCGAGTTCCACATCCTCGACAACTCGGCGCCGGGCGCGGCTGGGGGGGCGAGCGCCACACCACCGTCCGCCGACAAGCCGGCCGATAAGTCGGCCAGCCCGGCCGTCGAGAAGCCGCCGGCGACCCCGATGCCCGACAAGGCCGCGGACAAGCCGGCAGCGACGCCCACTGCGGACAAGCCGGCAGCGATGCCCGCTGCGGACAAGCCGGCCGTGGCCCCCGCTGCCGACAAGCCCGCCGCGCCCCCGGCTGCCGACAAGCCGGCCAGCAAGCCCGATGAGCTCCTGCTGCTCGACAAGCCGGCCGACGCTGGAAAGGCGCCCGCGACCGAGAAGCGCAAGGGCAAGCCAGCCGCCTCGCGCAAGCCGGCTACGCAGTCGCTGTAGGCGACGCGCGACGAAAGGGGTCTAGACGTAGCTCAGCGGGCCGAGCTTGCGTGCCTGCAGCGCATCGAGCAGATAACGATGCAGGCTGCGGGCGTCGCGACGAAGCTCCCAGGGCAGCTCGCCCTGCCAGGTGAGCTCGTAGCGGGCCCGTAGACCGGCGCCGCTTTCCAGCTGGCTGCGCAGCGCCGCAGCGGCATCGCCGGTCGCCTCGCCTAGCCGCGCGCCCTCGTGGACGACGCTGCTCTGCCACGAATAGGGCGAGGTGACAAAGATCGCGCCGCCCGGGCTGCACAGACCATCGATCACCGACAGCAGCTGGCTGGGGTGGCTGACCGAGTCGAGCAGGTTGAGCGCCACCACCCCATCGGCGATCTCGGGCGGCAGCGGCGGATCGAGTGCATCGGCGCAGATCAGCGCCACCTCACCACCGGCCGTCGCGAGTCCTGGCTGCAGCCGGGCTGGCTGATAGTGACGACCCAGGCTGCGGCGGGCGAAGGGCAGCGCCTGTCCGGCAAGCAGCCGCCGGGCGGCACGCAGCGCGGGCAGGTGCAGGTCGATGCCGACCGCGAGGCCACAGCTGGCTCGCAGGCTGGCCAGGCCCCGGCCGACGCTACAGCCCAGCTCCACGACGCAGTGCCGGGCGGGAGCCGAGGCAAAGGCGCTGCGCAGAGCCGAAAACAGCGCCTCGCCGCCGAACCGACTGGCGGGCGGGCTGACCGCTGGCTCGGCGCAGTCGCCCCAGTGCGCATCGAGATAGATCGATAGGTGCTCCAGCACGCGCTGCAGCGGCGCATCATCGGTCGCCCCGCGGGCCAGGACCGCGAGCGTCTCGGGGTGCAAGGCTGGGAGCAGCGCGGCGGGCTGGCTGACCAGAAGCTGCGCCGGATCGCGCACCAAGATCGGGATGCCATCGACGATCGGATAGCTGGCCTGACAGGCCGCGTTGTCGCAGCGCAGGAGGCCCTCCAGCACTTCGGGCAGCGCAGCGCTCGACTCTGGGCTGCTGCCGACGGCCGCGATCGCTGGGCCGGGCGCACTGGCCAGCGGGGGCTGGCTGGCAAAGACGGCCGAAAGAGAGACGGTCCAAAGCTCGCGACCGCGCTCGCTGACCTGAGCGCAGCGGGGGCAGATCAGGGGCAGGCGCGTCGGCAGATCCGCGATCATTCCGCAAGGGTACCAAGGTCTCGTCGCCGAAGTCGACAGCCGCTTGCGGGTCGGCCACCTTGTATGGCCAAGCAGACGACCACTTAACGACTTGTAGTCGCTGCGCGCGGAGTTGTTGACACTACTTCCCGTTTTGGCCAACACTACGCGCACAAAATCCAAGGAGTTATGGAGTAGCAATGAGTCTCGCCACGCAGCGCAAGAAGGACGTCGTCAGCAAGTTCGCCAGACACGAGGGAGATACCGGCTCCGCCGAGGTCCAGATCGCGCTTCTGTCGGAACGGATCACGTATCTGACCGAGCACTTCAAGACGCACGTCAAAGATCACCACTCGCGTCGCGGTCTGCTGAAGCTGGTTGGTCAGCGCCGCCGGATGCTCGATTACCTGCGCCGGAAGAGTGAGGAGCGCTATCGCTCCGTCATCGAGAGCTTGGGCATCCGCAAGTGATCGCGCCTCGTCGCGACACTAACGCATCCATCCCCGTCTCTGTGCTCCGCGCAACCGGCGCACAGCCTCTCTCTGGCCGCGCGTCACGAACGTGAGCAAGGAGTTGACAGTGCTAGCCTCCCGTCCCAGCCGTCGAACCTGGCGGCGGGACGGGTCGCCCTGCGCTGTACTCCCGGCCACTCGACACGCAGCAAGTCCACTGAGTCAGGTCGGAGCCGCGCGGGCTTCCGGTCTGACGGCTTTGTGCAGGCGCCCGACATCCGCCGGGACGGCCTGCAACCACATACGGAGTTTCAATGTACGTTAAGGAGTCTGTTCTTCTCGGCGGCCGCGAGCTGTCGATCGAGACCGGCAAGATGGCCAAGCAGGCCGACGGTGCCGTGCTGGTTACCTACGGCGAGAGCGTGGTGCTGGTCACGGCCTGCTCTTCAAAGACGCCGCGCGAAGGCGTCGATTTCTTGCCGCTCACCTGCGAGTACACCGAGAAGAGCTACGGCGGCGGCAAGATCCCCGGCGGGTACTTCAAGCGCGAAGGCCGGCCGACCGAGGCCGAGATCCTGGTCTCGCGCCTGATGGATCGCCCGTCCCGCCCGCTGTTTCCCAAGGGCTATCGCTGCGAGACGCAGGTCATCGCCATGTCGCTGGCCTTTGATCGCGAGAATCCCACCGACGTGCTGGCGATGACCGGCACGGCGGCGGCGCTGCACATCTCTGAGATCCCCTGGGCCGAGCCGTTTGTTGGCGCCCGTGTCGGCCGCGTCAACGGCGAGTTCGTGATCAACCCGACCTATGCCCAGCGCGCGCAGTCTGATCTCGACTTTGTCGTCGCCTGCAGTCGGGACGCGCTGGTGATGGTCGAAGGCGGTGCTGACCAGATCAGCGAAGAGGTCGCCACCGACGCGCTGTTTTTTGCCCATCAGGCCGTGCAGCCGGTGCTGGATCTGATTGAGAAGCTGCGCGCCGCGATCGGTCGCCCGAAGCGGGTGTTTACGCCGCCGGCCAAGGACGAGGCACTGTTCAAGCGCGTCGCCGAGCTAGGCGCCGTCCGCATGCGCGCGGCCGTGACGGTGCGCGAGAAGCATGCGCGCCACGATGCCGAGGCCAAGGTTGGCAAAGAGCTCATCGCCGAGCTCTGCACTTCGGCCAGCCCGGATGTCCCGGCGCCCTACGCCGGTCGCGAGAAGGAAGTCAACGAAGCCGTCGCCAGCCTGCACAAAAAGACGGTGCGCGAGATGGTCCTCGCCGAGCAGGTGCGCATCGACGGCCGCAAGACGACCGATATTCGCCCGATCAGCTGCGAAGTCGGCGTGCTGCCGCGCGTCCATGGCTCGGCGCTGTTCACCCGCGGTGAGACGCAGGCCCTGGTCGTCACCACCCTCGGCACCTCAGCCGACGAGCAGCGCATCGACTCGCTCTTGGGCGACGTCACCAAGCGCTTCATGCTGCACTACAACTTCCCGCCGTTTTCGACCGGCGAAGCCAAGATGCTGCGCTCCCAGTCGCGACGTGAAGTCGGCCACGGCAACCTCGCCGAGCGGGCCCTCCTGCGCGTCATGCCCAAAGAGCAGGAGTTTCCCTACGTTGTGCGCGTCGTCTCGGAGACCCTGGAGTCGAACGGCAGCTCGTCGATGGCCTCGGTCTGCGGTGGCAGCCTGTCGATGATGGACGCCGGCGTGCCGCTGCCGGCTGCGGTCTCGGGCATCGCCATGGGCCTGATCTACGAGAAGGGCAAGGAAGGGGCCAGCGACCGCGTGGCCATTCTCAGCGACATCCTCGGCGACGAGGATCACCTGGGCGACATGGACTTTAAGGTCTGCGGCACGCGCAAGGGCATCACCAGCGTGCAGATGGACATCAAGATCCAGGGTCTGTCGCGGGAAGTGATGGCCCGCGCGCTCAAGCAGGCCCGCGAGGGGCGGCTATACATCCTCGACAAGATGGCGCAGTGCATCGCCGCGCCGAACAAGGAGCTGTCGAAGTACGCGCCGCGCATCTACACCCTGCAGGTCAAGCCCGACCGCATCCGCGACATCATCGGCCCCGGCGGCAAGATGATCCGCGCCATCGTCGAGCAGACCGGTGTGGCCATCGACGTCGAGGACGACGGCACGGTCAACATCGCCTCGCCCGACGGGCCCTCGGCGCAGAAGGCCATCGACATCGTCAAGGGCCTAACCGCCGAGCCTGAGGTCGGGGCCTTCTACATGGGCACGGTACGGCGCATCGTCGAGTTCGGCGCCTTCGTCGAGATCCTGCCCGGCACCGACGGTCTGGTGCACGTAAGCGAGCTGGATAGCGGCCATGTGCGCAACGTCAGCGACGTCGTCAAGGAAGGCGAAGAGGTGCTGGTCAAGGTCATCGGCATCGACCGCATGGGCAAGATCCGCTTGTCGCGAAAAGAAGCACTCGGACAAAAGCCGGACGTGATCCATAATCTTCGCTAGTTTGTCGAACAGCGCGCCCAAACCCCTCTCCCGTCCCTCGGCCTCCGTCCCGGCAAACCCGGGCCCGGCGGGCCTTCCCTCTCCCACCGCCGAACACCTGCCGCCCACCGACCCGGCCAAGACCTCGTCTTCGTCGGGAGTGGTGGTGAAGCTGCGTCGGCTGCGTCCGTCGGCGAGCCTGCCGGCCTATCAGACGCCGTACTCGGCCGGCCTGGATCTGACCTTCGCGCCAGAGAGCGGCGAGTCGCTGGTGCTGGCGCCGCTGTCCCGGGCGCTGCTGCCGACGGGGCTTGCGGTCGCGATCCCAGGGGGCTACGAGGGGCAGGTGCGACCGCGCTCGGGCTGGGCGCTCAAGCACGGCATCACGGTCCTTAACAGCCCCGGTACCATCGACGCTGACTATCGCGGCGAGGTCAAGGTGCTGCTCGTCAATCTGGGCCAGGAGGCGGTGACGATTCAGGCGGGCGATCGCATCGCTCAGCTTGTGATTGCCCAAGTCGAACAGGCCACCCTGCGCGAGGTCGAGGTTCTCGACGAGACCGAGCGGGGCAGCGGTGGCTTTGGCCACACCGGCAGGGGGAGTAGCGCGGGGGGCTAAGATGCCGGGGGCTCCAACGTTCCGGCGCGGCGATGTCATCGCCAAGCGCTATCAGGTGGTCACCAAGAGCGGTGAGACATCGCTCTGGGTCGGATACCACGGCTTTGACCGCAACAACCTGCCATCCGGCGAGCAGCGCGGCATCCCCGAGCCCGACGTCCTCATCAAAGTCGTTCGCCCGGACCTGCTGCTGGAGCAAGCGGCGCGCAGCCACGTCGCGCGGGAGCTACAGCGGGTCAAGGGTCTGCAGCACCCCGGCATGCCGCGCCTGCACGATCTGCAGCCGCTCGAAGAGCTAGGCACCGTCGTCCTCATCGAGCCGATGCAGGCCGGTCTGAGCCAGGGCGTGCTCCTGCGGCGCATGGTCACTTTCCGTCAGAACGAGCGCTTCACGCTGGCCGAGGTGCGGCAGATCAGCGCCCAGATCGCCTCGGCGCTGAGCTACGTCCACGGCCAGATGATGTGCCACGGCGACCTGCGGCT
>CAZVMD010000392.1:0-6278 GCA_964628555.1 uncultured Myxococcales bacterium | reverse complement strand
TGCAGGCTGACTAGGGTGGCGCCGAAGCTGCCGGCGGACTCGTCGGCGTTGCGCAGGCTGGCGACGCGGGGATCGCGGGCCAGTAACGTGCGGACGCGGGCGCGCAGGATGCCGCGGCCTTTGCCGTGGATGATGCGCAGCTCATAGATCTCGCGCTGCAGGCACTCGCTGATGTAGTCGGGCAGGAGCTCGCCAAGCTCGGCGGGGCGGAAGGTGTGTAGGTCCAGCGTGCCGTCGATCGGCAGGGCGATGGCGTCGGGATCGTCGTCGAACGCCGCGGGGTCGGCGCCTCTCTGTGGACGGCTTGGCGGGTCAGGCGGCAGCGGGTTTTCGGGCGGCGGCGACGGCAGGCGAGGAGGCTTCATCAAATAGGCATCTTGCGGCAAAGTCGGTCGGGCAGCGAAGTCGATGAACAGCCAAGCGAGCCGGCGCTGGCCGCGCCGAGGGAGCAGCCGATGTCGAGTCCCACCCCAGCCTCTGATTTGGAGTCCGAAAACATCCGCCTGGTGCGTCGCTATCTTTCGGCCGTCGAGCGCGGCGCAGTCGGCGAGGAGCTCGCCGCCTTCTATGCCCCGGAGGTGGTGCAGCACGAGTACCCCAATCGCTTGCTGGCCAGCGGGGCGACGCGCGATCTCTCTGCCATCTTGCAGAGCGCAGTGCGCGGGCAGGCGGCGGTGGCCGAGCAGCGCTATGCCATCCGATCGATCGTGGCCAGCGGCGATACCGTCGGGCTGGAGGTCGATTGGAGCGCGCGCCTGAAGATCGCACTCGGCAAGCTGGCGGTCGGCGAGGAGCTGCGTGCCAGGCTGGCAATGTTCATCACGCTTGAAAATGGCCGCATCGTCTCGCAGCGCAACTACGACTGCTTCGAGCCGTTTTAAGCCGCGTCGCGGGGCCGGCGCAGACCGCCGGGCCAGCGTGTCCCCCCAGCTGAGGAATGACCATGCACCAAGGATCGTGTCTCTGTGGCGCTGTGCGCTTTGTGGTCGCGGGCGAGCTGTCGCCGGCCTGGGCCTGTCACTGCTCGCAGTGCCGTCGGCAGTCGGGGCACTACTGGGTGTCTACCGATGTGCTGCGCAGTCAGCTTACGCTGCACGGCAGCGAGGCGCTTTCCTGGTACTGCGCGTCGGAGAGAGCGCGGCGTGGCTTCTGCAAGCACTGCGGCTCGTTCCTGTTTTGGGAGGTGCCGGGGCGCGAGCGCATCGCCATCGCCATGGGCGCCTTCGATCCGCCGACGGGCTGCCAGCTGGCCGAGCACATCTTTGTCGCGGACAAGGGCGACTACTACCAAATCACCGACGGACTGCCGCAGCGGGCGCAGTAACCAGCCAGGAGCCGCTCGGCGATGTGGGCGGCGTGGGTACGGCGGCGCCAGCTGGGCCGGTGATTCACGTTGACGCCATTTTCACGACTGCGGAAAATGGCAAACATGGAAAATCCTCTGTCCTCGATCCCGCCAGAGAAGGAGCTGTCCTATGGCAAAGGGAAGTTCCACCTCTGGTATCCCAGCCCGTATGTGATGCGACTGGCCGCTTTCGGCTACGGCGAGGCGCCGCTGGTCGCGCTGGTGACCAAAGAGATGGACGAGGCGGGGCGCAAAGCCGGACGGCCGATCGCCGTGTTCACCGACGACCGCGGACTGACCGGCTACGAGCCCGCCTATCGCCAGGCCTTCGAGAGCTGGGTGTACACCTGCTGGGATCGCGTGGCTTCGATCCACCTCTTGGTCGACTCGGCCGTCGTCGAGATGGGGATGGCGGTGGTCAGCATGAAGATCGGTGACCGCGGCATCTACGAGATGTATCGCGACTTTCCCGACTGGTATGCCCGTTACCAGGGCGCCCTCTCGGAGTCGGCCAAGTAGTCAGCGGTCGCTCGGTCCGACGGGGAGTGGGTCGGCCGAGGCCGGATGGCGCGCGATGAACTTTCTGCATCGCCATAGACTGCTTTTGCGGCAGCAGGCGGCAAGCGCGCTGGCGCTGTCCGCTCTGTATGTCGCGGTCCTCGTGCATGTGGGGGGGCTGTTGGCTGCGCCGTCGGGCGAGACCGGCTCGCTGTTGGGCGCGATCGCGCTGTGGATTTTGTTCCTGGCTGGCTGCACGACGGCGGTTGTGCGGTTGGCGCAGCACGCGCAGAGGCGGCTGAACCAGCGTCTCGATCGCCTGCGCCAGCTCGCCAGTCCGCACCTGCCGGCCGGCTATGAGGCAGAGCTGACGGGCAGCGTGCCCCCGGTCAGCGTGCAAGCCGCCGACGACAGCCAAGAGTCGGATACCTATGACGCGCTGTCGCAGGTCGAGGCCGCCAACCAAGCGGCGCTGCAGCAGTTCGAGACGCTGCGCCACGCGGCCTGGCAGCGCAGCAGCGAGCTGAATGCCGCTGCGCAGCGGATGATCCAGTCGCTAGAGCAGGTCGTGCAGATCGCGCGGCAGCCCGTCGATCAGACGGCGATCAGCATCGAGACCACCTCGTCGAACGCGATCGTGCTGGCCGAGCGGGCGAAGGAGGCGCACGAGTTTACCGACAGCGCCCGCGCCCATGCCGAGCAGGGCGTGCGCGTCGTTGAGTCAGCCGGTCGCGAGATCCAGCGCCTGTCGGAGGTCGTCGATCAGTCGGCGCAGACGCTGCAGTCGCTGTATCAGAAGACCTCCAGCATTTCGTCGATCGTCAGCGTGATCAAAGACGTCGCCGATCAGACCAAGGTGCTGTCGCTAAACGCGGCGATCGAAGCGGCGCGGGCGGGCAAGCACGGCGGTGGTTTCTCGGCGGTGGCCGATGCGGTTCGTCGCCTGGCCGACCGCACCGCGCAGTCGACGCGACAGGTAAGCACGATCATCGAAGGCATCGAGCAGGAGACGCAGCGCTCGGTATCGACGATGCAGCAGGCGCTGCAGGGCGTGGCGTCGATCTTGGCGCTGTCGCGACAGGCCGGGCAGGTGCTGCAGCAGATTCACGCCGGCGCCAAAGCCAGCGAGAGCACGGTGCGCGGCATTGCTGATGCCACCACGGAGCTCAAGTCGGCCAGCCTGAGCCTAGCGTCGCAGATCAGCAGCCTGGCGCAGGGCGTGCGGCAGGGCAACCGCCTGTCGCAGCGCGCCGTGTCAGATGCCCGCGAGCTTCTGACCGGCATCGATGGACTGCGGCAGCAGCTAGCCCCCGGCGGCAGCCTGCCTGCGAGCAACGAACGCCCCTAAGCAGCGCGCCGCGATCCATCGCGCTGCGCCGCTAGATCGAGCTGGGGTTGTGCTGCCGCTTCCAGACGATGGCGTCGACGATGTAGTGGTGAAAGGTCAGCGTCAGGCCGATGGTGAACACGGCGGGGACGGCGCTCTTGGCCAGCGTATCGATGCTCTGACCGAGGAGCGGCAGCAGGTAATAAAACGGCATGGCCAGCGCCACCGAGCACAGAAAGTACAGCGCGGCTCGCCGCCCGCCGGGCTGCGACAGCCAGGACAGGGCGCGGGTTTCCTCGTCGATGCCGGTGGCAAAGCGGCGCCGGTTGTACAGCCAGACAAAGACGATGTACTGCACGTTGTGCCAGACGTTGACCAGCAGCCAGCCCGAGCACAGCTCATCGATCAGCAGATAGCCGCCGAGGTACACCAAAAGATGCGACAGCATGTACAGCGTGTGCCCAAGCGCTAGCTGGCCGCGGCGGTAGGCCTGCACGCGGGTGTAGCCAAAGTACAGCCACAGCCCGACGGACAGCAGGCCAGCCAGCCAGACCACGGCGCGCGGCACCGGCGGCAGCCAGAAGGGCTGGTACAGGAACTCATCCGGCCGACTGGCGCAGCGGTGCAGCAGGCCCCAGATCGGCACCGACCACATCGTCAGCTGCGACAGCGCGACCGGGTCCCAGGGCAGGCCGCCGGCTCGTCGGCGATACTGCTGCGCTAGGCCCCAGCTCTGGCGCACCGTGTGATGGAACTGGCCGAAGAAGTACAGCACGTACACGCCGGTCAGTCCGTATCGGCGGCCGACGGCGTACAGGCCCAAAAGGACCAGCGGCGGCAAAAGAAAGCTCAAGCGGCGATAGCGGCGGCGATCGTCGGGGCGGCCCCAGATCCGGGTGTAGGTCGCGACCAGATGTTCATAGCCAAACAGCCAGGTGTGCACGCCGAGCATGGGCAGAAACAGCTCGGGCGACAGCACCGTGGCGCCGGACATCAGCGCGGCCAAGAGCGCGATGCCGACAATGAAGCCCAGATCAAAAGTCGGCGCGTGCAGCCAGGCTGCGATGAGGCTGCGGCCCATAGCTGGGCTGGCTGCCTGGGCTGCCTGTGACGAGCCAGCCGGAGCGAGGGGAGGTGGGGCAGCGTCAGATGCAGACATGGTCATGCGAGTCAGATCGTCGGGCGCAGAGCGGTCGGCGCGGTGGCGCTAGGTCACCGCTCCGGGCGGCAGTCGCGACGGGGGCGCCTGACAGACGCTCTGGTCGCCGACCTTGACGCAGCTGTGGTGCTTCTGACACTCGTCCGAGCTCTTGCAGGTGTCGCCGGCCCGCTTGCGGCTGGGATCGGGGGGCGGCTCCTTGCGCGCTCCGGCCTGCTGTCCCGCTGGGGCGAGGGGCGAGAGGTCGATGTCACCCTGGGCCCGGGCGCTTCGGCTGGAGACACCGACCACGCTGCCAAGCAGCAGGGCAGATGCGAAGGCAAGAGCAGCGTGCAGAGGACGGGGCATGTGAACTCCTGGGGGTGGGAGAGGCAGTCTGGTTATGGGCGAAGCTGGGCTGGCGCGGGCTTTCGCCTGGCCTCATCGTCGCTGCAAGCGGCACCCGCCAGTCGCCTATTTTCGCCGCTGCGAGCAGCTCTGCGGCAAAAAAAAACGCCGCCGGCTAGAGGCCTGCTGCGACTGCACTATTCGTCGCACGGCCTGGTGACTGTCTGCCCACGGCGGCGGTCGGGGGGCCTGGCCGCCGTAGTGGGGCTGGCCCGACAGGCTTGCATCCGCGGCGGCGACTGAGTATGCATCGTTCGCCTCGCGCATGGAGCCCGAGAGCGCCGAGGTTCAGGTAAGCCATGACGAAGATCTTGTTGGTCGAGGATGAGCCAGATCTGCAGAGCCTCCTCGAATTCAATCTGCGGGGGGCCGGCTATGAGGTCCTGGCCACGGCGCGTGGCGAAGAAGCGCTGAGCCTGTGTCAGCGCGAGCGCCCAGATCTGGTGCTCTTGGATCTGATGCTGCCCGATATTCCGGGCACCCAGGTCTGCCATCGCCTGCGCACCGATCCGGCGCTGCGCCAGACGCCGGTGATCATGCTGACCGCGCGCAGCGAAGAGATCGATCGCGTGGTCGGCTTTGAAGTCGGGGCCGATGACTACGTCGTCAAGCCTTTCTCGGTGCGCGAGCTCCTGCTGCGCATTCAGGCGGTGCTGCGACGGCAGGGCGCGCCCGGCGCAGCGGTCGGCCCGCTGAGCGCAAGCCCCGCGGCGCTGCCCAGCGAGCCCGATTCGGCGGTGCTGAGCCTGGATGCGCTGCGCATCGACTCGCGCAGTCACCGTGTCTATGTCAGCGGACAGGAGGTGCGCTTGACGGCGCTGGAGTTTCGCCTGCTGTGGACCCTGGCCAGTCAGCACGGGCAGGTGCTAAGCCGCAGCCATCTGCTAGAGCACGTCTGGAATATGGATCCGCACATCACGACGCGCACCGTCGACACGCATATCAAGCGACTGCGCGAAAAGATCGGCGTGGTGGGGGATGCGATCGAGACCGTGCGCGGGGTCGGCTACCGCTTGGTGGCTCGCAGCAGCGGAGAGGCGACGTGAGCCTGGGCATTCGCAGCAAGCTGTTCCTCCTTTCGCTGGGGCTGATCGCGCTGTCCCTGGCCATCGCGTATAGCGTGCTGCGTCCGACGCTGGATCGCATGATCTTCGAGCGCATCGAGCACGACCTCAATGTTCGCCTGCGCCTGGTCGCCGATGCCGCCGCGGGGGCGAAGCTGTCGACCCATGAGCCGCGGCGCTGGCAGGCCCTGGCCGGTCGCTTGGCTGGGCTGGCTGATGCGCGCGTCACCCTGCTGTCGGCCGATGGCGTGCTGCGCGGCGACTCCGAGGTCGCTGAGGGTGAGCTGGTGCGCGTCGAGAATCACGCCGGCCGGCCCGAGATTCGCGACACACTGGCCCGCTTGCAGGCCGGCCTCTTGCCCGGCCAAGCTGGGATCAGTCAGGCGACGCGCTATAGCGCGACTCTGCGCCAGCGCATGCTCTACGTCGCCATGCCCTTTGCCGTGGCCGATGGCTCGCCGGCCATCGCGCGCTTGGCGATGCCGCTTCTGGCCATCG
>CAZVMD010000391.1:0-6317 GCA_964628555.1 uncultured Myxococcales bacterium | reverse complement strand
GCAGGCTGCGCCGCAGCTCTTTGTAGCGATCCTTGCGCTGCAGCAGCACCGACAGGTTCTTCTGCGCCACGGTGCGCCGCTCATCGCCCAGCGGCAGCTTCTCAACCTGCAGCTGATAGCGCCGGATGTCGGCCTCGATTTCTTCTAGCTTGAAGGTGTCGAGGTAGCGATCGTAGCGGGCGCACAGCGTCGCCAGCTCAAGAAAATCATCCACCACTTCGTCGAGCTTGCCGAAGTCGGCCGACAACAGCTCTACCGAGAAGCTGGGGTTGTCCTGGGCCAGCTTCTGGATCTTGATCTGCAGGTCGCGCAGGCTGAGCGAGCGCACCTTTTCGGCGTCGGGCAGCGCGGCAAACTTGGCCGCCTGGCGCTTCTTGTGCGCGGCGTCCTGCTCGGACTCCCAGATCTTGTCCCAGATGGTGCGACGCAGAACTTTCGAGTCGGGCGCGAACAGCATCCACAGCGCCTCGCCGGCTGCGGCCAGCACCCCCAGCCACCACTGCCCGGTCGCCGCCGCCGCCACCCCGGCCCCCGCCAGGAGCGACAGGTTATAGGGGTTGATGAAGGCGTAGCGATAGTAAGGCGGCGTCTCTTTCGCCAGCTTGCCGGCCGGACCGGCGCTGCGCCGAGCCAAGGCGTTGATCAGGCTGCTTTCTTTTTCGTCCGCCATAGGCCCTCTGATCGATTACTTCGCCGGTGCCGCCGGCGCGGCAGCTACCGCCGGAGCAGCGTCGGTAGGGGCGTAAAGGAGCTGCAACAGGCGCTCCTCCGCCGCGCGGAACTGCGGGCTGGCCTTGAGCGCCAGCGAGCGGTCTTCAAACGTCGGCATGTCGATGCGATGCAGGATGCGCGCCGGCCGCCGCGACAGCACATACACGGTATCGGCCAGGTACACGGCCTCGGACACGTCGTGGGTGACAAACAGGATGGTGTTGTCCTCGCGATGCGAGATATCGATCAGCATCCCCTGCATCTCCCAGCGCGTCTGCGGATCGAGCGCGCCAAACGGCTCGTCCATCAGCAGCAGGGCCGGCCGATTGATCAGCGTGCGCGCGATAGCGACGCGCTGCTTCATGCCACCCGAGAGCTGCTTGGGATAGGCATGGGCGAACTGCAGCAGGCCGACGCGCTCAAGGATCTTGTGTGCCTGAGCTTGCCGCTCAGCCGCCGGTACGCCGCGCAGGCGCAGGCCGTACTCGACGTTCTTTTGCACGCTGAGCCAGCCGAACGAGGTGTACTGCTGAAACACCATGCCGCGATCGGCACCCGGGCCCTCGACGCGATGATCTTCGATGCGCACCTCGCCGCGGGTCGGCGGCAGCAGGCCAGCTACGGTCTTGAGGATCGTCGACTTGCCGCAGCCCGAGGGGCCTAGGAACACGACGATCTCGCCCTTGCCGGGCTTGTCGGGGATGTCGAACGAGACGCCGCGCACCGCTTCGACATCGTCGCCGCCGCGCCCGCGATAGGTCACGTGCAGATCCTGCACCGAGAGCTTGAGCTTGCCGCTCGCTTCGGTCTGCGGCTCAGCCATGGCTGACCTCGCGCCAAGGGAAGAAGACCCGCGACAGCGCGCGCAGCAGCCCGTCGGTTGCCAGGCCAATCACGCCGATGATGATGACACCGGCGAACATCTCGGCGGTCTTAAGGCGATCCCCGGCCAGCTTGATCAGGTAGCCCAGACCGTGCGTGGTGTTGACGAACTCGGCCAGGATCACATAGGTCCAGGCGATGGCGTTCATCACCCGGAACGAGTCAAAGATCTCCGGCAGCGCCGAAGGCAGCAGCACCGACAGGATGACCTGCGAGCGACTGGCTCCCAGCGTGCGGGCGGTCTGTACAAGCTCCTCGGGCACGGCGCGGATGGCGCTGACCACCACCGGCAGCAGATAGACAAAGACGCCGAGGAACAGGAAGGCGATCTTCTGCCGCTCGCCGATGCCAAACCACAGGATGGTCAGCGGGATGAAGGCCGAGATCGGCATGTAGCGCAGCGGGGCCATGATCGGCTCGACGACGCGATTGATCGGCTCGTAGGCCCCCATCAGGATGCCAAGCGGCAGCGCGATGCTCGCCGCCAAGAGGAACGAGATCACGATGCGCACCGTCGAGACCATGGCGGCATCGAGCAGCACGCGCTCGCCGGTAAAGAGGTCGCGCACCAGCACCCGCAGGACCTCGATGGGAGACGGCAGAAACAGCGCGCCAATCACCGGTCGCGGACCACTGGTCAGCGCCAGCCATAGCCCCAGCAAGATAAGCGGCGTCGCCAAGCCAAGCCAGAACTGGTAGCTGGCCGGCAGCGGCTTGCGCAGCGACCAGATGGGCTCGCGCGAGCGCGCCGGTGCTGCTGTTGCCTTGTCGCGCGTCGCGGTCTGCCCCTCTGCCATGCTCTCCCCTGCTCGTATTGGGTGGTGTGGGTGCGACTACTGGACGTTGAGGATGACCTTGATGTCGGTGCGGCGGTTCTGCTGCCGGCCGGCTTCTGTGGCGTTTGGCGCGACTGGATTGTCGGCGCCATGGCCGACCGTCTGGAAGCGCTTCTCTTCCAGCTTGAAGTTCTTGATCAGGTAGTCCTTGACCGAGTCCGCCCGTCGCTGCGATAGCGTCCGGTTGGCCGCCCGCGAGCCGGTCGCATCGGTGTTGCCCTCGATGCGCAGGTAGGTGTTGCCAAAGGCGATCATCGTCTCGCCCAGCTGATCGAGGACGAAGTGCGAGCCGTTCATGATCTCGTCGCTGGCCGGGGTGAAGTAGATGCTCAGCGACTTGTTGACGATGGCGCGCTCCTTGGCCGGATCGACCTTCTTTTTCGGATCGAACTTGAACTGCTCAACGACTTTCTGGCCGGGGTAGGCATCGGCCAGCGCAGCCACGAAGCGGGTATCGACAAAGTCCTTGGCCTCGACCACCTTGCTGATCACGCCCTGCTTACGCCAGACGATAAACGCGGTGTTAAACAGGATGTCAAACTGCGAGCGGTTGCCATCCAGCCCGAAGAACAGGGCGTTGTCGGCAAAAGCGGTCAGCTTCAGCCCCGACAGCATGCCCGAGACATCGTCCTCGCTGAGCTTGAGCGCCTTGCCGACGAGCTGGTAGGCCTGCGCCGGGTCTTTGCCGATCGACTCGATGCCATCGAACCAGCCGTGCACGAAGTCCATCAGCGTGGCTGGCGCCTGCTCGATGATCTCGGGCTTGGCGACCAGGCAGTCGGCGATGACGTTGGTAGCGGCAGCAGTCGAGACCAGCACATGTGCCTCCTCGGCGCGAGCCTTGACCGCCCCCGACAGATCCGGCTCCCAGGTCACGGCGGCATCGACGTTCTTGCTCTTGAAGGCGGCGGCGGCGAGCGGCGCTTCGGCGGTGAACACCAGGTTCTTTTCGATCTCGTTCTTGTCGGCCGGCGTCAGGCCCGACTGCGACAGCATGTACAGCAGCAGCCAGTGCGACGGCGTAAAGCGAGTGGTGGCGATCTTTTTGCCCTTGAGATCCTCGATGCTCTTGACGCTCTGCAGCGACACGATGCCGTCGCCGCCACGCGACCAGTCCTGCTGCAGGATGGCCTTGCCGCCCTTGCCCTGCTCGGCCAGCGCCGAGGCCTCGCGCGACCAGGAATCGACGGTGTCCCACATCAGGTCGATGTCGCCCTTGATGAACGCGGCGAGCTTGGCCTGCGGATCTTCGAGCAGCTTGAACTCGACCTCCAGGCCGTACTTGCTGAGGTAGATCGAGCCTTTGTCGCCGCCGGCCAGGCCGAGGTTGGCAACGATGCCGGGGGCGTGACCGGCCCAGGTGTTGATGCCGACCACCAGCTTGCGATTGAGCTTGCCACCGCCCACTTGGGCCTTGCTGATGCCGGCCACCCCGGCCCGACCTGCCTCGCGCGGGGCGCCGATGGCTGCGAAGTCGTCTTTGTTGATCCCGGCTGGAGCGCTGCTGGGCTTGTCGGTCTTGCCGGCGCTGTCGCCGCCGGTGCTGGGCGATGTCGCGGCGCCACCGCTGGCCCAGTTCTGCACCTGCTCGCGCTTGGTGTACAGCACGAACCCGACGACGCCGAGGATGACGAGAGTGATGAAGGCTTTGGCAAACGGTGTGAGCTTCATGATGAAAACCTTGGTAGCGGGGAGCGCGCCGGCCGATTCCTGGCCGATTCTTCGTGATCAGACGGCGCGTGGGCTCACCCAGCCGACACCGAAGCGGCGCTGGGCGGAGCTTGCGCAAAAGCGGGCGGTCGAGGCGGTGCTGCGGCCCCAGCCACCCGCGCTGCCGAGGCGGGATCGTCGTCCCGCCCGGGACTACATCGACTTGCCAGAGGCCTGCTTGGCCGCCCGCGCCGCCTTGAGCTCGGCCAGCTGCTGCCGCGCCGTGACATCGCCCGAGGTCTGCCGCAGCGCCTTGAGGCGACCGTCGAGATCGGTCTCGCCCAGCTCCTTGTTGAGGT
This sequence comes from uncultured Myxococcales bacterium, assembly GCA_964628555.1. GTDB lineage: Bacteria > Myxococcota_A > Polyangia > Palsa-1104 > JAEUJZ01 > JAEUJZ01. The sequence continues at coordinate 1,879 of CAZVMD010000391.1, read as the reverse complement.
TGGCCTGGGCGATCTGCGTCTTGATGTGCGTGCGCACGTTGTCGAGCGCCTTGACCTCGGCATCGACCGACAGACCTTCGAGCTGCTCCTGGATGCGCATGCGCGCCTGCGCCGAGTGCATCTTGGCCAGCATCGTCTCTTTTTCGGCCTTGAGCTTCTTGATCTCGGACTGCACCGACATCAGCGACGACTTGGCGCTGTCGGCATCCTTGACCGCAACATCCAGGTCGGCGCGCAGCTCGTTGACCTGCGCCTCCAGCGTGTTCTTCTTCTGCAGCAGCACCACCGCCAGATCGTCCTGGTTGGTCTCCAGCGCAGCGTTGAGATCGCTCTCGACATGCGCCAGCTCTTTCTGGGCTACCGTCAGCTGCTCGGTGACCTCTTCGCGACGGCGAATGATGGCGGCGGTGGCCTTCTTCAGGGCGGTGTACTTCTCGACCATGCCGTTGATGGCGTTCTCGTAGGCGATCTCGGGATGTTCCTTCTCCACGTCGGAAATCCAGAGATTGATGAAGCCCGTCCACAGGTTGGCAAGTCGCGAAAAGAAAGACATGCTGGCTACTCCTTTAATCGCCGGTTGGCGATGTCGATGATGCCGGGAAGGTGGCTGCGCGGCGAACGCTCTACGTTACCGTTAATCTTTCGTCCCGGGGGCCTGGGGGCGCCCCGAGCGCAGCTTGACCGAGGATTTCTGTACTCGCTCGACGGCCTCGGTGCCGAAGAACTCAAGGATGCCCTGCAGGCGGGCCTTCTGCCGACTGACGGCGAAGACCAGGCCCTGCTGCTGAGCGCGCTGCTCGCTCATCTGCTGCTTGATGCGCGCGGCTTCTTTTTCCAGCTCGCTGAGGCGGCGACTGCTGTCCTGTAGCTGCGCCTGGGTCTGCTTCTCGCCCTCGTCCTGATGGCGCAGGAAAGCCCCCTGCTGCAGCAGGGCCGACTCGACGATCTGGTCGACCGAGATGCCAAACGCCTGCAGCGAGGCACCGACGATCTGCCGCTTGAGCGCCACCGGCGTATCACCAGGCAGCGTGTGCAGCAGGTTGAGCGTCTTTTCGACGCGATCTTGATCGTCCGGCGACAGGCCAGCTTTGCGCAGCACAGCCACCACATCGATCTCGATCTGCGGCACCGGCAGGGCCGGCTCAGCGACGGCTGGGCTGGCGGACTTGGCCGGTGCAGACGCCGGAGCTGCCGCGGTCGGTGACGCGCTCGCGGTGGCGGCCGCCGGGCCGCTCGCCGAGGCTGAGGGAGTCGGCTCGATAAGGGCGCTAGTCGTCGTCGCCGGGTTGGGCGGCCGCGGCGAGCGCGCCTTGCCAGCGGCATCGCCTTTGGCATAGCGGGCGATCAGATCGTCCACCACCGCAGCGTCGCCGGCCGGGGCGGCTGCGTCTCGGGTCGCATTGTCGCTGCTGCCTCCTGCCCCGGCGCTCCCCCCAGGCTTGGCGGCATCCCCTTCCTCCCGCACCACAAACAGATCCAGGAGGGCATCGCCAAAGCCTTTCTTCTTATCCGCCAAGCAAACCTCCGCGACTAGGCTACTGCGTTGGCTTTAGGTGGGTCAAGCTGGCTTACCGGGGCTGGGCTAGGGGCAAAGCAGGTAGCGGTTCTGGGTCGCGACGTAGGAACAACCACAGACCCAGCGCGAACAGCGGCAGCGAGATCAGCTGCGAGGTCGACAGGATCCCCCACAGCACGCCGCGCTCGTCGTTGCGAAAGATCTCGCACAGCGAGCGGACGAGGCCATAGCCGATCAGCATGGCGCCGATGACTTCCCCCTCTTTGCGACGGCGCGGACGCACGTAGTAGTAGGTGAAGGCGAACAGAAACAGGCAGCCGATCGACTCGTAAAGCTGCGTCGGATGCACCGGGATCATCGGCG
>CAZVMD010000390.1:3195-6382 GCA_964628555.1 uncultured Myxococcales bacterium | reverse complement strand
GGCGCGGTGGTCGCGCTGTCGCTGCTGGGCGTCGGCGCTAGCGAGGCCCTGGCCTTCGCGCTTTTGTATCACGCCTGCCATGTGCTGCCGACGACGGTGCTGGGCGGGCTGGCCTGGTGGCGCTGCGTGCCGGGGGTGTCGCGGGCTCGGTGGCTGTGATAGAGCATGCCGGTGAACCGCAATCACCAACGGGCGCCAAGCGCGCCAGCTTCGGCGCTGCCCTCGTCGGCGGGTACAGAGGCGGACTCGACGGCACGGGCAGTGACGGACAGCGCGCTGGACGAGACTGTCGCGACGCATCAGGGGCTGATTCCGGCCGCCGAGCTGCGTCCGTGCCAGCGTCGCTTTGCCTCGCTGCGCACCGAAGTACCGGGGCCGCGCTCGCGCGCGCTGCGCGAGGCTGAGGCCGCGTATCTGGCACCCGGGACGCAGGCGCTGTCCCAGCTGGCAGGCCTGGCCCTGGAGTCGGGGGAGGGCGCGCTGCTACACGACGTCGATGGCAATACCTTCATCGACTGGGTGGCGGGCATCGGCGTGGCCTCGATTGGACACGGGCATCCAGCGCTGGTCGAGGCGCTGTCGGCCCAGGCGGCGCGCCTGTCGGTCGGCAGCTTTACCACGGCGCCGCGGGTGTCGCTGCTGACCCGCCTGGCCGGGCTGGCGCCGCATCCCCGCCTGCGCCGCACGCAGCTGTTTTCCGGCGGCGCAGAGGCGGTGGAGAGCGCGCTGCGCCTGGCCCGCTGCTCCACCGGACGCGGCGATGTGCTGGGGTTCTGGGGCGGTTTCCACGGCAAGACAGCGGGCGTGCTGGGGCTTATGGGCAGCGACTTCAAGCAGGGCCTGGGGCCGCTGCCACCGGGGCAGATCCTGGCTCCGTACGCCGACTGCGAGCGCTGTCCGTTTGGCCGGGTGCCCTCCTCCTGCGGCCTGCACTGTGTGGACTTCGCCGAGCAGACACTGCGCATGCAGAGCTCCAGCGGCCTGGCCGCCATCCTCGTCGAGCCGATGCAGGGCACGGCCGGCAACCTGATCCCGCCGCCGGGCTGGCTGCCGGCCATCGCCGAGCTGGCCAAGCGGCAGCAGGCGCTGCTGGTGATCGACGAGATGATCTGCGGCTTCGGCCGGACGGGTCGCATGTGGGGACAGCAGCACGAGGGGGTGGTGGGCGACATCATCACCTTTGGCAAGGGCGTGGCGGCCGGCTTCCCGGTCTCGGGCCTGCTGGCGAGCGACGTCATCGTGTCGGCGCAGCCGTGGTCGCGGCCGTCGTTTTCGTCGTCGTCCTTCGGCGGCTTTCCGCTGGCGGCGGCGGCGGCCGATGCGGTGACCCGAGTCATCGTCGAAGAGCGCCTGGATGAACAGGCGGCGCGGGTCGGAGCCGGCTTCCTCGCGCGGCTGCAGGGGCTGGCCGAGCGCCACGACATCGTCGGTAATGTGCGCGGTCGCGGGCTGCTCTTGGGGCTGGATCTGGTCGTCGATCGACAGAGTCGCGCGCCGCTGCCCAAGCCGCTGTGCGAGGCGATCTTTTTCGGCTGTCTGCGTCGCGGGCTTCTGACCATGGCCTATGCGCCGCGGCTGCGCATCAATCCGCCGCTGTGCATCAGCGAGGCGCAGGTCGCAGAGAGCGTGGCCATCCTCGACGAGGTGTTGACCGAGGTGGGCCGGCAGCGACCGCGGCAGGCAGGGTAGGGGCGGTGGTGGACGCCTCGCCAGACACCGGGGGCGCGCCGGACCGGGCTGCCGTGGCCAGCGCGCTTGGTGCCGCCGCGCTAAGTGCCACTGAGCTGGCCGAGCTCTGGCGGCAGAACCGCGGCACGCTGGTCGACGATCAGCAGCGGGGTCGCACGATCGCGCTGGGCATGCCGGCGCACATGAAGATCGAGCTGACGAACTACTGCAACCTGGCCTGTCCGATGTGCCCGCATCCGCAGATGCGGCGGCCGGTCGGCAGCATGCGGCCAGCCCTGTTCCGCAAGATCATCGACGAGGCAGCGCCGTACCTGGAGTTCGCCTACCTGCACCACTTGGGCGAGTCGCTGGTGGTGCGACGACTGGGCGAGTTCATTCGCTATGGGCGCAGCCGCGGCGTGGCCATGGGGCTATCGACCAATGCCACCTTCCTCGATGCCGGAAAGAGCCGGCTGCTGCTCGACAGCGGACTCGACTTCTTGGTCATCTCGCTGGATGCCGCCTCGCCCGATACCTATGCCCGCATTCGCGTCGGGGGCGACTACGCGACGACGCTGGCCAACATCCGTCAGTTCTTTGCACTCAAGCGCCAGCTCCCCAATGCCATGACCGCGGTGGTGCAGATGATCGTGATGGAGAGCAACCGCCACGAGATCGAGACCTTCGCCCGCGACTGGGAGGGACAGGTGATGATCAAAGAGGTGCGCGACTGGGCGGGACAGGTGCCGCTGCGTCTGTCAGCGCCCCGGCGAGGGCTGGCGCCAGCCTCGCTGCCGTCGCGGCCGGACTCGGGGAGCCTGCCGCCCTGCCGCATGCCGTGGAGCGAGCTGACGGTGCTGTGGGATGGCACGGTGGTGCCCTGCGCCAACCACTTCGAGAAGATCAATGTCCTGGGCGATCTGCGCAGCCAGAGCCTGGCCGAGGTGTGGAATAGCGCGGCGATGCAGCGGCTGCGACGAGCGCACCTGGCTGGCACGGTGGCCGAGGTCCCAGTCTGCGCTACCTGCCCGCGTCACGCCTTCGACGAGGCAGACTTTGTCTCAGTCGATCAGCTGACGCAGCGTCGGCGCAGCTATGTCCGCGCCGATCTGACGCCGCGACCCGGGCTGTCCTGAGCCGGCTGGCTGCCGCTATTCCAGCTGCGCGACGCGCCAGCTACCGTCCTCGAACAGCAGGCGGGCCGCGCGGTTCTCACCGACGGGCAGGCGGGCTTCGTTGCCGCTCTTGTCGAGCTGAATGGGCTCGTCGAGGTGCAGGCGCAGCGCGCTCAGCTGACGAGCGATGTCGGCCTGCGCCGGGCCTTCGAAGCGCTGGCGGATCTGCTCGGCTGAGTAGGGCGGACCTGCAGTGGGTGCGGCCAAGGCGCGAGGCAGGAAGCTGACCAGGACATCCCAGCGCTTGCGCTCGACGGCGCGCAGGAACGAGCGCAGCGCCTGCTCGGGGCTTGCCTGGGGGTAGAAGGCGAGCGGATTTTCGACGAACTGGTAGCCGCTGCGGC
>CAZVMD010000390.1:0-3095 GCA_964628555.1 uncultured Myxococcales bacterium | reverse complement strand
TCGACGTCGCCGGCCGCCGCCGCTTCCAGGTAGCGCAGCGCGACGGTCAGCGGATCGCGACTGCGGCTGGCCGGACAGCCCGCGATCCCTGCCAGCAGCAGGACAGAGAGCAGCCAGCACCGGCCCTGGGCAGAGACGCGCGGGCGCGGGGCAGGGCTTGTGTTCCTAGACATGGCTGGGTGACTCCGCCAGCGAGTCGGCCTGCTGCACGACGCGCTCTCTGGCCACGGCTCGATAGTAGATCCCGGCCAGGATAAACAGGCCCAGGCAGACGGCGGCCAGGTGCGGCGCGCTCCACAGCACGGCGAACAGGCAGACGGTGGCCAGGGCCAGCGCGAGGGCGGGGAACAGCGGATAAAGCGGTGCGCGATACGGTCGCTCTAGCGTGGGGGCGGAGCGCCGCAGCACAAACAGCGAGATCATCGACAGCACATACAGCAGCGTCGCGCCGACGGCGGCCAGGGTAATCGCCTGGTTAGTGTCGCCGAACAGCACCACGGCCAGGCCAAAGATCGCCGGGCCGATGACGGCCCAGATCGGTGTGCCGCGGCGCGGATGCAGGCGCGCGAACAGCGGCGGCAGGTAGCCAGCCCGAGCCAGCGCGAACACCTGGCGCGAGTAGCCCATCATGATGCCGTGGAAGCTGGCCAGGAGTCCGAACAAGCCGATGTAGATCATCATGTGGGTCAGCGGATGCCCCGGCGACAGCACGCGCGCCATGGCCCGCGGCAGCGGCGAGTCGTCCTGCAGAAGCTCGCGCCACGGCGTCACCCCCGTCGTGCACACGAGCGTTCCTAAGGCCAGCCCGACCAGGGTCAGCAGGCCGGCGGTGTAGCCCTTGGGGATGTCGCGCTTGGGATCGATGACCTCTTCGGCCGACATGGCCACGCCTTCGAGCGCCAGATAGAACCAGATGGCAAACGGCAGGGCGAGGAAGATGCCGCGGGCGCCAAAGGGCAGGAGCGGCGGGGCGAAGATGCGCGTCGCCTCGACGTGCGGGCCGGTGATGGCGAAGAACACGCCGAGCTCAAAGACCGCCAGCGCGGTGACGAACAGCTCAAAGCGCGCCGCTAGCTCGACGCCCCAGCAGTTCAGGGCGGCAAAGGCGATGAAGGTCAGCGCGGCCACCGCCTTGACCGGCATCCACGGCACGCGGAACTGCACATAGCTGCCGATCGACAGGGCAATGGCCGGTGGCGCGAACACGAACTCGATCAGCGTGGCCACCCCGGCGATCAGCCCAGCTACGGGTCCAAGCGCCCGCCGCGCGTAGGCATAGGGACCTCCACTATGGGGAATGGCCGTCGACAGCTCGGTGTAGCTGAAGATGAAGCATACGTACATTAGGGTGACCAGGCCCACCGCGATCAGGAGTCCTACGGGGCCCGCCTGGCCGAGGCCCAGGTTCCAGCCGAAGTAGTCGCCGCTGATCACCAGGCCGACCGCGATGCCCCACAGATGGATCGGTCGCAGCACGCGCTTGAGGTGACCGCCACCGCCCGGGCCAGGCGCGTCGCTTGGGGCGGGCCCCGGCGCGGCGAGGGGCGGCGGAGCAGTGGAATCGACCGGATCGGTAGGGGCAGACGGCGGAGTCATGGGCGGGCCTCGCTGGCCATGTACCACCTCGGCTGGCGTCTGCGCCATGGCCGACTGCAGGAGCCTGCCTCCTTCGAGTCGCTGCGAGGCGCGGCCAGGCCTGCGCTAGGCTGGAAGCCATGCCTGGCTTACCCGCTTCGCCCCGTCCAGCGTCGCGTCGCCTGCTCTTCGCCTTCTGGGGGGCACTGCCGCTTGGCCTGGTGGCGGCGATCTTCATCGCGGTGCTGCGCGTTGGGACGCCGGTGCCGTTTCCGCGCGCCAACATCCCCGCCGAGCGCTTCCTGCCCGAGCGCTGCACCTGGGCCTGCCACAACCACGGCTGTGACCACTCGCCGCGCCTGCCGGCCTGGCTAAGCAGCGACGAGGGACTGTTTGGTCTGACCGTGCACGGCCTACATCGCCTGGGACGCTGGGCGATGCCGCACAGCCCCCGTCAGGGCTATGGGCTGGTGAACCTGATCATCTTCTGTCTGCTGTGGCCGGCGCTGATGTGGGGCCTGTATCTCAAAGGGCTGGCGCTGTCGCTGCGCCTGCGCGAGCCGGCGCGCTCAGCCGGGTCAAAGACGGGCAGCGGACAAGGGCGCCTGGGGCCAGGGCCCGGGGACAGGGGGCGCTGATGGCGAGGCTCGGGCTTGCGGTCTATGCCGCCTGCGTCGATTTCCTGCTGCGGCTGGCCGACTGGCTGCACATCACCTACCGCGACGCCAACGCCGGCCTGTTTTTCCTGCTGTGGCCAGTCGTCACGGCGCTTCTTTTGCTGTGGGTCAGCGTGCAGGCGCTGCGCTTGTGGCATCGTCAGCGCTCGCTGCTGTCGCCGGTGCAAAGACCGCCGACCCAGGCCGGGCAAGCGACGCTATGATCGGCCCCATGACTGCGGCAGCACGAACGCGATCCGCCAAGCAGGCAGGTCGCCATGGCTGAGGGGCCGACCGCGCCGCCCGGGGCGCCAGCACCGACGGAGCTAGCCTGGGAGCCAAGCGGTACGCATCGCTTTGCGGTCGAGGGCGATCTGCTGCGCTGGGAGCTACACGGGCCGGTCTTGCTGCCGGACGTGGTCGAGCTATGGCGTCGCAATCGTCAGATCCGCGCTCGCTATGGCTATGTCTTGATGCTCATCGATGGCACCGCCGCCGGGACCCTGGTGCCGGAAGCGCGCCGCCAGATCGTCGACTACAAGCGCAACGAACCCGACAGCCAGGGCCGAGTGGCGGTGTATGGCGTCGGTCCCTTGTCGCGGGCGCTGGTGGCGCTGGTCTCGCGGGCGCTGCTCTTGGTCGTCAAGCGCGAGGTCTCGGTGCACCTCTGCACATCGGAAGGCGAAGCGCTGGCCTGGCTGGAGGGGCAGCGCCGGATCCTGCAGGTGCAGCTAAAGCCCGGGACGACAAATCCGTTGACACCCAAAGTCAGATCCGATTAACTGCCCAATACCTCGCGCGTTCGCGCAGTTTTCCGGTGTAGCTCAGCAGGTAGAGCAGGTGGCTGTTAACCACCGGGTCGGG
>CAZVMD010000389.1:0-6393 GCA_964628555.1 uncultured Myxococcales bacterium | reverse complement strand
ACCTGGCTAGGTCTGGCGATCGCCGCGACCTGCATGATCGGCCATGTCTTCCTGCAGTCAGCGAGCAAGAAGCAGCAGCAGGAGCTTGAGTCCTTCGCGCTGCGGGTAGAAAACCTGCTGCTCGACTCGCTACGGGATCCAGCGACGCGCCGCGACAGCGAAGGCGATGAGGGCGAGACGGAGCCAGCGCCCAAGCGCAGTGACGAGCGACGCGAAGCGCGCAGCGGCGCCGCACGTGGCAATGCGGGCAACGAGGCCCGCACGGGCCGGCCGAGCCGGCGCGCTCCCGCCGAGGAAGAAGCCGAGGACTAGAGCGTGGCAGGAGCTCCGCAAGACGGTGCGCGGCCCAAGTCGGGCCGTGGCGCGGCTGCCGGACAGCCGGTGCCGGTGCGTCGCTTGCGGGCAGCGCTGCGCCGCATCCGCGAGCAGGGCGAAGAGCAGCTTGAGGACTCAGGTGAGCTCAACCTCGTGCCCTACCTCGACATCGTGATGAACATCATCATGTTCTTGCTAGCGACGGTGCAGTTCCAAGCGATGCTGGCGAACATCAACATCACTCTGCCGACCGCCGCCCTCAGCAGCGAGACGACCACCGCCCCGAAACCAGAGCTTAACTTGACTGTGTCGATCTCGGAGGCGGGCTATACGCTGGCGACCTCCGGCACGGTGCTCTTCCGTGGCTTCCGCTTGGCACCAGAGGGCTTGGTGCAGACCACGCGCGAGCTACCGACCTTGCCCAAAGTCGGCGGCCAGCTTGACACCGATGGCCTGACGCTGATCTTGGCGCAGATCAAAGAGCGCTTTCCCGACGAAGATCGGGCCGTGCTGACCGCCAGCCCAGAGATCCCGTATGACCAGGTCGTCAAGACCATGGATGCCATGCGCGAGCGGGGCGGACGCGCGCTGTTTCCAGGTGTGCTGCTGAGCGCGGGGGTGCAGTGATGGCGCAGACCATCGATGCCCGTACCGCCCGTCAGACCATCCGCCGCATGCGCCGCAAGGTCGAGGAAGAAGCGGAGGAGATCAGCTTCCTCAACATCATGCCGATGATGGACATGATGACCATCTTGCTGGTGTTCCTGCTCAAGCAGTTCTCGGTGTCGCAGCTGAGCCTGGACGCGCCACCGGGACTGCACCTGCCAGCGTCGACTTCGCCCCTTTCGCCGCAGCCAGCCGTCAACATCATGATCACCGAGACGGCGATCGTCATCGAGGGCGACGCCGTGGTGCGGGTCAAAAACGGCGCGGTCGATCCGATGTGGAAGCGCGAAAGTGGCGGGCATGCCATCACGCCGGTGGTCAACGCGCTCAGCAAGCACCGCGCGCGCTTGGCTCGCCTGTCGCGGATGCAGAACCCGGCTGCGGACGGCGAAAACGGTGGCATCGCCATCGTCATGGCCGACAAGAAGACGCCCTATCGCTTGCTGACCGAGGTCCTGTACTCAGCTGGCCAGGCCGAGTTCAACAACTATCGGCTGGTCACGCTGCGGCAGGCGCAGTAGCGCTAAACCGAAGGTGGCTCGGCGGCAACCGGGGTGGCGTAGAGCTCACTCTGTAGCTCGGCGATGGTGGCGGGCGAGTGACCTTCGAGGTGATTGTTCACCAGCACGTAGCAGGGCTGCGCCTCAGAGGCGGCACGCAGCACACGCAGGATGTCGGCCCGTACCTCGGGAGCGCGCAGTACCAAGCGATCGTAGGGCTCATACACCGAGGCCTCGTCATAGCGAACGCCAGAGCGCAGCAGCGCGCGGATCACAAAGAACGACCAGTCGAGGCCATGGCGAGCCCGCAGCTGATCGAACTGCCAGCCGATGCCGGGCATGCGCGTCCAGGCGTTGAGCACATGGCTGGCACCGTGCGCCGACAGCACGTCCAGATAGCGCGGCGTAAAGTGGCTCTGGGTGCGCAGCTCGATCGCCAGTCGGCCGCCAAAGCGCGGACGGACGCGGCCAAGAAAATCGTCGAGAAGACGCACGAAGTCAGCGGCGTGTAGCTCGCTCTCCTGCAGCTCAACGATCAGCGGGCCGAGCAGCAACCCCAGCCCCTCCTGCAGTGGCAGGGCAACCCGCTCCAGAAAGTGATCCGCGTCGAGAAAACCCGGGTTTAGCTCGCTATCGAGCCGCCAGTCACGCTGCTGCTGCGGCGAATAGCGATGCACGGTGATGCCATGCCAGACCTTGGGGCAGAGCTCGATCGGCTCGGGGAGGCTCGCCAGCTGCTGCTGGTAGCGCTTAAGGAGCGCCGTTCGGCTCGACGGAGGCATGTAGTACATGTTGTCGGCACCGGCGCAGCGGAAGCGGGGATCGCGCGCGTACTCCGCGAGGCACAGCTCGGTGAAGCGGGCCGGGGCGCCATAGGCGGCGACATCGCGATACACGCGACCATGCCAGCCGGGATAGGTCCACGAGCTGGTGCCAAACAGCCGGGTCGGCGGGCCGATCTTGGCCGGGGTAGGCAGCGCACTGGGGTCAAAGGCACGCGTCCGGCGCCGCGCCGCTGAGGTCGAGTCTCCATCAGTACCGGACTCAACTTTGGCCCCCAGCACATCGCCTGCAAATAGCGAGAACTGTTCTGCCATGGCCAAGCCTTGCCACATTCCAAGCGCCGCGTCATCTGCATCCACAGCGGCTCCTCGGGCCACCGTGTGCAGCGCAAGCTGCGTCGCTGTTCCGCACGACAAAGCTGTCCGTGTCGTCTTGCGTTGAGTTCGTCGTGTAAGCAGGCGATCCTAGCCAACATGACCGCTGTCTTCTCGCTGCGATCCCCGGACCCCGCGAGGCTGTTCCGGGTCGGCTGGGCAGGGCTACTAGGACTGCTCACCGTGCTGCTTTCGACCTCCCTGGCCGCGGCGCAGCCCCGACCGGCTCTGCCGCCAGGCAGCGTGGCCCCGGCCCCCGCTACTGCGCCCGAGAGCCCGTCCGCCCCCGCCAGCGAGGGGACGATCATCGGCGGCACCGACTCGCCCCGTCGCGCGCTCGAGCGCTTCCTCAAGAGCTCGCGCGCCGGCAACTTCGAGATCGCCGCCGCCGCGCTGTTCACGGTGCGGACCAGCAGCGAAGAGATGCAGGAGCTAGCGCGCAAGCTGCAAGCCGTCCTCGATCGCCGAGTGACGCTGGAGCGCGAGCAGCTAGACAAGATCTCGGACCTGCCGAGCGGCAACACGGCCGATGGCATGGCTGACGAAGACGAGGTCGGGCGCGTCGACATGCCACTCGGCAGCGAGCCCATCCGCCTGCATCGCCGTCGCAGCCCCGACGGGACAGCGCTGTGGGTCTTCTCTCTCGACACGGTGAATCGCATCGAGTCGTGGTACGAGCGGCTGGAAGATCGCTGGGCACTCGACCACCTGCCCAACGCGCTGCTGATCACCGGCCTCGGTGGCCTGCTGCTGTGGCAGTGGATGATGCTGCCGGTGCTGGGCGGCGTCGCGATCGTGCTGGGCTTGTTCCTGGCGCGCTTGCTGCGCATCGCCCTGCGGCTGGCCTGGCGCAGCGAGCTAGGCGGAGCCATCGCCGAACGTCAGCTTGGACCGCTGCGAGTGCTGTCGGCAGCACTCTTGCTGCGGCTGCTGACCCAAATTCTGTATCTCACGTCGGGCGCTGAAGAGAACGTCCGCGCGGCCTGCAATGTGGGCCTGATCGTCGGCTTCATGTTCGGCCTGTGGCGGGTCGCAGAAGTGCTCTCGGGCCGCATCCAACAGTCGGAGTGGCTGCGGGCTCGCCCGACCATGGTGGGCGTCATGCCGCTGCTGCATCGCCTGACCGAAGTCGGCATCTGGGCGGCGGCTGCCCTGTGGTGTCTGAGCGAGCTTGGATATTCCGTGACCGGCGTGCTGGCCAGCCTGGGTCTGGGCGGCTTGGCAGTGGCCTTGGCTGCCAAGAACACGCTAGAGCACCTGCTGGGCGGCATGACGCTAAGCCTCGATCAGCCGATGCGCGTCGGCGACCTAGTCAAGATCGGCGATGTCCAGGGCACGGTAGAGCAGATCGGGCTGCGCAGCACGCGCATCCGCACCGCCGATCGCAGCCTGGTGACCCTGCCCAACGGCAAGCTCTCCGACATGCAGATCGAGACGCTGGCGGCCCGCGATCGCATCCGCATGAGCCTGTCGCTCAATGTGCAGTACACGCTCAAAGCGCAGGGCCTGCGCGAGCTGCGTGAGGCCCTCCTCGCGTGCATTCAAAAACATCCGCTGGTTCACAAAGACAAGATCCGCGTGCACTACAGCAACCTGTCGGATAGTGCGGCGACGATCGACATCACCTGCTGGATCGATACCAGCGACCAAGATCAGTTCTTGGAGACCCGGCACAGCCTGCTCTTGCAGCTGATCGAGGTCGTGGAGTCCTTCGGCGCAGCCGCCGTCTTCAAGCTCGCCGCACCCGGCAAGTAGGCGAACCGGTGATCAGGGGGGCAGCACGTATGTTCTCGGCAGGATGGTGGCGAAGCCTGTGGTTGGCTGGACTGTGCCTAGTGCTCTTGGGCGCGCTGCCGGCCAGTGCCCTGCCGGCCACCCATGACATCGAGTTCACCGACGGCCCCGAGCCGGACACACCCCGACGCGCCATCGAGCGCTTCTTGGATGCGGCTCACGAAGGGCGCTTCGCCGATGCCAGCCGCGATCTCTATCTGCGCCCAGAGAACACGCCGCAGGGCCCGACCTTGGCGCGCAAGCTGGCCGCCGTACTGGATTCGCAGATCAGCGTCGACAGCCAGTGGCTCAGCAAGGTGACCGATGTGCCGAGCGGCGATCTTAACGATGGCCTGCCGCCGGAAAAAGAAGAGATCGGCCGCGTGCCTGGCCGGCGCGCGCTCGAGCCGGTGCGCATGCGCCGTCTCGATGTCCCTGACCCGCAGAGTCCAGGTGCGCCGCCGCTGCAGGTCTGGAAGTTTACCGACGGTACCGCCATGCGCTCGGTGCTGTGGTACGAGCGGCTCTCTGACCTGTGGCTGCGCGAGCGCCTGCCGCGCAAGCTGCTGCGCCATGGCCCTGGCGGCCTGCTGGTCTGGGAGTGGCTAGCGCTGCCCGCCTTCCTGGTGATCAGCATCCTCTTCGGCGTGCTGATCTCGACGCTCATGCACTGGGTGCTGATGCCGCTGGCGCGACGCACCAGCGCCCACTGGGACGATCTGCTGGTCACCTCGCTGCGTCGCCCGCTGCGGCTGATCGTCGCCAGCCTGCTGCTCGGCTGGGTCGTGCCCTACCTGCTCATCACCACGCAGGCCGAGCGCTTCATGACCAAGCTGGCCCGGGTCGGCGTCTTCCTCGGCATCTTCTGGGCGGTGTGGAAGTTCGTCGATGTGCTGGTTAAGGTCATCCGCGAGTCAAACTGGCTGCGCAATCATCCCTCGGCCCGCGGCATCATCCCGCTTGGCTATCGCGTCGCCGAGATCGCGGTCTTGGCGATCGCGCTGATCATGGCGCTGCAGGAGCTTGGTTATCCGGTCACCAGCCTGGTCGCTGGCCTGGGGATCGGCGGCTTGGCGGTGGCGCTGGCCGCGCAAAAGACCGTCGAGCATCTGTTCGGCGGCGTCATGATGTCGCTGGATCAGCCGATGCGGCTCGGCGATCTGGTGATGATCGATGGCCGGCAGGGCTGGGTGGAGCACATCGGCCTGCGCTCGACCACCATCCGCACGCTCGATCGCAGCCTACTGACCATCCCCAACGGCAAGCTGGCCGAGATGGTCATCGAGTCGCTGGCCGCGCGCGACAACCTCCGCCTGCATCTGGTGCTCGGCGTCACGTATGACTTCACCGCCGACAAGCTCGATCGCCTGCGCGCCGCGCTATCCGAGTACCTGCGCCAGCATCCCAAGCTGTGGCCGGGCCAGCCGTTCCGCTGTCACTTCGGCGCCTTTGGCAGCTCGTCGCTGGACATCGAGATCATGGCCTGGTTTGAAGAGTCCGACTGGGATCGTTTTCTGGAGCTGCGCCATGCGGCCATGCTCGATCTGATGCGGATCCTGGAAGCCCACGGCGCGCAGATCGCGTTTCCAACCCGCACCGTGCACGTCTTCCAGCACGCCAGCAGCTAGCTACGCTGCGACGGCCAAACGCGGGCGGCTCGACATCGAGCTACGAAGCGGCTTCGGCGCGACCGCCAGCTGGCAGCACCGGGCTCTGATGGGTGACGGTCGACGTGGTCTCTTCGGCTTCCTTAAGCAGCTGATCGCTCTCAAGGATTTCGATGACCGCGGCCAGAAGATCGCCGGCCGTCTTGCCGTCCATCGCCAGGTGATCCAAGGCCAGGGTAAGCCAGACCGTCGGGCGCACAACCGGCTGGCCAGCCTCGGCGATGACGCGATCGCAGACCCGACCAAAGCCAATCGCGGCACTGCTGTACATGGTCAGGGCATAGACCTGATCGATCTGCGGCATGCAGGTGATCT
>CAZVMD010000388.1:0-6398 GCA_964628555.1 uncultured Myxococcales bacterium | reverse complement strand
GAGCTCCGCAGTCGCGGCAGCTGCGATCCCGAGACCTGGTCAGCGAAGCAGAGCTGCTCGACCTGTCGCGATCTCTTCAGCTCCAGCTACCGCTGCTGCAGTGACTGGAAGGAGCCGTCATGCAATTAGCAAGCTTGCTAATATATTGGCAGCTCCGTCGCTGGTCGATCGCCTCGGTGGGTGGTATGGCGAGCCTTCTGGCCGCTCAGGCTGCCGCCCAGCCAGAGGCTGCGCCCGATCCACTCCCGGCGGCGCTGCTGCCCCCAGCCGCTGAGGCTCAGCCCGACTCGCCGCTGCCACCGCCGACCCGCCTGCCGCCGGCCGAGCCGAGCGCGGCCGTGTCGCCCGGCCTCGGCTCACCGTACCTCGCGGTGTCGGCCGGGCCAGCTCTGGCCAGCTTCTTTTCCCGCCCGCTGTTCGGCGGCTCGCTGTCGATCGCCGGGGGCGCGATGCTGAGCTCCAGCCTGGGCCTCGTTGTGCAGTCGCGGCTGGAGATCGGCCAGCTTAATCTGCGCTACCTGCTGGTCGGCTCGGGACGGATTGGCCTTGGCCTGCTGGCGCGGCTCGGTGAGCGGGTCACGCTGAGCGCTGGCCTTGGCGGCGGCCTTATCGGCTTTACGCGCAACAGCACGCGGGTCGATGTGATCACGCCGCTGGTCGCACTGGACCTCAGCGCCGATGTTGATCTGCTCCGCTGGCTCCGCTTGGCTCCGGCCGCGACGACGAAGTATCAGGCCAGCGACCGCCTGTTTCTGGCGCTCGCGCTGAGCCTTTTGACGATGCCTCTGGCCCGCGACAGCTTCCTCGAAGCCGCGGCCCGCATCGGCCTGGGCTATCGCTATCGCTAGGCGAAGCGAGCGGACGCGAACCTAGGCCAGAGTCAGGTTGTCGATCAGGCGCGTGCGGCCGATAAAGCCGGCCAGAAGCAGGACGGCTGGCCGCTCCAGCCTCTCGGGCGGCAGGCTGAGATCGGCCGCGTCGCGCAGCTCCAGATAGTCAAGGCGGAGCGCCGGCTGGCTGGCCAGGACCGCGTCCGCCCGCTGCAGCAGCACATCGCGGCGCCGCTCGCCTGCGGCATAGGCCTGCTGCGCCGCGAACAGGGCCTGCGACAGCACCAGCGCCTGCTGTCGCTCGTCCGCGCTGAGATAGGCGTTGCGCGACGACATGGCCAGGCCGTCGGGGTCGCGAATCAGCGGACAGCCCTGCACCTCGACGGGCAGGGCGAGATCGGCCACTAGGCGACGGATGACCTGCAGCTGCTGATAGTCCTTTTCGCCCAGCAGCACGACGTGCGGCTGCACCAGATTGAGCAGCTTCAGCACCACGGTGGCAACGCCGACAAAGTGCCCCGGGCGATGATCACCGCACAGGCCCTTTTGCACCTCGCTGACCTCGACGCGGGTCTGAAAGCCGGCTGGATACATCGCGGCCGGCGTCGGACAGAACGCCAGATCGCAGCCAGCGGTCGCCGCTTTCTTTAGATCGCCGTCCAGATCGCGGGGGTAGCGCGACAGGTCCTCGTTCTGCCCGAACTGCATGGGGTTGACAAAGATCGACAGCACCAGAAGCTCGCCGCGCGCCCGGCCGGCCCGCAGCAGCGAGACGTGGCCTTCGTGCAGGTAGCCCATCGTCGGAACGAAGGCGATGCGCTGGCCCGCTGCCCGCGCCAAGAGCGCCCGCGCCTGCATCTGCGCTGGCTCGTGGATGATCTCAATGCCGTGGAGCTGCACGGGGCCCACCTAGCGCTTGCCACCCGGCAGCGGGTGCAGCGGCACACAGGACAGCCCCGCGCTGGGATCGATCTCGGACACCACGCCCCCGGCGGCGGCGATGCGCGGCGAGGCGGTGCTAGCGGCCGGCAGCCGCGGCTCCTTGTCACGCCCGAAGGTGTGCTCGGCAGCGGGAAACTCGCCATCGCGCACTTCGGAGATGTAGCTGTCGATGGCGGTGCGCACGCGCAGCGCCAGGTTGTCGTAGCGCTTGACGAAGCGCGGGCGAAACTCCTCGTTCATGCCCAGCAGGTCGTACAGCACCAGCACCTGGCCATCGCAGTCGGGTCCGGCGCCAATGCCGATGGTGGGGATGGGCAGGCGCGCGGTGATCTCGGCGGCAAGCTCCTTGGGTACGCACTCAAGGACGATGGCGAAGCAGCCGGCCTCAGACAAGGCCTGGGCATCGGCTAGCAGCTTCTCGGCCTGCTGCAGCTCACGGCCCTGCACGCGATAGCCGCCCAGCGAGTGAATCGACTGCGGCGTCAGGCCGATATGACCCATGACCGGGATGCCGATGCGGGCCATGCGCGAGACCAGCTCGGCGTACTCGGCGCCGCCCTCAAGCTTTACCGCTTCGGCCTCGCCCTCTTTGATCAGGCGGCCAGCGTTGCGCAGGGCCTCATCGAGGCCGGTCTGGTACGACATAAACGGCAGATCGCCAACCACCATCGAGCGGCCGGTGGCGGCGCTGACCCCGCGGGCCACGGCGCGACAGTGATAGATCATGTGCTCCATGGTCACGCCGAGGGTGTTGTCGCCCCCTTGAATGACCATGCCCAGCGAGTCACCGACCAGCAGCACATCCGTGCCGGCCTGATCACAGAGCCGGGCAAAGCTGGCGTCATAGGCCGTCAGCATGGCAATGCGCTCGCCCTGCTCTTTCATCTGCCGCAGCACAAGGTGCGTGACCTTGCTCTGGCGACCACCCTTCGTCGTCGACATGTTGTGCGCTCCTTCCGTCTCGGTCTGGAGATCCAGATCCAAGCAGTGGTTGGCGTGGGACAGGTTGAGTTGAACGGTTCCGGAAGCTTCTCTGACTGTGAGTTTCGAGCGATCGCTTAGTCCGTGCCGCCGCAACCGCTCATGAGTCGCACTATACGCATAAGCGGCTGCGTTCCCCAAGCCCCCGGCTGTGCCCGGAGCATGCCCCTGGGCTGCTCTAGACAGCGCCTGTGGGGGCTTTTTCTAACGCGCTGCGTTGTGAAAAGAGCTGCTCGTTTCTGCAGGTTGTCCAACCTCTGCTCCGACGGAAAACAGGGCTGCGCGGAGGGGCGCGGGCCGGCCCTTTCCTTGCAGAGGACTGGGATGGCGCCTGGCCGAAGCCTCTCTGTGAGCCCGAAAGTGCGCAGCCAGCCAGCCGCTGCCGAACCCCCCACGTGGAGCCCTCTGCATGAGTCAACCCTCCTCCTACCGCATGAACGGCCTTGCCGAACCAGGCTCGTTCCTGCGTGAGGGCCTGGGCGAGGGCTCAGCGGATCGCAGCGGCTCTGCCCTGAGCCCTGCCGCGGTCCGCCAGACGGGAGGAGCACAGCGGGTGAGTCCGGCGCTGAGTCTGGCCGAGGCGCTCTCGCCACCTAGCTTCGCCGCGGCTGTCGCCGCGTCTCCGTCGAGCCAGTCGGCAGGATTCCTGGCTCGGCAGGCCGCTTCGCTGGGGCAGCCGGCCCTGTCACCATCTTTACGCGGTGGCAGCGTTGCGCCCTTCGCAGTGCGAAATAATTTACGCACGCCGCCCCTCGATCCCACGCTGGTAAGCCTGCAGCGATGGCTGGGGATTACCTTTCTGGCGATGGCGTGGCTGGTGTTCCTGTGGGGGATGGCGCACCTCGTCATTGCCGCAGTGCACAATGGCGAAGGCGAGCTTGGCGCCAGCATTGATGCCACGGTGCGCGGCTCGAAGTGCTGCCTGGGCGCCTTCCTCTTGACCCTGGTCGGCCTGCCGCAGTGGCTGGTGGCGCAGCGCAAGCTTGAGCGCGCGCGCCTGCTGCACAACTAGGCGCCAAGCCCAAAGCTGGCAGCGCCTCAGACGGGAGCCGCAGACGGGCGGTGTCGCAGTCCGGCAGTCCCGCCGCTCTCGTCGCCCTTGTCGCAGGCTCGCGTTCCCACAGAGCCTCAGAAAGCCTGAGCCCGCCAGCCCGAAGGCCGCGACTTTCCTCGGAAATTCGCGCACGCAGGTGCTAGGCGAAACCTAGAAGGTCGCGTAATAATGCGAAATGATGACCTCAACCTACCAAGGGTCCCCTTGGCTGTGCTTGCGGCCCGCTGCAGCGCATTCTCCGTCGGGACAGGCTAATTTCTCGTCGAGAAACTCGTGTCTTGCGGGCAGGAGGCGGCGATGAGCAGTCCGCCCGCCCAGCCTGCCCCGAAGCCGGATAGCGACGGCAGTGACACCGCCAGTAGCGGCAAGACCTCGCTCGCCGAGGCCCTGCGTGAGCTGAGTCAGCCGTTTCGCGACTTCCAAGCGGCTCCGTCGGCCCTGCGCTGGGGGATCAACGTCCCGGCGATCTGCGAGGGGCTGATCTACTTCGGCATGCTCACCGTGCTGACCAAGTTCCTCTCTGAGAACGTGGCGCTCGGCGATGTCCACGCCGGTCAGATGGTGGCGCTGTTCTCAGGCGGCGTCACCGGCATGATGTTTCTGCTCGGTGGACTGGGCGATCGCTGGGGTGTGCGGCGCGCGCTGCTGTTTGGCCTCCTTATGATGATCGTCGGGCGGACGATCATTGCGCTCGGCGAGACGCTGCACATGGCGCCGGGGCCGTTCCAGTCGCTGCACCTGACCGTCGGGCTGGGCATGCTGTGCATCATGATCGGCTACGGCACTTTTCAGCCGACGCTGTATGCCGCGGTCAAGCACTACACCGACGAAAAAACGGCGGCCTTAGGCTTTGCCATGATCTATTCGGTGACCAACCTGGGGGCCTTCGCCTCGGGCCTGCTGTCGCCGCGGGTGCGCCACATGAGCGAGCGCATCCTGCCGCCGAACGGCATCACCGGCGTGCTGTGGGTCTACGCCGGCATGAGCCTGCTCGGCATCCTAGCCGTCGTCTTAGGCCTGCGGAAGCGCAGCCCGGCCCAGGTCGAGGAGGTCTCGGCCATCGTCGCCCGCAGCCTGGGGGCGGCGCGCCTCGACCTCGCCGCCTCCGAGCAGCCGCGGCTCTGGCCGCGCATGGTTCGCTGGCTGGCCGAGCACCCGCTGCGCAATGCGCAGTTTACGTTCTTTATCTTCATCGTCGTGCCGGTGCAGACGCTGTTCGCGCACGCCTGGCTGACCATGCCGCTATACATCGAGCGCGCCTACCGCAGCACGCCACTGTTCAGCCAGAACTTCGAGTTCTTCTCGGGCCTAAACCCGCTCTTGATCTTCATCCTGACGCCGCTCGTCGCGGCGCTGACGGCGCGCATCAACGTCTATCGCATGATGATCATCGGCACGATCGTCATGGCGACGCCGACCTTCCTGCTGGCGCTGGGGCCCAGTCCGACGCTGCTCATCCTCAACTCGCTGCTGACCTCACTGGGCGAGGCGCTGTGGCAGCCGCGCTTCCTGCAGTACATCGCCGAGATCGCCCCGCCGGGCAAGACGGCGCAGTACATGGGCATCGGGCAGTTTCCCTGGTTTTTGACCAAGGTCCTGACCGGCATGTACTCCGGCTGGTTCCTCGCCCGCTACTGTCCGGCCGACGGGCCGCAGAACACCGAGTTCATGTGGTTGGTCTATGGCCTGGTCGCGCTGGTGTCGCCGATTGGCTTGCTCCTGGCTGGGGGCTGGGTCCGTCGCAACATGGCAGCCGCCGCCCAGGCCAGCCGCGACAAGAGCGCTCCCGCCGCCGACCGCGACAGCTAGACCCGGCCTCGGCCCGAGGCGACTAAATGGTGCTGCGGGTCGGCAGCCGCGGGCTATAGTGCGGCGGTCGTGAAGCCCATCCTGTTCAAGTTCATCCTGCCGCTCCTCGGGGAGATCACCTTCCCGGCCTACTTCACCTTCCTGACCCTGGGCTTGGCGCTGGCCGCCCTCGTCACGGTGCGCGAGGCGCGCAAGCTGGACCTCGATCCCGACGACATCCTCGACGTCAACCTGTACATGACCATCTTTGGCGTCATTGGCTCGCGCATCCTGCACGTCTTTGCCGATGGACACTTCTTCGACTACGTCAACCTCTGCCTCGATCCGACGCAGGTGCCGGCCGTCGATGCTCTGGTCCGCCACTGCACCGAGGCCAAGCAGTGCGGCTTCGACTACCTCTGCGATACCGCTCGCGGCGTCTGCTATCCACCGCGCGACTGCTTCGCCTGGGCCAAGCTGTGGCGCGGCGGGCTGGCCTACTACGGCGGCTTCCTGCTCGCCACCGGCTTTGCCTACTACTTCACGCGCAAGCACAAGATGCGCTGGTGGCGCGTCGCTGACCTGGCCTCGCCACCGATCATGCTGGGGCTGTTTTTCGGTCGGCTGGGCTGCTACTTCAACGGCTGCTGCTACGGCAAAGAGACGACAAGCTTCCTCGGCATCCGCTTCCCCGTCGGCAGCGCGCCCTGGCGAGCTCAGTATGATGCGCATCTGATCCAGGCCCACTCGCCGATGATCCCGGTGCATCCGACGCAGCTTTACGAGTCGATCGGCTGCCTGTT
>CAZVMD010000387.1:0-6411 GCA_964628555.1 uncultured Myxococcales bacterium | reverse complement strand
GGCGTCATCATCAACGCGCGCGGCTTCATCCTGACCAACAACCACGTCGTCGAGCGGGCCCGCGACATCCACGTGCATCTGCAGGACGATCGCGAATTTAGCGCGCAGCTGATCGGACGCGACGAGCGCACCGACATGGCGCTGCTGCGCATCGAGGCGGGTGCGCAGGCCTTGCCCTGGGCGCCGCTCGGCGACTCTGACCGCGTGCAGATCGGCGAGTGGGTGATGGCGATTGGCAGCCCGTTTGGCCTGTCGCACACAGTCACCGTCGGCATTGTGTCGGCCAAGGGGCGCCGCGAGGTGCAGCCGGGCAGCCAGCCGGGCTTCTTTGACTTCCTGCAGACCGATGCGCCGATCAATCCCGGCAACTCGGGCGGTCCGCTGATCAACGCGCAGGGCGAAGTCATCGGCATCAACAGCGCCATGAACGTGGTCGGTAGCGGCATCGGCTTCGCGATTCCCAGCAACCTCGCGCGGTCGGTGGCGGAACAGCTACACCGGCACGGCTACGTGCTGCGCAGCTGGCTGGGAGTTTATCCACAGGCGATTAGCGAGTCGCTGCGCAAGTCCTTTGGCCTGCCCGACCGTCATGGCGCGCTCGTGGCCGAGGTCTACGCCGACTCCCCGGCTGCGGCTGCCGGGCTGCGAGCCGGCGATGTGATTACCGACCTGGGCGGCCACCGCGTCGAGCGCTCGGATGACCTGATGTGGCTGCTCAGCAACCTGCCACCGGCGCGACCCGGCGAGCCCCTGCCGATCGCGCTGTCCTACTACCGCGACGGGGTGCTGCAGAAGACAAGCGTGCGCTTGCCACCACCGCCGGCCCCGCCCAAGCAGAGTGATCCGGTGGCTCGCAAGCCGTCGTCGCTAGGTCTGGCCGTGACCGAGCTGGCCCCGGCCACCGCTGAGAAGCTGGGCTACGACGGCGAGCGCGGGCTTTTGGTGCTGGCCGTCGAGCCAAGCAGCCCGGCACTCGAAGGCGGGGCCGAGCGCGGCGACATCGTGCTGCAGGTCAACGCGCAGCCGGTGCGAAGCCTGGCCGACTACCTCGCTGCCATCGGCCGCATAAAGAGCGGCGAGGTGGTGCGGATGCTGCTGCGTCGCTTTGAGGTGCGCGGCGGGCGAGGCGAGTCCGGGGAGGCCGCGAGCTCGCGGGAGAGTCGGCGTAGCTGGCACAACGTCTGGATCGCCTTTGTGCGCCGCTGACGCTAAGCTGCCGCGGTGAACCTTGTCACACTCGCTCCGCGCATCCGCTACCTGATCGCTGACGTCGACGACACGTTTACCCTGCATGGCAGCCTGCACGGCAGCGTCCTTTCGGCCGTAGCGCGAGCGGCCGCGGCCGGCATCGAGGTCATCCTCAATACCGGCCGTCCGGCTGGCTATGGCGCGACGCTGCTCGCCTACGTGCACGGAGTCAGCGCGGTCGTCGTCGAAAACGGCGGAGCTTGGATCGATCGGCTGGCCCCCGGGGCGGGGGCCGATCCGCACGAAGCGCCGCTGTGCTATCGCGATTCCCCATCGGGCGAGCTGCGCGCCTGCCTGGCCGATCTGGCCCGGCGCGTGGCCCGGCGCGCCGAGCTGCGCTTTGTCGAGACGGCGGACAACGCCTTTCGGCTGACTGACTACACCGTCTTGCGGCGACTCCCAAGCGATGGGGCCAGCGCTGCGCCTGCCACCCTGCGGCGGCTGGCTGCGCTCACGGCAGAGGAGAGCGCGGGGGCTGGGCAGCTCCTCGCTAGCTCCATCCACCTACACTTCATGCTGGATGGGGCGCGCCCGCGCAGCAAAGCCGATGGCGTGGCGGAGCTCCTCGGCCGTCGCGGCCTGACGCAGGTCGCAGAGCAGCTGGCGACTGCGGCCGTTGCGGTGGGCGATAGCGCCAACGATGCCAGCCTGTTTGCCCCCGGCCGGTTCGCGCTCTCCGTCGGGGTTCGCAACATCGAACGCTATCTGCCCGAGCTTGGCGACAACCGCCCGCAGTACCTGACCCAGGCCGCCGAGGGGGCTGGCCTCGTCGAGCTCATCGATGCCATTTTGGCTGCGCGTACTGGCTAGACGGCGTTGTTTTCCCTGCAGACCGGGTCGCCGCTGACCCAGGCGGAGAGCTTGAGAGCACCCGGCTGCCCTGGCAAGCGCCGGCCAAGCAGCCCGCTATTTACTTGCCGCGTGCTGTAGCTCGGCTGCAAAATGGCAGCGTGTTTCTCTGAGCACGCCCTGTACGGCAGGCTCAGGGCGGCCAGCTAACCAAGTGCAATCCCATGGAAAACAGCGACCCCAAGCGCGGCGCCACCCCCGTCAATGCTTCGACTCCGGCTCGCCCTCAGCTGGCGGGTGCGTCCAGCGGCAAGCCGCCGAGCGGCCGGCCCGACTCGGGGGCCGCTCGGGGAAGCGGCTTGCCTCCCAAGCCATGGCTGTTGCGCAAGCGCGGCTCCGTCGATGTGCTGCGCTGCCCCGACCTGACGACGCTGCGCACTTGGATGATCGAGCGACGTGTCAGCCGCGACGACGAGCTTTCGCGCGGGGGCAAAGTCTTCCGCCGCATCGGCAACATCGTCGAGTTTGAGTCGCTGTTTCACAGCGCCGAGGTCGAGCGGGCAGAGCGACGTCGGGGCCAGAAGGCGACGAACAGCGGCATCATGGCCATACCGCCGCTGTCGGGGCCGGGCGCGGCGCGCAGTGACGGCAGTGGCCGACGCAGTGACGCATCGGTTCCGCCGCAGCTACGGGTGACACCACCGGGTCTGACGCCGGCGGCGGGCAACATGAACCCGCTGCGCTTGACGCCCTCAGGCCAGCCGAGCCGCCCGCGGCCGCCGGTGCCGGCCGTGCCGATTCTGCAGATTCCCGACTCGCCCACGCCAACCCCAACGCCGACGCCGGTCACCGCTCCTCCTGCGGCAGCCCCGCCGTCGGCCGGACCGCCATCGACGCGACCGGCTCCGCCCCCAGCGCCCGAGCGGGTCGTGGCAGCTGCCGCTAGCAAATCGGTCGCCCCCGCCGCGGCTGTTCGCTCTGGAGCGGGCAGCGCGCCAAGCAGCGCTGGGGGGGCCAAGTCTGCGGCTCCACCGCCCGCCAGCAAGCCTGCGGCTGTAGCGCCCGCCAGCAAGTCGGCAGCTGTCCCCGCGGCGCCTCGCCCGAAGAGTGAGGCCGCAGAGGCCGAGGGCGAGGAGAGCGGCGCCGATCCGACGCGTCGCTTTGTTCGCTTGGAGATGGCTCCACCTCCCACGCCAGCCGGGCGCGCAGCCAAGCCACCATCGGTCCCAGCTAGCGAGGCTCCAAAGAGCTCGGGCAACGACACGGTGGCCTTCCATCGCGCCGACCCCGCTGACTTGGCCGATGACTCTGCCGAGGCGGTCACGGATGCCGACGCAACGCTGATCAATCCCCAGAGTGCCCCCGCCGCGCGCCCCAGCGCAGCTGCCGAAAAGCCGGTCGACCCGGTCGAAGAGGCGCTGCGCATGAGCGATCCGGTGCCGCGGCACATGAAGGAGACCACCGATCCCAACCGCACGAGCCGCATTCCCTCGCTCGACACCACCGAGCGGATGGAGGGCGGGGAGAGTCGTCGGGGGCTGGTGCTGCTGCTGATCTCGCTCGGGCTCGCCGGGCTCCTGATCCTGGGGCTGCGCAGCGCGGGCACCTCGGACTCGGGCGGCGCTGGCGGTCGGGGCGTCAGCGGCAGTACGGGGATGGCCGTGGACAATGGTCTCCCGAGCAGCGGCCTGGGCGGCTCAGAGACGCCGGCACCGGAGAAAGTGGATCCGACTCCTGCCGGCACGCCGCAAGCGAGTCCGGGTACGCCGGTGGTCGGCACACCGTCCAACCCGACGCCGCCTGCAGCTACCCCTGCGACCGGGGGCAGCGATTCCTCAGTCAAGTCAGCACCGGCCCCGGACAAAGTGCCCGAGGGCAAGCAACCGGCGCTTAACGGAGCGTCGAACACTCCTCCGGCGCCGCAGCCAGCAGTCGCCACGTCGCCTAACAAACCGGCAGTCAGCGAGCCCAGCAAGCCTGCCGCGACGCCCAGCCCAGCCACGGCTGTCGCCGCTCCGAGTGCGAGCGGCACGGTGGCACCGGCCGCCAAGCCACCGACCGTCATCAGCCCAGCCAGCCAGCCAGCCGTCGCCAAGCCGGCAACCTCGGGTGGGGGCAAGAAGATCGTTATCACCGAATTCCCCAAGACCTTCGACGAGCAGATGGATCTGGCGCAGCGTCTAGTCGAGCATGAGCAGTTCGACGAGGCGCAGCGCTTGTTCGAGACGATTCTCTCGTACGCCTCGCATGTGCCGGCGGTCCACGTGGGCCTGGGTAAGTGCGCGCTCGAGACCGGCCGCTTGGATGCGGCCATCGAGCACTACAACAATGCGCTGGGCAAGGCGACGAACTACGGGCCCGCCATCTTCGGCCTGGCCAAGACCTATCGCGCCAGAGGTGATAAAGAGCGCGCGCTGCAGCAGTATCGTCGGTACTTGGAGCTCTATCCGAGCGGTGGGGCTGCGGGGGTGGCGCGCGACAGCATTGCTCGCCTCGAAGGGAATCCGCCGCCGGCGCCGGCCAAAGCCGCTCCGAGCCCCTCTTCCTCAGAGCTCGTCAAGCCGCCAGCGCAGACGGGCGGCGGCAGCAGCGAGCTCGTCAAGCCACAGTAGGGCTCGCCACACTCACGCCTGCGCAGCGCGCTCCTCCCGCGAGCGACCGCCGAAACCCGCCCCAAAACTCGATTGATCTGTGATAAGGACTGGACCGCCTGCCATTCGGTAGGAGTGTTCCGCTGCCGCCCCAACCCAGGGAAGTAAAGTCAGATGAGCCTGAACAAGCCCTCCGAGTCCGAAGACGAGTACTTTGCCCGTGAGGAAGCCGCCAAGCTGCAGCGGCAGGCCGCCGAGCAGGCCAGCCGCATGCAGAAGAGCGAGCGCGAGGAACGCAAGAAGCTGCACTTCATGAAGTGCCCGAAGTGCGGCTTCGACCTGCGTGAGGTTCCCTACCGCGGTGTCGACATCGACAAGTGCTTCGAGTGTGGCGGCATCTGGCTGGACGACCTCGAGCTCGAGAAGCTGATCGGGCACGAGGGGCCCAACGTGTTCTCCGGCATCCTCAAGCTGTTCCGCGCTGACAAGTCGGCGTCGTAGCCGATGGCCCCGTCGGCACGAGAGGCGGCCGGCGCCGCCGCAGCAGAGCTAGTAACGCCAGGTATGGTGCTTGGGCTGGGGACGGGGGACACGGCCGCCTGCTTCATCCGTGCGCTGGCGAGGCGCGTGGCTGTGGAGCCTGCGCTGCGAACACTGCGCTGCGTCGCCACTTCGACACGCAGCGCACAGCTGGGCAGCGAGCTTGGGCTGGCAATCGTCGACCTCGACGCGCTCGCTGTAAGGGCTGAGCATGCCATCGATCTGACGGTGGATGGCGCGGATGAGATCGATCCACAGCTGCAGCTCGTCAAGGGCGCTGGCGGCGCGCTGCTGTTCGAAAAGCTCGTCGCGACTGCATCCAAAGAGCTGGTCGTCGTTGCGGACCGCGGCAAGCAGGTGGCGGTGCTGGGCGAAAAGCGCTTGCTGCCGGTTGAGATCGTCGCCTTCGGCGCGCAGCACACGCTCGCCCGGCTGCGGCGACAGCCCGGGATCACCTCCGCTGCTCTGCGGCAGGGCAGCGCGGGCCCGTACTTGACTGACGGTGGCCATCTCATCGTGGACCTGGGCTTTGCCCTGTCGCCCGAGCTAAGCGCCGCGCAGCTGCACGGGCGGCTCAAGGCGCTGCCTGGCGTTGTCGAGACGGGTTTTTTTCTGCACGAAGCGAAGCGCGTATTAATCGGCCAAGACGATGGTTCCGTCGCCGCGCTGGTAAGGCCCTAGGTCACCTGAGCCAAGGTTTGTGAGCACGAGGGGACGGTCTTGGTGCAGCCGGCTCTGCCCGGCTGTCGACTGAAATATCCGCTCCGCTCGTTCGTCTTGTTGGATAGAATGAGCTAACTTGGCCCCTGAGCTCCGTCGCACGGGGGCCTGCTCGCCGACTGCAAACCCGATCGTGAGGACCTCACCCATGTATCGCTTGTTCTCTGGCAGTGTCCTGGCTTTTGTGCTTGCCACCTTTGCCCTGGCGCCAAGTATTGCCAAGGCACAGGTTCCCATCCGCATCACCGTGGCGCCACCAGCGCCGCAGGTCGAGGTCGTGCCGGTGGCTCCCTCGCCCCGCCATGCTTGGATTCCGGGCCACTGGCAGTGGCGCCCGCCGATCCGCCGCCACGTCTGGGTCCCAGGTCACTTTGCGGTTCGTCCGGCGATCAATCGGGTCTGGGTTCCGGCGCAGTGGGTCAATGAAGGCGGCTTCTGGGTGTTTCGAGCGGGGCACTGGGGCGTTGGGGCTGTGGCTCCCGTCGTCGTGCAGCCGCAGCCGGTGTACGCGCAGCCGCAGCCG
>CAZVMD010000386.1:0-6427 GCA_964628555.1 uncultured Myxococcales bacterium | reverse complement strand
GTCTTGCCGGGCTCGATGGGCTGGCAGTATCGGCTGTCCCACAGCGTCTGGAAGACTCGGCTGCCGGTCCGGGCCAGCGCCGCATCGCGCAGGATGAGCTCGACGTTGCGCGAGCTGTAAAAGTAGCGTCGGGCCCAGTTGCTGGTGCCGAGCCACAGCAGGGTGTTGTCGACCACCATGTACTTGCTGTGCGTCACCCGCGCGTGGGGAATGAATCCGGAAGGAAGCTCAGGAATGGTGGCGATGCGGACCGCGAAGTTCGGAAGCTGAGCGAGTTCCTTTAAGTGGGAGATGTCGGGCTCGCTGGTGTTCCAGTGAGAGACCAGGAGCTCGACGCGAACGCCGCGGCTAGCGGCTTTTCGCAGGGCTGCATCCAGCTCGTCCCAGCGCGCCTCGGGCGGCGCAGAAAGGGAATAGTCGAGGAGCTGAATGCGGAGCGAGGTCTGCGCTTCTGCGATGAGGCGGAGCAGGGCGGGCAGGGCGGCGCCGATCGAAGGCGGCGTCAGCTGCGGCGGGCTGGCCAGCAGCTCGATGGGCTCCTGGTCCGTCGGGGTGGGGTCATCGCGGGGCCCGGCCAGCGCGGGATAGCGGCCGGTCTCGGCGAAGCTCCAGTCGGCAGCAAAGAGGGTGGCCAGCAAAAAGATGACCTTGCGGTCATGAATCAGGACTCCCAGCTCATGGATCTGGGTCAGCGAGCGCCAGTCCATATTCTGGCTGCCGACAAAGGCCTGGGAGCTCGCCGCTGTCGGCTCGTCGCCGTCGATGATCCAGTACTTGGCGTGCAGGACGCCACCGGTTAAGGCCGCGATGTCATAGGCGCGGACTGTGGTGTTAGGCAGGGCGCGCAGCCGCGCATAGGAATCGGGGTAGCTGGCGAGCAGCTTCTGCGAGAGCAGCACGCGGATGCGCACGCCGCGCTCGGCTGCCCGCTCTAGCTCGCTGAGCACGGCCTCGAGGGGCTGACCGGGAGCGGACGCGACATAGTACTGCGCCAGATCAATCGTCTTGCGCGCGCTGCGAATCATCCGCAGCCAGACGTCGAGTGTGTAGGGCAGCTCCGCCGACTGCAGGCCGGTTCCTTCCGGAATGGACTGCACAAGCTGGACGCCCGGCCGCGATAGGCTTGACGAGCTGCTTGGCACCCGGCCAGCCTGGCTGCAGAAGGCAAGGGGCCCGAGGAGCAGGGCCGCGACCCAGCGCGACAGTAGCTGGCTTGTCGCGGAACGAGCGCGCAGGCTAGAGCGTCTTTCCCCAGCGGAGCTGGGCTGCAGAGGTGGTGGCCGACAGATTCCGGGGCCGGACTCAGCGCAGGACGGCGCAGAAAAAGGAATGAAGGCGGTTGCCATACGCTGCGCTCGTCGGTCCTAGCGCAGGAGACCTTGGTGGAGTGCTAGCTCGCGCACGGTCGGCAGCACCTGGGCAAACGCCGCCGCGTTGCAGGCCAAGATGCCGCGCCGTGCTCGCAGCTCAGGCTCACCGTAGACCAAGGGCTCGCCTCCGAGGTCGGTGAACTGGCCGCCGGCCGCTCGCAGCACGGCCTCGGGACCGCAGGTGTCCCAGGCGCTGGCGCGGTCAGAGGCGTGGACATAGAGATCGGCGCGCTGCTCGGCGATCTGGCCGATCTTGAGGCCGACCGAGCCGCTCTGCGCTTCCCGCTGGATGCCGAGCGCCCGCACGAGGTCATCGGTGCTCTGGGGACGATGCGAGCGCGAGACGACCAGCCGCAGCTCGCTGGGCTGGGCGGTGCCGCTGACCTGCAGTGGTCGTCGCTGTCCGTGCTGCTGCAGCCAGGCGCCGTGGCCGACGATCCCGCTGTACAGCTTGTCTTCGCTGGGCTGCAGCACGACGCCAAGCTGGGCGCGACCCGCGATCGCCAGGCCGAGCATGACCGAGAACTCGCCATTTTTGCTGATGAATTCCTTGGTCCCATCGAGCGGATCGACGTACCAGATGCGCGGCCGCTGCAGAGCCGCACTTAGCTCCGCGCCTTCCCCGGCGCTCTCTTCGGCGACAATGCCGTCGGCTGGGAACAGCGCGCGCAGCCGGGCGACGATGAGGGCGTTGGCCCGACGATCGGCCTCGGTCACGGGGTCACTCTGCCTGCCGTCTTTGTAGTCGACGGAAAAGTCAGCAGCGTAGATCTCGAGCAGGATCTGGCCGGCCTGACGGGCGATGGCCATAGCGCTCGCTAGCTCATGTTCCAACATCTGCGGTCACCTCATAGGCACTCGATAGGAATCCGACATACCGCAGTGGCGCGCTGAAAGCACGAGCCAAGGCACGGCGGCGCGCTGCCCACGCCGGCGGCTAGGCTCGTCGTGATAGCCTGAGCCAAGCTGACCTAGATCTGACCCCAGAGGCAGCGGCTGACCGGGGGAGAGGAGACACAGGCATCATGACCATTTCGACTAGCTCCAGCGTGGGCACGAGCAGCCTGCCACGACAGGACGGCAGCTCACCGCTCGATGCGCTTAAGCCGGGGGCGGTGTTCCGTGGCCTGACGATCCACAGTGTGCTCGGCCGCGGCGCGATGGGCACCGCCTACCTGGCCAGTCATCAGATCTTGCAGGTGCCGCACGTCATAAAGACATTCCACGGCGCGAGCGATCTCTCGATCTTTCGCGAGGCCTACCTCGGCGCGCGGGTCAGCTCGCCACATGTCGTCACGGTGCTTGATGCCGGGCTGGAGGGCGCGATTGCCTTTGCCGTGCAGCAGTATGTCGATGGCATCGATCTGGGAGAGCTGCTGCAGACGGTGAGCCAGGATGGTCGCAAGCTGCCGCTGGAGCTGGTGATTCACCTGCTGCGTGACACGGCGCGCGGGCTGCACGCGCTGCATCAAGCTGGCGTTGTGCACTGCGATATCAAGCCGGCCAACCTGTTTTTGGCGGCCAGCGGCGCGGCCATGGTGGGGGACTTTGGCATCGCCACCGATACCCGCATGTACCAGGCCAAAAAAGGAGTCACCGGCACGCCGCTGTTCATGGCGCCGGAGCTGTGGAATGAGAAGTCTCCGGATCGGCGCTCGGATCTGTATGCGCTGGGTGCGACGGCCCACCTGCTAGCGACGGGCTCGCCGCCGTTTATGGCTGGCAGCGCAGCGGCGCTGTGTCTGGCGCATGTCTCGGATCCGTACCTTCCTCCGACGGCGCGTACGCCGCGCGAGGCGTACTTCTTTGCGGTGGTTGAGAAGCTCTTGCGCAAGGATCCGGGCGAGCGCTACGCCAGCGCTGAAGCGCTGTCGCGCGATCTGGCCCTGATTGAAGAAGCGCCGCCGGCCGTCGATTCGGTCAGTGCCGATCGCGCTCACATCGGCAGCCTGCGCATCGCACTGTCAGTCGGCGACTTGGCTTCGCACAGCGCTGACGTGCTGGTTAACGCGGCGAACACTCAGTTGACCATGGAGGTCGGCGTCGCCGCTGCGCTGCGCCGGATCGGTGGTGAGGAGCTGGCGAGCGAAGCGCGGAGTAAAGCCCCGGTCGGCATGGGCGATGTGGTCTGGACCGGGCCGGGTCGGCTGCGGGCGCGCCACGTGGCCCATGCGGTCGCCGCACTGGGCGGCGCGATCTGTCTTGGCCGCGCTACGCTGCGCACGCTGCTGGCGGCGGAGTCGCGCCAGCTTCGTCGTGTGGCCTTCCCGGCCCTGGGAACTGGGGTGGGGCGTGTGCCACCTGCGCTGGCAGCCAAGCTGATGCTCGAAGCGATCGTGACCTTCGCCCGCTTGAAGCCGCGCAGCGTCGAGATGATCGATCTGTTTCTGTACGACGAGGGTACGCGGCAAGTCTTCCGCGACGTGCTGCACGCGATGTGAAGTTAGCGCGCGCCGCGCGAAAGAACGTGGCGCACGCCATCTTGTAGCGAGGCCAGCGTGGTCACGTGCTGCAGAGCGTCCTGGGCCGGACCCAGCTCACGCGCAACCTCGGCGCGGATGCCGGTGAGCAAGAGGCGCACACCCAGCAAGCGGCAGGCCTGGGCCGCGTGGCGCAGAGCGGTACTGGCCGCTGCATCCAGGGTAGGAACGCCGGTGATATCGAGGATGGCGTAGCGGGCCCGCGTTCGGGTGATGCCCTCTAGCAAGACCTCAAGCATGCGCTGCGCGCGCGGCAGGTCGATGCGGCCGATGAGCGGCATGGCGACTACACCATCGAGGATCGGAATCAGCGGAGTAGAGAGCTGGCTGAGCAGGCTGTCCTGCGCGGCGATCAGCTCGGCCTGGGCGCGATCGCGCGCCGCTTCGGCTTGTCGCTGCGCCGTGACGTCGAGCGAGAAGGCCTGCCAGACTAGTAGCTGGTTGACCTCGTCGCGCAGGATCGAATAGCGAACATGCAGCTCGATGCAGGTTCCGTCTTTGTGGATCAGGCGATAGTCCTGGCTGCCCTGGGTATCGCCGCGGGCAAAGCTGGCATCGGTCTCGTGCAAGACGCGCTCGCGGTCGGCGGGGTGAATCAGGCGCAGCGCGAAGCCGGCTTCCTCCTGCCACTCATCGACCGTATAGCCGGTCAGCGCTTCGGCCGAGCGGCTGACGTAGTTCACGATGCCGGTGTAGGGATGGCCCCAGCACTCCCAGGACAGGCCGGGCAAGGTCGAGGCAAATAGATCGAAGCGCTCATGCGCTCGCGCTAGCTCGGCCGTCAGGGTCGCTAGCTGCTCGCGCAGGGCCGTCTCGCGGCTGTCTGCCAGGGCCGCGGGATCGTCCTGTTCTGCGACGAAGAAAGCGGCTGAATCTTCCTCGTTGTCTAGCTGCACCGGGTCTTCCTCTGCGGCGGGCAGCCAGGACTGGCCCGGGGGCGCCCGGCATGGCTCCGCTCCAGGCACCATATCACGCAGCCAGCCGATTTTTCGCAGCGCTTGCGGCGACTGGCTCGACTTAGGGGGAGCGCTGACAGTACGATAGTTGGAATCCGGCAGGCCTCACCCAGCCAGCCAGTCCTGCTGGGGTGAGCGAGCCAAGCCTGGGGGGCGGTCGGGGAAGGGGCGCGAGGCTTTGGCGAAGCAGAGACCCGCATGGCATGCAGAGTAACCAAGAGGGGATCGGCAGATGGAAACCGCGGTGGTGCGTAGGCAGGAGAGCCTGGCCGAGCTGGCAGCGATGCTGCGCAAGCGACTGGGAGCCGGCTCGATCTTTCAGATCTTAAATACCCGTCTGGTCATCCAGTACGGCGTGAATCTCAGAGACATCTCCCCTGAGCAGGATCGCGATGTGGCGCTGCTTTCGCGGGTGCGGGCGGCCCTTACGCGGATGGGCATCAGCCTCGAAGGAGGCCAGCCATGAGCCAGACCCGTACAGCGTATTCAGCGCAGAGCGATAGCGCTCTGGCCGCGCGTGAGATCCTCGCTGGGCTGGCTGATCTGTCGCCGCGCGTGGTGATCTTTTTTGCTGGCTTGGCGCATGACGGAGCAGTGCTGGGCCGAGCCCTGCAGGATCGCTTCCCACGTGCCTGCGTGCTGGGCTGCTCGACCAATGGCGAGTTCTGCGATCGCGGCTACGGCAAAGGTGGCGTGGTGGCCATGGCCATCGGCGAAGACGTGGTCGGACGCTGTGCCCTGGCCATGGCCGATGTCAGCCAGGACATCGACGCGGGCATCGCTGCCGCGTCGGAGGTGCTGGCCGGGCGGCTGGGCTGCTCGCTGCGATCGCTCGACGAAAAGAACTGGTCGGGTCTGGCGCTCTTAGAAGGAGCGCGCGGCCGCGAAGAGCGGATCAATGCAGCGTTTGGCGACATCGCGCCGTTTATGCCGTTTGTCGGTGGATCGGCCGGCGACAACATCACGTTCTCCGGCACCTGGACCTGGGCCGATGGCGTGCTGGCCAAGGAGGGGACGGCGCTTCTGCTCTGCGAGATGCTGACGCCGTTCCGCTACATGAAGGCGTGCAACTTCACGCCGACCGAGACCCTGGTGACCTGCACGCGCGTCGTGCCCGAGCGCCGCTTGATCCTGGAGCTAGATGGCGAGCCAGCGGCCGAGTACTTCGCACGCCGCATCGGTGTGCCGAAGAGCGAGCTGCAGTTTGCACACTTTCTGGCCAATCCGCTGGGCCTGATGATCGACGGCGAGGCCTGGCTGCGTAGCGGTGTGCGGGCCGAAGGCGATGCGCTGTTCTTTGCCTGCGCGGTGGTCGAAGGCGCCCGCCTTGCCATCATGCAAGCCCACGATATCGTCGAGGACTCGCGGCGCAAGCTGCAGCAAGCGGCGGCTGACCTGGGTGCACCGATCCGCGGTGCGGTGTTCTTCAACTGCGCCTATCGCATGCTCGAAGCGCAGATTAAAGGCCAGGAGGCGGCCTATCATCAAGCGCTGTCCTCCATCCAGCACGCCGGTATGCAGTCGAACGGCGAGAGCTACCTCGGCCACATCAACCAGACCCTGACCGGACTGATCTTCGGCTAAGCGTCGGCAGCCGGCCCGGCTGTGGCGACCGCGCCCT
>CAZVMD010000385.1:0-6443 GCA_964628555.1 uncultured Myxococcales bacterium | reverse complement strand
GCGCCCAAAAGCAATCTTTCCAAGAGGTCGGCATCGCCGCGCAGCTCGCCGCGCAGCTGACCCTGACGGACCAGCTCGCGGGTGATGCGCTGCGTGATCTGCTGCATCTCGTCGGTACTGACCGGGGGACGGTCGGCGTCGGGGGCAAAGATGTGCGTCATAAAGAAGCGCACCGGCTCGCGGTGGTCGCGGGCCGCGCTGAGCAGGGTCTCGACGAACTGGCCCAAGAGGCGCGTCACTTTGGTCCCGGCCGGCAGCTTGCGCAGGGCCGCCTTGGCCCGACGCTCCGGGCCGGCGAGTAGGGTCGTATCGACCGACTCGGCGAGCAGGGTCGACAGGGGGCAGTGCACACCGGCCTCGTGCAGAGCTCCGTCGACGAGTCCGCGCAGGCGTCCGGCGCTCTCGGTGAGCAGGGTGCTGTACAGCCCTTCTTTGCTCTCGAAGTAGTAGTAAAGAACCGACTTTTGTACCCCCGCCTCGTCGGCAATGTCCTGCACCGAGGTACAGGAATAGCCCTTCTGGCTGAACAGGCGAAACGCCGCTGCACTGATGCGCTGGCGAGCATCGGGTGGGGCCAGGCCGCTTGTGCCAGCACTGAGGGCATGCCCGCTGGCCAGCGCCGCGGCCGCCAGCGTAACCGGCGTGGTCGGCAGCGAGGCCAAGGTTGGCCTAGACAGCGGGGGGGCGTGAGGGGGCCGAGAGGCGGTCATACGCCGTTAACTTTAACGACCGGTCAATAAACTGCCAGGGCTTTTTTACCGATCGGTCAAGGCGCAAGCCCGCCGGGCGACCAGGGGGAAGCCCGCTCGGCGGAGTCAGCGCGCGCTCACGCTACGCTCCGATGCCGCACTCGGCCCGGGCTCGCCGGCAGTCGCCGTCGCCAGGCTGGACGGTCCGGCAGGCTCGCGGGCGCAGGTGATAGATCTCGCAGCTGACGCGCCGCCCGAGGGCGCCCCGCAGCGCGGCACAGTGGCCGTTTTCAAGCATGCGCAGGTGCGGCGAGTCGCCAGGTGTGCTCCCGGCGCGGACAAACTTGCGCAGCAGATCCGAGCGCGACAGCAGGCGGGCCCCGGCCTCGATCGGCACGTAGTCGCTGCGCCCTTCGCGCACATTCTCAACTGGATTTTTGCAGCAGGCGCCGCAGCGCTGACAGTCGAACAGCACGCGGCGATCCTAGGTGGGCGGGGCGGACTAGTCCAAGACTTCGATGCGCGCGGGTGACGGGGGCGGTGGCGGCGGCGCGGGGCTCGGGCTGACGCTGTTGAAGGCGGCGGCCGCCATCGAGGCCGGCAGGGGGCTCGGGCCATCGCTGCTGGGGCTGGCGCTATCGCTGGCGGCGCGGGAGCGGTCAGCTCTGACCAGCGCCGCCTTGGGCTCGCTGCGGGGCCCGATCGCGCGGGCCGGGCGACTGCTGGGCTTGCTGCGTCGTCCGCCGCTGGGCTGGGCTTTGCCACTGCGTCCGGGCTCAGGCACGGCGACCGCGTCGGTGGTCGTCGGCTGGCCGCTGGCGGCGGCCGGTCCGCGGTCGGCGCTGGCGGCGGCTGGCTCTGCTCCAGCGACGGTGGAGTCGCGGCCCGTGGCTGCGGAGGGGCTGGCCTCAGCGCTGTCCGCGGGGCGATCGGCGCTCGTCTGCGCCCGGGGCTGGACACCGCTGCCACCTGCTCCCCGCAGGAACAGCAGCGTCGAGATCGACCCGAACAGGCCCATCGACAACAGGAAGGCCGCGCCGGCGGCCAGGTGACGAAGCGGTGGGCGGCGCAGCCGGCTTATGGTTCGCGGCCGGGTGGTCTCGGAGTGCACCTCGACGCGCGGGACGCCGTCGCTGCGTGGCCCCAGCCCGCTTGCGGTCTCGGCTGGCAGCACCGCCAGGGCGTCACGCAGGCGCTTGGAGACCTCAAAGATCACCGGCTCGGGCACCGACAGCACGGCCCCGCAGGCCGGAATCTGTGGCAGGAGCAGCGTCGGTGCCCCCTGGGCTGGGGCCGTGCCCTGCGGCTGCAGCGCCAGGCTGGCCGAGGGTAGGTCATCGAGCGCGCGGACAAAGTCCTGCACGGTGGCGAAGCGATCTTCTTTTTTCTTCGCCAAGGCTCGACGAATCGCGGCGTCGATGTGCGGCGGTAGGTCCGGCACCAGGCGCGACAGCGGCGCCGGCTGACGATCGCGGATCTCGATCAGCAGCGTGACCATGTCGTCGCTGTCAAACGGCAAGCGCCCCGACAGCATGCGATAGGCCATGACGCCTAGCGCCCACTGATCGGTGCGGTAGTCGACGGCGCTTGGCACCCCCAGCGTGGCTTCTGGCGACAGGTACTCGGGCGTGCCGAGGATCGTGCCCTGGTTGGTCTCGTTGCGCCCCTTGCGGCCGAGGAACTTCGACAGCCCAAAGTCGACCACCTTCACCACTTCGAAGTCATCGCCATAGGCATTGGTCTGACGGGCAAGGAAGATGTTCTTCGGCTTGATATCGCGGTGCACGATGCTCTGGGTATGGGCGCAGTGCAGCGCGCTGCCGACCTGGCGCAGGATGTCAAGCGTCTGCACCAGCGACAGGCGAGTGCGCTCTTGCAGCAGGCTGTGCAGGTCGCGACCGCGCAGGAATTCCATCACCAAAAATGGCGCGCCGCGCTCCTGGCCAAACTCGCGCACCTGCACGATGTGGGGGTGGAAGAGCTGCGTGATCGCTGCCGCCTCGGTGACGAAGCGGCCGTAGAGCTCATCTTGGCTGTCGACCAAGCGGTGCAGCACCTTGACCGCGCAGGACTGGCGCAGCTTGCGATCCGTGGCGCGGTATACCGCCCCCATCGAGCCCTTGCCCAGCACCTGCTCTAGCTGATAGCGCTCTGCCAAGATCTGGCCCACCACCGAGAATCGCTCCGACATACAGCACCTCCGGCGGCCAGCTATTGCAACCGCTGGGCCAGCGCGCATGTCGTCGGTCGGCTGGTCGTGCCAAGCGGCCTCGCCCATGGGCAGAGCTGGGCTGGGCCCAGAGCTGGCGGCCAGCCCGCGCCAGACGATTTTTTCGCCGCCGCACCGCACATTTCGCAAAATACCAACATGCACATCTCTCGACTGCGACTGGCCCTGACCCTGAGCGCGGCACTGGGCCTGTATCCGGCGCTGAGCCGGGCCGATTTTCTCGACACCGTAAAGAGCGTGGCGGCGAAGCCTGAGGTGCAGGACGCGGCCAAGAAAGTTGGCAACAAAGCCGTCGAGGCGACCAAGGAAGCGGCCGGCAAGCCGATCACCGGCAAGCTGGAAAAAGAGCTCAATACCCGCTTGCTCGACGAGGCGCGCAAGAACCAGTGCAGCTTCAAGAGCGATAGCGATGAGCTGGAGCCGGGCTGCGATGGCAAGGCGCAGAAGCTCGCCAACACCATCCTCGACGCCAAGAAGAAGCTGGCAAGCGCGGGGGTCAGTGGCTTCAAGTTCGAGGTCTCGGGCCACACCGATACCCGCGGCAACGCTGCGCACAACAAGGAGCTGTCGGCCCGGCGGGCGGCGGCGATGGTCAAGCAGCTCGTCGCCAAGGGCGTGCCGGCCGGCGACATTATCTCGGTCGGCATGGGCGCCGAGCAGCCGCTGGTCAAGCCGGACAACACCCCGGCCAAGCAGGCCAAGAACCGTCGCTACGAGCTGCGCGTCCGGCTGTGAGCTGCGCCGCCTGAGCGATCGCCCGCGCTACGCCGCGAGCAGGCCCTGCGCGAAGTGACGCGCCAGCGCCATGATGGTGTGCTGCGGGTTGACGCCGAGGTTGGTGGGGATGACCGAAGCATCGGCGACCACCAGCCCGTCATAGCCGTGCACGCGGCCGCGATCATCGACGACGCTAGTGGCCGGATCGCGGCCCATGACGCAGCCACCAAACAGGTGCGACAGGATCGAGATGTAGGCGCGCGGATCCAGCGGGCCCTCTTCGATCACCGAGATCTCGTCGGGGCCGATGCTGTACGGCAGGCCATAGATCACCGGCAGGACGCGGCGGGCTCCGGCTGCGAAGTGGGTGCGCGCGACCTGGGCCAGCCCCTTGCGCACGCGCTCCATGTCGGCGCGATCGGCGCTGTACCGCACCACCGGCTTGCCGAGCAGACCCGGGCGGACGCTGCCGACCGTCTCGGCGCGCACGGCGATCACCCACATCGCCAGATGACGATAGTCGCGCAGCTTGCTTAGCAGAGCGCTGCCGCCGCCCGAGAGGCGCGAGGCCATCATCTCGGGCGGAATGGCCAGCGTCTCTAGCTTGAACCCGGGCTGCTCGCGATAGGCGATCGAGGCCCAGCCCTGCGTCGCGCCGCGGTTGGCATCGACCGGATCGTCGTAGACGCCGAACAGGCCAAAGCCGGGGTGGGCGCGGAAGTAGCGACCCAGGGCCGGCGAACGGACACCGCTCTGCAGCAGCAGACAGGGGCTCCAGGTGACGCTGGCCGCGACGATGACCGCCCGCTTGGCGTGGACGATGAATTCGCCGCCGCGCTGTCGGGTGCGGGGGTCGCGGAAGCGGCCGCGGACGCCGACGGCGCGCTGACCCTGTAGCAGAATGCGCGACACTGGCGCACAGGACAGCACGCTGCCGCTGCGGGCTAGCACCTCGGGGACGAAGTTGACGTTGAGGCTCTGCTTGCGCTGGGCCCGACAGCCCTGCAGACACTGTCCCGAGCCGAGGCAGCCCTTGATGTAACGAGTCATGACCTTGCTGGCGTAGCCAAGCTGGTTGGCTCCGTGCAGGGCCAGCGAGTTGCTGCGACCCAGGCTCTCGGCTGGAACCTCCGTCGCGCACAGCTCATGCTCCAGCGCGTCCTGATGGCTAAGCAGCGGCTGGCGCAGATCGGGCAGGCCATGCTCGCGCTGCCACTTTTCAAAGATATCGTCGGGCGTGCGGACACAGATGGCGCAGTTGATCACCGTCGAGCCACCGACACACGAGCCCTGCACCAGCGGCCACAGTGCCCGGCCGCGCGCCACCTGCGTGCCCCAGTCATCGAACAGATCGCGCATCGCCCCGTACACCGACGAGGGATAGTGCTCGGGATCCAGCCAGGGCCCGGCTTCGACCAGGGCCACGCTGGCTCCACCCCGCGCAAGCTCGCAGGCCGCGGTGGCCCCGCCCGCCCCAGAGCCGATCACCACGTAGTCGGCCGACAGCGACAGCGGCGCCGCTTGAAAGCTGATGTGGCTCACGACGCCCTCCAGGTGTTGGGGTCGGCAGGCAGCGGCGGCAGGCCGAAGCGGGCGCGCACCTCGGGATGCACTCCCCAGCACATCCCAGCGACGATCTTTAGCAGCAAGAGCAGCGAGCGCAGCGGATAGAACGAGGTCTGCGTGATGCGGTCAGCGTGCTTATCCAGCAGGCGGGCCGGCAGCAGGAATGACGGCAGCGGCAGAAACACCGTAAATAGCGGCGTCAGCACAAACAGCAGCGCTGCGACGTAGAAGCCCAGCCGGAAAAGTGGTGCCGACTCGCGACGGAAGCGCGGCAGAAACTCGGTCAGGCCGGTGTCGGCGATGCCGGGAAAGTCCGCGCTGCGCGGATACAGCGCGGACAGCACATGTGCAAACAGCCAGTTCATCGCCTCGCCTCGCATCCCATGGTGGGGCGGATGCTACCAGAGCCCTGGCGGAAGCGAGCCCTCGACTCTTGCGCGTCGCAGTCGAGCCGGCGCGGGGCGGCCGGGCGGCCGTCAGTGCGAGCGCTTCTTGAGTGGCCGGGCGGTCAGCGGGCGCGGCTCGGGGTGCTCTCTCGTCGGAGCCGCGGTTGGCGAGGGACTGGCAGCCGCTGTACGAACAAAGCGCGCGCCGACCTCCTGATCCCAGCGCAGCTGCAGGCTGCACGGCTCTTGGCTCTGGCAGTCGCCGGTCCAGCCGGCGAAGGTGTAGCCGGGGGCCGCCGTGGCCTGCAGCCGGATGCGCGTGCCTTTGGCGAAGCGCTCGCTGCATAGATCGCCGCAGTCGATGCCCGGTGGGTCAGAGCGGACCGTGCCCGCCCCAACCTCGCCCTGGGTATCGACGCGCAGGCGCACCTTCTTGGGCTTGAGCGCCAGGCTTCCAGCCAAGAGCGCCACCGTCAGCAGCGCGCCTCCCCCGACCAGGATCGCCAGCCGTCGCCGTCGCTGCTGCGGCAGGGAGCCCGTGGTGATGGCCCCGCTCGCCAGCACCGCTTCCGGCTGAGCCGGTAGCGCTGGGCCCACCGACGAGGCCAGCGGGTTGAGCGGCACCGCCCCGCGCACCGCCACCGGCGCCCCATCCGCGACCTCCGGCTGACTGCGCCGCGAGTCGCCCGTCGCAAAGCCGCCCGACTTGCTGCGACTGCTCGGCTGCTCAGTCAGCGACGTCGCCGAGTCCGTCGACACACTCTCGACCGCCGCCACCACCGGCCGCGCCAACATCCCCTCAAGCTCCCGCGCCACCTCCCCCATCCCCGGCCGCTCCGCGGCATCTTTGGCCAA
>CAZVMD010000384.1:0-6464 GCA_964628555.1 uncultured Myxococcales bacterium | reverse complement strand
CGGCGTACAGCTTCTCGACGGTATCGCCGTCGGTCTGCTTGAGCTTG
Source organism: uncultured Myxococcales bacterium (assembly GCA_964628555.1). Taxonomy (GTDB): domain Bacteria; phylum Myxococcota_A; class Polyangia; order Palsa-1104; family JAEUJZ01; genus JAEUJZ01. The sequence goes on along the minus strand of CAZVMD010000384.1, from coordinate 6,417 downwards.
TTGTAGTCAACGCGGCCCTGATCATCGACGTACTTCTTTAGCAGCGCATCGTACTCAGCAAACGGAAAGGCCCCCGCCGGAGCCGCCAGCCGCGGCGCCACCGTGCCGGCATAGGCAGCCGAAGCCAGGAGCGCGGTGGAGAGAAACAGGGCCGGCAAGCGGCGAGTGCGAGGCGACGGTCGGATGGGCATAAACGTCCTCCAGGAATGACGATCTGGTGCAGGTCAGAGCGCGTCGTGGAACCAGCGTATCACGGGCCAAACAGCGCAGCGGAGCCGCACTGCCGTGAACTACGGCGCGGCCGGGGGGGTTGGTTCCCCTTCCCTTCGCTCTAGACGTTGCAGGGCGGCCGCAGCTTCATCGCGCAGCGCGGGCTCGGGATGGCTGCTCTTTACAAAGCGCAGGTAGCTCTTGGCTTCGTCGCCGCCCAGGCTGGCCACCGCCTCCATCAGCTTGCCCATCTCGGCGCTGTCGAGAAAGGCCACCGAGTCGAGCAGCGGGCGCACCGCCGAGCGATCGCCGATCTCGATCAGCGCACCAATCGCCGAGTCGCGCAGCACCAGCCGAACCTCGCGCTGCCGCCGCGCCTCCTGCGCCCCCTTCCGAGCCTGCGAACGCTCCATCGCCCCCGCGTCCGGCGCGACGGTCGGCGGGTCGGCGACCAGCCCGGCCTCTTTTTGCCGCGAGCTGGTCTGCCGAATCAGCCCGATCAAGACCGGGATGGCCAGCTTCTCGCGCCGCCGCCCAAGGATCTGAATCGCCGTGGCGCGCAGGGCCTCGTCGCCGGTCGGCTCAGCCACCCGCGTCAGGAGCTCGCGCGAGTCGGTCCGCAGGAGCTGTAGCTCAGCGCCCAGGGTGTAGGCGCTGTCCTCGACCAGGCGGCTCAGCCGGGCCAAGACCCAGGCGTTTTCCGGCTGGCTCGGCAGATCGTCATCGCTCATCCCCAGGTGATCGAACTTCGAGATCTCCAGAGGCGGCTGCTGCGGCGGTGAGCCCTCCTGCCGATCGGCCAGGCTGGGCGGCTGCTGCAGGCTCAGGCCGCCGGCGCACAGCGCGCGCAGGCGAACGCCAGGCGACGGCGTCGGGCTCGGCTCCCCGGGCACCGAGGTCTGGACCTGCAGCCGCAAGCGCAGCACGAAGTCGGCCGGCAGTGGCGTGGCCGGCTGTAGCTGCACCGCCACCCCGGCCCGTGCAAGTCCCGCCGTCGCTGCTTCGACCAAGCGGATCACGCGCGGGTCTCCAGCGTGCTCGCTGTCGGGCCCAACTCCGGCAATCGCGATGCGGGTTACCCGCAGCGGCGGCGGCGGTGGTGGGCTGCGCTTGCAGGCCAAAAGAGCCCAGCCCAGCCCCAGCCAGACCACGAGCCACAGGCCAAAGCGACCGAGGTGGGTGCGGCCCCGCTGCGGCCACAGCCGGGCGGGGTTTGTCTGCGCATCAGGCGGGCGAGCCATACCCAGCTGTTAGCAAGAAAAGCCGCCCCTGCGCCGGGCAAATTCGCCAGCCGAGTAGAACTCCATATCCAGTCGCAGCCAGATACGAACTTCCCCTAGGGGGTCGCTGGCTCGCGCGATAGGCGGCGCTCCACCACCTTGCGATGGACCCCCAAGAGGCGGGCGGCAGCGCTCTTGTTGCCGTCGGCCAGGACCAAGGCTTCGCTGATCAGCGCCTCTTCGATGGCCGCCAGCTTGTCGCCCGTCTCCAGGCGCAAGATGGCGCGGGCCAGCTGGCTCAGCGAGGCCGGCAGCGGTCCGGCGGGCGCCTCAGCCGCGGTCACCGACTTGGCCGGCGGCAGCGTCGCGGCCAGCAGGGCCGGCGGCAGCGCCTCGGGCTCGACGACGGTCTCGCTGACCACGGCGGCGGCGTAGTCCATGGCGTTGCGTAGCTCGCGCACATTGCCCGGCCAGCCATAGCGCAGCAGGCGCTCTAGCGTCGCCGGGGCCAGAAACAGCGCCTCGCGACCGAGCTTGCGCCCCGCCTGGGCCAGGAAGGCGCGGGCCAGGATCGGCAGCTCACGCGGGCGCTCGCGCAGCGGTGGCAGCACGACGACGGCGCTGGCCAGCCGGAAGTACAGGTCTTGGCGAAAGCGACCCGCCTTGACCTCGTCTTCCAGGCGGCGATTGGTGGCCGCGACGATGCGCAGATCGACGGGCCGCTCGCGGGTATCGCCCACCCGCAGCAGGCGCTTGTTCTCCAGCACGCGCAGCAGCTTGGCCTGTAGCGCGGCTGGCAGCTCGCCGATCTCGTCGAGAAATACGGTGCCGCCATGCGCCGCTTCCAAGAGCCCCGGCTTGGCCGCGACCGCGCCGCTGAAGGCCCCCCGCTCATGGCCGAACAGCTCGCTCTCGGCCAGGCTCTCGGGCAGGGCGGCGCAGTTGATCGACACCAGCCGCTTGTCGCGGCGCGGCGAGCGGGCGTGCAGGACCTGGGCGGCTAGCTCTTTGCCGGTGCCGGTCTCGCCGTGAATCAGGACCGGCAGCTCACTTACCGCCAGGCGCTCTAGCAGCGAGTACAGGCGCAGCATGGCGGCATCGGCGAGCAGGATGTCGACCTCGCCAACCCGCAGCCGCGTCACAGCTCCGCTGGCGCTCTTGACCTCGCCGAGGGCCGCCGCGCCGGCCGCCGCCAGCGCCCCCGCGACCAGGCTGGCACCGTCGGGACCGTCCTCGGGAAAGCAGGCATAGCCGATGCGCAGGGCGGGCAGGACTCCGGCCAGCGCCGCGCGCAGCTCCTGCCCCAGTGATCCCGCCTCGGCGGCACCGCGCTCGGGCAAGAGCAGCAGCAGGCGGCTTTCGCCATCGCGGGCCACCGCGTCCATCACGCGCAGCCGGGGTCCCAGGATCTCAGCGACGGGGGCTAGCGGCAGCTCGCCGGCCGCGGGCGGACCGGCCTCGCTTGGACCGCGACACTCGATGCACATCACCGACAGCGCGCCATAGGCCGACTGCGCGCGCTCCAGCTCTTCGTCGAGGCGCTCGCGCAGCGGTGCCAGGCTGGCGTGGACCGGGCGCAGCAGGGCAGCTGGGCTGCGGCGGCGATACAGCAGGATGACGTCGCAGATGGCGATGCTATCGCCGGGCTGCAGCCGCACCGCTTGGCCAATGCGCTCGCCGTTGACGCGCGTGCCGTTGTAGCTACCCAGATCGCTTAAGAAGACCCCGTCGGCGCCGACCGCCAGCCGGGCATGCACGCGCGAGGCCGAGGGATCGCGCAGCCGGATCGGCACGTCGGGGGCGCGACCGATCAAAAGCTCGCCAGCCGGTGGCAGCTCAAAGATCGAGGACGAGTCGGGCTCGATGATCAGCAGATGGTCGCCGGTCGGGCTCTGACCCGCGCTGGCCGCACTCGACGGTGAGGGAACGCGGGCGCGATGCAGGGTCAGTGTCGCGGCGCTGGCCTCACCGGCGCGCACCGACGACGACGACGCTCCCGCCGGCGCGACGGCGCCGCCAGGCCCAGCCGGGCCCGCAGGCCCCGGAGTCGAAGATGGCATGGCCAGAGCGTAGCAACAGCCAGCCCGCTGCGGGCAAGCGATGAGCACAGCCGCCGTCTCTGCAAGTGGACCAGGGGTCGCGCCCGCGGACCGCTTAGCGCAGAAAGTCGAGGACGCGGGTCAGCAGCGGACTGCCGCTCTGCGACAGCTCGCGGATGACGCCGAAGTGACTGCCGCGCGACAGCAGCAGCCACTGGGCCGGCACACTCTTGCTGTCGAGCGCGGCCTTGAAGCGGCGCGACTGCTCGACATCGACCAGCTCATCGTGCTGCGAGTGGACCAGCAGCCAGGGCCGGCGATGCGTCATCGGCAGCTGCTGCGGAGACGCCGCGCGCCAGGCCGTCTCGTCGCTGCCGAAGGCAACCTGCAGAAAATCGACGCGGTAGCTGGGGAAGCGGCGGACCAGCTCGGGCAGATCGTAGATGCCTTCGAGACCGATGTAGCCGCGGATGGCATCCGGCCGCTCACCGACGGCAGCTAGCAGGCTGGGTTCATAGGCCAGCAGGGCCGCGATGTGCGCCCCCGCCGAGTGACCGGCGACAAAGATGCGGCTCTTGTCAAAGCCCAGCTCAGTCGCGCCGCGTCGCAGCCAGGCCACGGCCGCGGCGGCATCTTGCGCATGCGCCGGGTGCCGCACGCCGCCTTCGCCGGAGAGGCGGTAGTTGATCACCGCGGTCATCACGCCGTGACGAGCCAGGGTCTCGCCCAGCTCGCTGTACTGCCGCTTGTCGCCGCTGACCCAGGCTCCGCCGTGGATATAGATGAACAGCGGTGGCGCGGCTCCAGTCGGGACGGCCGCGCTCTTTACCGCCAGCGGGGCGCGGGCTGGGAGGTAGAGGTCCAGCCGCCGCTGCGGATCACTGCCCAGCGGACTGGCGGCGCCATAGGCCAGGTCGGAGCGTAGCTGCGGCGTACTTATCGCCGGCGGCGCACTCTGAGCGACCGCCATCGAAAGCACGCTCGGGCCACTGACCAGGCTAGCAGCCAGGGGCAGCCCCCAGCGGCAGAGCCGCAGCCATCGCCACTGGGATCGGGAAGCCTGCGACACCATTGCTCCGTCATCGTAGCGCAGAATGCAGCGCCGCGGACGGCTTTGGCGCTGACGCTCAGACTGCGACGGACAGCGGGGTGGATCAGCAGGGGCGGCGCGGTGGCCCTGCGGGACGGGCTAGACCGTAGTGCTGGCCTGGCGCCCGCGCTGGCGCTCGCCGCGCGTCAGGCCGCCCTTGCTGCCGATGCTGGCCATGTGCTCGCGGTTCTGGCTGATCGACATGCCGCCCTTGCGTCCGGCGGAGCGCGCTTCTTCCGAGGTGAACTCATGCGCATTGCCGCACTCATGGGCAGCCCGGCCGCCGGCGCTGGCGATCTGGCGCTGGCGATCCTTGTCCATGGCGGCAAAGCCCCGGGCCCGCGGCGCACTCGCTCGATCGATGACCGGCAGCGGAGCGGAGAGCGGCGGCTCAGCCCCAAGGGCCGCGCTGGACACGCCGAGCGACACCGCGGTGGTCAGCGCGCCCGTCGGGCGAGCCGGGCTCAGCCCCGGGCGGGAGGTAGACGTCTTGAGCGCTTGATCGAAGATGGGGGGCATGCTGGGCTCCTTTATCGGGATGTCTCTGCGGATGTTGTAGTGCGGATGCGCGTAAAGAGAGGTTTCCGACTGCAGCCCAGAAGTTCATATCTACAGAAGTCGCGCGAAACCGACAGAAGCCGGTATTGGCGATCCGCCCCTGCGCTCTGACCCTGGCTGTTCTGCGTCGGAAACATGCGTCCGGTGAGCGGTATTGATCAAACAAAGGCCCAAGCCTAGTCAAGATAGATTTGCGGCCCTGGCTTGCAAAAAATGCCGCCATCGCGTACCAATTTACCAGCGCTGTGTAGCTACGCAGCTCTGCCAATCGACAAAAATCTGCATGAAAATCTGACAATGCTATTAATCTTTGACGGTGTTTACTCCTGCCGAGCTTGCTGCGCCGCCCCCTAGTCGGCCGCAGCTTGGGCCCTGGCCCGTCGGAGAGAGGCGAAACACGGGGCTAGCCGGGTGCACGCGGTGCGCCAGAAATGAGCCAGCCGCCAGCGAACTCAACCGCCAGCTTTACCTGTAACTGCCCGATCGCGGGCCGTAGCCAAGGGGTAAAGATGGGCAAGCTGCTTTGCCACTGCAGGGCGGGGGCCCAGGTAACGGCAGCGCAAAAAAAGCACTCGCGGGTGTAGGGAGAGCAGCTGGAGGCGGGGGAGCCGGCGGGGGAACAGGCGGGCGAGCGAGCGGGCGCGGCGGCGGGCCGGTGCTAGTCGCGCGAGAAGAAGCTGAGCAGCAGGCGGAGGGCGCTGACGAAGATGTTAAACAGCGCCGCGAACAGCATCAGCGCGCCGCGCACCGGGCTGTCAAAGCTGGGATCGGTCAGCACCTCGCTCGTCGCATAGACCAGCATCAGCACACCCATGATGGCGATGCCGATGCTGATGATGACGCCCAAAAAGGGCATGTGCAGGAACAGCGAGTTGATCAAGATGGCGGCCATGATGCTGATGAACATGCCGGCCATAAGCCCCGACGGGGCGTGGAAGCGCTCCTTGGTGACCAGCATGTAGCCCGTCACGGCCAGGAAGGCCGCGGCGGTGACCGCCCCAGCGGCGACGATTAGCTCGGGGTGGTAGGCGCGGGCGATGAACAGCAGCGGCGAGATCGCCAGGCTCGACAGGAAGCCATCGGCGGCCAGCGCCAGCAGCCCCACGGTCGGATTGCGGTTGGCCGCCCACAGCGCCACCGAGGGGATGACGTTGAGCAGGACAAGAGCCAGGATCCAGCCAACCGGGCTGACAAAGAACTGCGCCATCGACAGCGAGCCGCTGCCCAGGTAGCCACCGACGAAGGCGCTGACCAGGCTGATGCTCAGCAGGGCATAGGTCTGCTTGGCCACGGCCGCCTG
>CAZVMD010000383.1:0-6481 GCA_964628555.1 uncultured Myxococcales bacterium | reverse complement strand
CCCCCCACCCCCCGCACCGCCACCCCCACCAAAGACGCCGATTTACAAAAAGTGGTGGTTTTGGACGGTCCTTGGGGCTGCGGTTGTGGGGGGCGTGGTGACGGGGGTGGTGGTCGGGACTTGGCCGCGCTCGCCGTCGGAGGAGCAGGCCGAGCGGATTCGCTTTGGGCTGCGGCTGGCCTTCTGACGGGGACAAGAGCAAGGAGGAGAAGATGGGTCGGCAAGCAGCCAAGGGGCAGCGGGGGCGAGGGGCAGCGGGGCGCGGGGGCGGACTCCTGTGTCTGTGCCTTGCGGGGGTGGGCTGCGCCAACGACGATATCGTCGTCAGTGTGAGCGGGCTTCATCCCGAGGTGCGCAGCCTGCAGGTCACGGCGGCCTTGGAGGGGCAGTCGCTGGGGCCGGCCCAGACGGTGGGCCGCACGCTGGAGCAGTTCGTCGTCAACCTGCCGCCGGGCAGCAGCGGCACTGTGGATCTGACGGTGGCCGGGATGGTCAGCCCAGAGTGTCAGCTGCAGGAAGGCACGGTGCAGCTGAGCTTTGCCTCGGGTGGACTGCGGCCTACCCAGGTCGAGGTCAGCCTGCAGGCGCTGCCTGCCCTGTGGTGTCGGCTGCCGGGCGTCGATGTTCGGGCGGTGTGGGGGAGCAGTCCGAGCGATGTCTGGGTGGCCGGCGCCAACACGCCGATGCTGCACTGGGACGACAGCGGCAGCGGCTGGACCCGCGTGGCGGCCACCTTGAGCACCTACAACGATCTGTGGGGCACGGGGCCGAACAACGTCTACGCCGTGGCGCAGGCCGGCGGCGTCGAGCGCTGGGACGGCGGCCTGTGGCGCCGCATCACCGTCTCGGGCCCGGCCGAGCTGCACGGCGTCTATGGCTTCGGGCCCAGCGATATCTGGTTCGTTGGCGACAACGGGACTGCGGTGCGCTGGAACGGCAGCAGCAGCGCGACCACCGCGACCATGGTCACCACACGGCTGTCGACGATCTGGGGCGCCAGCCCGAGCGATGTCTGGGCGGCCGGAGCCACCGGCGTGCTGCTGCACTGGACCGGCAGCGCCTGGACGCGAACCATGCCCAGCCCGAGCTTCGGCCTGCCGATCAATGCGCTGGCCGGATCCTCGGCGGCCGATGTCTGGGGCTTCGGCGGCAACGGCGTCCTGCCGCACTACAACGGCTCTAGCTGGATGGGAGGCGGCAACGGCCTGCCGAGCATCAACGCCGGCAATGATCTCTGGGCGGCTAGCATCGATGAGGTATGGGGGGCGGGCAGCGCCGCGACGGTGGTGCGCTGGGATGGCGGCCGCTGGAACAGCAAGACCGTGCCGAGCGGCGTGAGCGGCCATGCCCTCAAGCTGTGGGGCGTCGGTCGCTTTGTCTGGGTGGTGGTGCAGGGCGGGACGCTGCTGCGCTTCGTGCGCTAAGCGGGAGGGCGCGCTCGCGGCGACAGCCGGCCACGGGAGCGCGGCTAGCGGCGCAGCAAGCCCATGACCTGGGTCGGATAGCGGGCCCCGGCAGCGATGCCACGCGGGGCGACTTCAGCGATGCGGCGCAGATCCTCCGGCGAAAGCACGATGCTTGCGGCGGCCGCGTTTTCTTCCAGGTAGCGCCGCCGCTTGGTGCCGGGAATCGGCACGATGTCATCGCCCTGGGCCAGCACCCAGGCCAGCGCTAGCTGCGAGGGCGTGCAGCCTTTCTCGCTGGCGATTGTGCGGACTTTTTCAACAAGTTGCAGGTTCTTGTCGAAATTCTCACCCATAAAGCGCGGCGAGTTTCGCCGGTAGTCGCCCTCGGGGATGTCTTCAGGTCGCTTGAACTCACCGCTTAAGAAGCCGCGGCCGAGCGGGCTGTAGGCGACAAAGCCGATGCCTAGCTCGCGGCAGGTGGCGAGGATCTCGTCCTCGGGATCGCGGGTCCACAGCGAGTACTCGGTCTGCAGCGCGGCGATCGGATGCACCTGCACGGCTCGCCGCAGCGTGTCGGGGCTGGCTTCCGACAGCCCGATGTAGCGGATCTTGCCCTCCTGCACCAGCGCGGCCAGCGCGCCGACCGTCTCTTCGATCGGCGTGTTGGGATCGACGCGGTGCTGGTAGTAAAGGTCGATGTGATCGACGCCCAGGCGGCGCAGGCTGCCCTCGCAGGAGCTGCGCACGTACTCGGGCTTGCCGTTGACCCCGCGCGCACCTGCGTTCTGCGGGTCGCGCACGATGCCGAACTTGGTGGCCAGGGTCACCTGATCGCGGCGTCCGCGCAGCACGCGACCGACGAGCTCTTCGTTGGTGTAGGGGCCGTACATATCGGCGGTGTCCCAGAAGTTGATGCCGAGCTCCAGCGCGCGCAGGAGCGTCGCTTCGGATTCCTGGTCATCGCGACCGGCATAGAACTCGGACATGCCCATGCACCCCAGGCCCATGGCGGACACCGACAGGCCGGTGCGACCCAACTTTCGCTGCTGCATCTCGATGGCTCCTTCGCTCTGCACGCTGCCCTCGCTGCGGGGCGTGCGGTTCGGGTGTTCTTGGCAGAGTGCCATAGGCGCTGGCCGGTGGTGCTGCGAACTTGCATCCGGCCGCGGGTCGGGCCGTCCGCCGGAGCGTGGCGTCGCCGTGTTATATGTGCCGCATGTCATCGACGAAGACCGGCACCCCTGGGCCAGCGCTCGTCAGCCTGCGGCAGGTGCGCGAGCGCAGCATCGCCCGGCTGACTGAGGCCTTTGCCCACGACGTGCTCGACATGGACGAGTTCGAGCGGCGGCTGAGCATCGCCCACCGCAGCAGCTCGGGCGAAGAGCTCGCCACGCTGACCGCCGATCTGCAGGCCGAGGAGGAGCCGGCGACGACGGCGCTGGCTGCTCCGGCGGTGGTCGCGCCGCAGTCGGTGCGACAGCGTCAGCGCCTGCTTCTGATCATGGGCGGCACCTCGCGGCGTGGGCCGTGGACGCCACCGCGCACGCTGCGCATCATCGCGCTGATGGGCGGAGCAGAGCTCGACTTTCGCGAGGCGGCGCTGGCCCCCGGGGTCACCGAGGTCCACATCACCGCGGTCATGGGCGGCGTGAGCATCGTCGTGCCGCCACACCTCGCGGTCGAGATGGACGGCAGCGCGATCCTCGGCGGCTTTGAGCACAGCGACCGCGCCCCCACCGACCCCGATCCGGATCGCCCAGTGCTGCGGGTGCATGGCCTTGCGGTCATGGGCGGTGTCCATATCGAGACCCGCCTGCTTGGCGAGAGCGAGTCCGATGCGCGCCGCCGTCGCCGTCAGCACCGTCGCGAGCTCAGCGCAGCAGCTTCCGCGCGCGCCCTGCCGCCACGTCGCGCCGACTGAGCCGTCGCCACGGGGCGATCTCTGAGTCGTTTCCGACGGAAAAACGCTGCTCTTGGATGAAAGCCTGGCGGGCGGTACAGTGCCATAGAATCGTGGGATGGACCCACGCTTTGGTAGTCGGCGTGTCCTTCTGTGTGGCGGGGCAGGGGCGCGCAAGAAAGATCTTCTGATCGCCTGGGCAAAACAGCTCGGCGTCGCTCCCCCGGCGATCATTGAGACGACGAGCGGGATGCCGCAGGAGCTGTTCTGCGAGGCCGAGCTGCCGCTAAGTGGCGCGGTGCGGTTCGCCGGCTTTCATGGCCCGGTGTTCTTCTTCGAGCGAGCCATCCACGATCTGTTCTCGCGTCCGGCCTCGCTCGTTGTGTACTTCTTGCGGGCTACCACGGACGAGTACCTGCAGACCAGAACCGAGGTTGAGCATGAGGTGTTCGATAACACTCTGGCCGCCGCGAAGCGCTTTGGCCGCAGCTATCGTCACGTGCCCTGGCTCTTCGTGAAATCGCACAGCTGGTATCCCGATCCGCTCTGGATCACCGAGGCCATTCCGGAGGAGTTTCGCGACACCATGCTGACCGTCAATGTCGGCAAGGGCCTGGGGACTGCCGAGCTACTCGCGGCGGTCGACGCTCGGCTGGCCAGCCTGGGCACAGCGTCGTAGCCGCGCCTCGCGTGGCTGGCGAACAGTCCCTCTGCGCCACGAAGCGGCAGACTTCGCGCGCTTAGTTGTACGGGGCGGGGACGGGCGGATAGTCGAGGCGGGCGCTGTACGAGAAGGCGTGGAACTCGCCGCGCTCGCTGCTGTGCGCTTCGCACCACCACTTCTCGCCCTGGGTCTCTTCGCGGGTCTTGAGGCAGGCCGGGCAGGGCGGCTCGATGGTCGGCAGGTTGTCGAGGACGTGCGTGTCCTTCGGTCGCACCACCAGCACTGCGCAGGGCGAAAAGCGCACGGTGCGCTCGGCCACCGAGCCAAGGAGCAGATGCTTGACGCCGCGCCGTCCGTGCGTACCCACCACCACCAGGTCAGCGCCAATCTCGCCCGCCAGGCCAGCGATCTGCTCGGCAATCTTGCCGACGCGGATGTGAACGATGCTGGGCACGCGGCGAGACGGATCGGGGCCGAGCATGCGCGCGGTCTCGGCAATCAGGCGCTCGCGCAGGTGATCGGTGATCTGCACCAGCGAGGCGCGGCGGTCGGCCTGCGGCACGATCTCGCTGGCTTCCTTGTCCACCACCGCGACGACGTGCAGCTCAGAGTAGGGATTGCGGCGGGCCAGCGAGATCGCCTCGGCAAAGGCCTGTCCGGCCAGATCAGAAAAGTCGGTGGCCACCAGAATGCGATACGTCTCCCGGGTTTCCATGGGCATCTCCTGCCGGCTCCAGCCAGTGCGCCGGAGCGCGGTGCGCTGCCGACCGCCAGGGTCGGCGCAGGTTAGTACTTGGTCGGCGTGTAGCGGGTCAGCGGCGCGGTCGACACGGCGCGCATCCACTGCCAGAGCAGGCCAGCCTCTGCCTCGGTCACGTGCTTGAGGGCCGGCATCATCTGCCAGGTCTGCTTGTATTCGACGCGGAAGGCGATGTGCAGGTACAGCTTGCTGGGGTCGCTGCGATAGGTGTGCAGCGGCAGTGGCGTGGCGTAGTCCCAGCCATAGCTGGCGCCGACCTTGCGTACGCCGTGGCAGAACTGGCAGGTCTGCTGGAACACAGCAAAGCCGGGGCGTAGCTCGGCGGTGGGGACAAACTGGCGATAGTAGGCGCTGCCCTCGACGAATTCGACGCCGACCAGCGAGCCGGTGGTGGTCCAGGGCGAAAAGTTCGCGCTTGCGCCTTCCTTTAGATCGGGATGCCAGCGGTCGCCGACCACGAGCTTGTTGCCGGCAAAGGCCACCTGACGGATGTCGGCGAAGCCCTCCACCGACTTGTTGACCGGCGGGAAGTCGGCCACGTACGGCGCGTCCGCTTTGCTCTTGCGCAGCAGCGCGATAAGCGGCGACAGGCGAGCCATGGCGCGCCCCTCGCGGAAGGGCAGCGGCACAATCATGCCGTTGTGAAAGTGCAGCAGCACGAGGTCGGCTCCCATCGGCGGGCCGTACTTCTGAATCAGATCGCTGAGCGCGACGCCGCGGTAGTAGGCGCTGCTGCCGTACTGCACATCGCTGCGCTGCCCTTCAGTCTGCGGCAGCGTGTCCAGATCGAGGGTCTGGGGATTGAGCTTGGGTGGCTCCTGTCCGGGCTGACCGTAGGAGCCGGCCCCGCGCAGCCAGACATTGATTGGATGTCCGGCCACTGCTGATTGGGAAGTTCCCATAATCAGCAATAGGCTTATGGAAGATAAGAAAGCGGTAATTTTCATGACAAACGGCAAATGCAACGTTTAGACCATGGCTGCGTCGGGGCGGTGACCTCGTAGGCTGCGCAGGGCTTGCGTCCGACGGTGACTGGCCTGCAAAAACTGCAGGTGCGCTCGTCGCGAGGTCGGCTGCACCCCGGATAGCGCGCTCCGCGTCACGCCCCGCAGAGCTTCCCGGGCCCTCGGTGCGCGGCGGTCGGCGGGGAAGGGCGGAGCCCACAGCAGGCCACCACGCGAACATGGCTGTGGTGGGCACCGTATTGACTTGGCCGTCACTGGCCTGTTGTCATGAATATAGAATAGTAAGGAGAGTTACAAATGAAGCGACTTATTATGTTCTCCACTCTGGCTCTTTTGTCCTGCTCCGAGAGTCCGCGCGGGCTGTCGGACCCTTCTCAGATGAACAATGAGACCCCACCGGATCTGACTGGGATCATGGTCGGGACCTTTGTACCGATGGCGCCGAGCATCACCCAGGTGGCGCCCAAGACGCTGTCGACGGCTGGCGGCGCGACGATTACGGTCACCGGCGGTCCCTTCTATGCCAGCACGCAGTTCTTTATCAACGGGCAGATCACCAATGTGATGTCGGTGACCTCCACGCAGGCCACGCTGGTGGCGCCGCCGCGGCTGGGCATTGGTCCCGCCAAGATCACAGCGGTCAACGGCAATGGTCTGTCGGCGAGCAACGACAACACCACGGCGAACTCGCCGAGCGCCTTTTCCTTCTTTGCCTCGCAGCTCAGCTTTGCGCAGAGCGTGTACTCGACGCTGGCCAACCAGCCGCGCGGCATCGCCTACGGTGAC
>CAZVMD010000382.1:0-6523 GCA_964628555.1 uncultured Myxococcales bacterium | reverse complement strand
GAGACCTGGAACCTGCAGCCCAAGTTCCTCGACTTTCCCGAGGGGGACGACGAGCCCGTCGGCCCCGGTGGCGAAGGCGGTACTGCGCTGGCATAGCCGGACCGTCGCGCGCCGGAGCTGTCTACCGCGGCCCACGCTCACCCAGGGCGGTTCACCCCTGCGCGCCCACTGCCGACTCGTAGTAGGCTGCGCCGATGCGAGTCGCCCCTCCCTGCCCGCCGTGCCGTGCGCTGCGCGCCCCCTCCCCCCTTCCGGCTGCCCTGCTCGGCCTTGCGCTGCTGGCCTGCGGGGAGCCCGCGCCCTCGTCGCCACCGCCGCCGGTGGGCAAGGCCTTTTCTTACCCCAGCGATGACACCCTGCGCCTGCATCACATCCAGGTGCGTGGCACGCACAACAGCTATCACGTCGACAGCTACAACAAGGGCTTCGCTCCCTGGTCGTACACCCACCGGCCGATCTACGAACAGCTCGACCGGCTAGCAATTCGCCAGCTAGAGCTCGACATCAACTTCGACTCCGAGGCCGGCATCGAGGTCTACCATGTCGCCGGCGTCGACGAGGGCTCGCGCTGTCGCCGCTTCACCGACTGCCTGGCTGACATCCGTCGCTTCTCCGACGCCTATCCCGGGCACCTGCCGATCTACGTCCAGATCGAGCCCAAGAGCGATCTGCCGGCCGACCAGACCGATCCTTTCTTCGAGCTTCTGCACAAAAACATCCTCGACGCCTTCCCGGCCGCCCGCGTCATCACCCCCGACGAGGTTCGCGGCGACGCACCGACGCTGCGCGAGGCGCTGCTGACCCATGGCTGGCCCGCGCTAGCCAGCCTGCGCGGTCGCGTGCTGTTTGCCTTCGACACCACCGGCCCGATCCGCACCGCCTATACCCATGGCGGCAAGGATCTCGCCGGCCGCCTGCTGTTCGTCGACTCCGCGCCCAGCGATCCCTTCGCGGCGGTCGCGGTGCTTAACGATCCACCGCCGAGCGGCGACAAGGACGCCTACGCGCGGGCCTTCTTCGGTCACCTGCTGATCCGCAGCCGCGCCGACTCGGACACTGACGAAGCGCAGATCAACGATCACCGACGCGGCGACGGTGCGCTGATGGCCGGCGCGCACTTCATCAGTACCGACTTCCCCGAGCCGGACCCGCCGCTGGTCTATCGCTTCGAGGTGCCGGGTGGCATGCCAGCCCGCTGCAACCCGATGACCGCCCCCGCCGAGTGCACGCCGCTGGCCCTGGAAAACCCGGCCTTCGTCGGCAGCAGCCCGCTGCCCTGAGCCGGCCGACCTTTCCTCTTGTGCCCACGCCGCGCTCATGTCGCGCCCTCAGCCGACGGCCAACGCCCCCTCGCCCCGCTCCGCTTGGCACCAGCCTCCGAGTCTAACGCCACCGGCGCCCGCGCCGCTGCCCGACGACGCTGAGCTCTCGCCCACCGCCCGCCTGGGCCTGCTTGGGCTGCTGCTCCTGGGCTATCTCGCGTTCCCCAGCCGCACCTTCGTCCTCGACTCGGCCTGGTACGCCTACGAGGCGCGCTACGCCGAGGATCTGTTCCATCCCCACCACCTGCTCTACAACGGCCTCGGCTTTGTCTTAAACCGCGCCGTCAACGCGCTCGTTGCGGTCGACACCATCGCCGTCCTCAGCGCCGCCAATGGCCTGTTTTCCGTCGCGCTGGTCTGGCTGCTGTATCGCCTGCTGCGCCGCCTGCACGTCGCTGCGTATGCGGCCTGCGCCTTTGCTCTGCTGTGCGGATTTTCCGCCGGCATCTGGAGCATGGCCACCGCGGTGGAGGTCTATCCGCTGACCCTGCTCTTGCAGATCGCAGCGCTGTGGCGGCTTAGCCAGCCGCTGACCTGGCCGAGCGCGATCCTCGTCGGCCTGCTGACTGGCCTAGCCATGCTGTTTCATCAGACCGGGGTGTTCTTCGCGCCGGTCGCGGCCTTCCTGCTGTACGCACTGCCGCCGCACGCGACCGGGCCCGCCATGGGCGCAGCGGCTGCGTCACGAACCGCCGGGCAGCGCCTATGGCTCCCCGCCGTGGCGCTGAGCGTGGCCCTGGTGGTCGTCGCCGTGCCCTATGGACTGGTGGCGGCAGCGCGCGGGCTGCACACACCGCGGGCGCTCCTCCACTGGCTGCTGTCGTACACCGACACGCCGCAGTATCGCGCCGGGATCTGGGGCGGCGGCTTCTCGCTCTCCGGCCTGCCGATGGTCGCGGTGGGCTTCTTTTCCGCGCTGTTCTCGCCCCTGGTCATCGAGACCTGGCTCGGTAGCGGCGCCCGCCCCCCGCTTGGGGAGCTGCTGTCGCTGCTACCGATCGGGCTGTTTGCCGCCCTGCTGCTTTACACCGTCGCCGCCGCGCTGCGCCTGCCTCGCCCCCCGTCGAGCGCTGGTGCCCGGTTGGTGGCCAGCAGCCAGCCGTGGAGGCGCGGGCTCAGCCTGTGGCTGCTCCTGCATGGCCTGTTTACGACGTGGTGGGAGCCGAGCAATCCTGAATTCTGGCTGCTGCTCTACCCCGCCCTGACCGTGCTGCTGGCGCTCGCCACGCGACGCGTCCTGCGCGAGCTCAAAGCGGCACCCCGGCTCCTCTTTGGGCTGTGCGCCCTGGCCTGCCTGGGCAACTTCGCCTCGCGCATCTACCCGGCCTCACGCCCCCAGAACAACCCGACGCTCAGCGTCATGCAGGTGCTCGCGGCCGAGCGGCAGGCAGGGCGGCGGGTGCGCATCGTCCTCGGCGCGCTCTTCGAGCTATCGACCTACACCAAGTACTACTGGGGCCGCGGGGCCGAGGTGCGGACGCTGACGCTGTCCGGCCAGGCCCCAGGTCCAAGTGGCGATCACGCCCCGGTGATCCGCAGCTACCAGACGCTCGTTGCCGCCGAGGTGAAGGCCGGGGGGGTCTACCTCCTTGAGAGCGAGCTCACCCCCACCGCCCTCCAGCTCGCCTGGCCGCCTCGCTACTCGCCCGCCGAGTACGCTGAGAGCTATGCGCCGTTTCTACCCCGGGCACGAGTCGCCGGGACCTATGTGCTGGCGGGACGACGCTTTCGACTGTTTGCTCTCGGCAACTAGGCCGCAGCGACGGGCGTTTGGCGAGCTGGGGGGCTGAGGGACGGCGGGAGGAGCGCTCTACGCAGCACGCCGGCGGAGGCTCGCGATCTGGCGGGCCAGGGCCTGCGCCTGCGACTCTGCCGCGGCGAGGGCAGCCTGCGCCTCCCGGCGAGCCGCTTCCGCTGTGGCTACCTGCTCGGAGCGAGCGCGGGCGGCGGCGAGCTCCGCCTGGGCGTCCTTCAGCGCGGCTTCGGCACCCATCACCAGCTCCTCGGCTTCCGCCAAGGTCAGCTCGCCCCGACGACGGCGGGGCGGGCTGCGGAAGAACGATGCCGCAAAGTCGGCGCCGCGGCCTAGCTTGTTTAGCTCCGCCCAGGCGCTCAGGCGACCGGCGCTGATGCTATCGAACAGCTTGGCCCGCTTGTCGGCGCGAAAGTCGCGCATGGCTTGCGTCGCCAGGTCGTCAGCGGCCACCGCCTCTTTGCCGGCCTGCACCGCTTTTTCCAGGCTCTTCCCGAGTGCCTGCAGGTCGGGATCGGGGTCGCGCTTTAGCGACTCGACCCACGGCTCGACGATCGGCAGCTCTGCCCGCAGGCCCAGGCGAATGATCTGAGAGGGCGTCATCGATCCATAGAAGCGCTGATACAGCTTGTGGTCGGTCTTGCCGCGCGTCTTCTTGTGGATCACACCGCGGTGATCGGCCACCTCCAGATCCAGATCGGCGTTGCGGAGCAAGAGCCCCGCCTCGGCCTCGATCAGTCGCTCGCGCAGCTTGTCTTCGATCGCCAGCCCGGCGCGGGCATCGGTCAGCATGCTCTCGGCGATCGCCAAGACCCCCTTGGCTTCCGGGCTCTGACGCACGCGAATGGCAAGAAACAGCGCCTCTTCTACAAGCTCAGTCGTCGTGCAGCGATCGGGGTTCAGAATCTTTGGTCCGGCCATATGAAGGTTCCTCCAGATAGTTGGCACCCGGCAGACTAAGAGGTCGGGCCAACATCCGCAAACCCGCCAGCCGCCACATCCCCTCCATCACCGACGACCACAAGAATCTGCGGGCCCGAAAAATTCATCGCGCGAGCCGCCCGTCACAGCCCACCCCGCGCAACATTTGCGCCCTGCACGGCTGCAGCTTGCGCGCACCGGCCGACCTCCACACCCCGCACGGCTGCAGCTTGCGCGCACCCGCCGACATCCACACCCCGCACGGCTGCAACCTGCGCGCACCGGCCGACCTCCACGCCCTGCACGGCTGCAGCTTGCGCGCACCGGCCGACATCCATGCCCTGCACGGCTGCAGCTTGCCCGCGCCGCCCAACTTCCACGCCCCGCACGGCTGCAACCTGCGCGCACCGCCCAACTTCCACACCCCGCACGGCTGCGAAGCGCACAAAACGACGCACCGTCTCGCCGTGCCTGCTACAAGGGGCCAGCCATCGAATGACGGCCGTGCTGCGCACGACTGAGAGGCCATGGCGCGGATGAGCGACGCGGCTACAGACGAGCGAGGGCACCTTGCAGGGCCAAACTACGGTCTACGTCACGCGGGCTATTCCTCTTCTTCGACGTCGTCTTCAAGCTGGGTGGTGACGGCGCAGAAGTTCTTGGTCTTGCGCGGGGCGCTGGCGACGGGGGGCTTGGCGATCGCCTGGGGGCTGGGCGGACCGACGACGGTGGGCAGGGCGGGAAGCTGAGCCTGCACCTGCTGCTTGCGGCGGCGATATTCCTCGGCGTGGCGGGCCAGGAACAGCGCCGGCTGGCGCCCGCCAGTGACGCCTGGCAGCTCGGCGAGCATCTTTTTCCAGGCGGCGCTCGGCTCGCTGGGCTGCGGCAAGAGCGACAGCAGGCCGAGAAGGTCATCGATCTGCAGCTGGTTGGGATCGCTGGGCAGGGCGGGCGTGGCCGGAGGGCTCGGCAGGCCCGATGCGCTGGGGGCCGGCGCCGGGCTTGAACCGACGAGGGCGGCAGGGGGGCTGCTGGCTCCGGCGACTGTCCCGGGGCCAGTCTTGCCGGGCGGCAGCTTGGCCCCCGGCGGTGCGGCGGCGGCCGGCGCGGCAGGCGGGGGCAGCGCTGGGACCTTGCGCAGCCACTCCTGCACGATGGGCACGATGACCTCGTCGCGCAGGGCATCGTGCTGATCGGGATCAATCTGGCAGTAGCTGAGACGCCCCTGCAAGCGGTGGATGAAGGCTGCGCTGTCGGCCCGCGAGCCGGACATGACGCGGCGCAGGAAGCGACGGAAGGCAGCCTGGCCGCGGCCAAGATGCGACAGCACGACGTTGAGCACGCGGCCACGACAGTCGGCGTCACAGCTGGCCGACAGGGCGTAGCTCTCCAGCCAGCGCTCGCGCTCGTCGAAGAGCTGGCGCGCGACCTCTAGATCAGTGGAGTTGGCGAGGTCAGCGGACTGCATGAGCAGGGCCAGCGAGCCGACCAGACTGGCCCCGGAAGACTCGGTAAACAGGCGCTGCAGCGTCGTCCACTGGCGACGCTCGTAGAGCTCTTCGACGAACTCGGAGTACAGGCCGACCAAGCGGAGCAGGCCGTTGTGCACCTCGCGCTCGTCGCGCAAAAGGATCAGCGGGCCGCCGAAGCGTCCGGGTGGCTCGGCGAGCTGCGGCTCGGCGTCGTCAGCGATGACCTCGGCGATAGCGCGCGAGCGCTCGGCGTAGCGATCGTCTTTGCAGATCGGCAGGCCGACCACACTGACCCCGTAGCGCTGGCTGCAGGTCGGCAGGTAGGCGCTGGCCAGGCGACGGTAGTGGTGCTGATCCTTCTGTTCGATGTTGGCCAACACCGAGGCCATGTATTCGGGGTTGTCTTTGCCTAGCTCCAGGGCGTAGGTGACGGCGAGGTCGGGATCGAGGATGTTGCCACGCGACAGCGAGAGTAGGACGCCGTAGCGCTGCTCGGCGTTGTCACCGCCGCGGGCGGTCAGGGTCTGCAGGTTCTGCGACAGGATCTTGGCGCGCTCGATGCGCCAGTTGTTGATGGCCTGCTCGGTGGCGATCTTCTGCTGCGACTCGGCCTGACGCTGCGCCAGCTTGGCCTGATTGCACTGATACAGCGATGTGGCGATGAGGCCGGCGCCGCCGATGATGACGCTGGAAAAGAACTGCGTGTTGCTCGATGCCCACTTGATGAAGGCGGCAAAGCCCCGGGCTGGCGGAGCGGTCGCCGCCGTCGCAGGAGCGGTCGGGGACGCAGACGCAGACGGGGAGGTGGAAGCCGACGGTGCAGCCGCAGCCACCGCGGGGGCGGACGCAGCCGCGCTGGCCGGCAGCGAGACGGCCGCCGGAGCCGAGGTCTCAGGTTCTGAGGGGAGCGGCGAGGGAGGAGGAGGAGAGGCGGGGCGCTTCGACCGGCTCATTTAAGCCAGTATCTGCGCCACCGGCTTCGGGGTAAAGCACCCCGCGGGGACTAACCGATCTTGCCGTTGAGGGCGAAGGCGATGATCAGCGAGTAGATGACC
>CAZVMD010000381.1:0-6615 GCA_964628555.1 uncultured Myxococcales bacterium | reverse complement strand
CAGCGCTTGGCCAAGTTCCTGGTGAAGCCGGAAGAGCAGAAGCCAGAAGAGATCCCGGACTGGCTGAAGAAAGCCAAGCAAGAGAACGAGAACGCTGGCGGTAAGCGCGCCAAGGAGACCGAAGGCAAGATGGGCAAGAAGGACTCGTCGGCGAAGAACAAGATCTTCGCCATCAAGGGTCCGCCGACCAACACCGATATCAAGATGGCGAAGGAAGCGGCGAAGGATGCCGCCAAGAACGCCGGTGTCCTCGGTGTCATCCGCTCGGGTATGGCCGGTAGCATGGCCTCGATCTTCGGTCGTGACTCGGCCCTCGGCCGCGATGCCGAAGACGCCATGGGTGGTCTGGTCGGCACGGAAGTCGGTGATGCCTACGGCGCGGGTGGCTTTGGCCTGGTTGGCAGCGGCCGCGGTGGTGGTGGCACGGGTGAAGGCACGATCGGCCTGGGCAACCTTGGGACGATCGGCCGTGGCTCGGGTGCTCCCGGCGGTGGCATGTACGGTGCTCGGGCTGGTGCGCTGAAGGCCCGCAAGGCCGGCGCTCCCGAAGTCGTGCCGGGCACCGCGGAAGTCCGCGGCTCGCTCGACAAGGAGCTGATTCGCCGCATCATCCGTCGCCACCTGAACGAAGTGAAGTTCTGCTACGAGAAGGAGCTCACTCGCAACCCGAACCTGCAGGGCCGCGTGATGGTGCAGTTCACCATCAGCCCGACGGGCGCGGTAGTGGCCAGCATCGTGCAGTCCTCGACCATGGGCAACCCCATCGTCGAGCAGTGCATCGCCGGCGCAGTTCGTCGCTGGGAGTTCCCCAAGCCGCAGGGTGGCATCGTCGTCGTCACCTATCCCTTCGTGCTCAAGTCGGCTGGCGAGTAAGCTGCCTGGGCAGCCAGTGCTGCCCTTCCTCCCTTCTCTCCTTCGCTTCCCTTCTTCTCGCTCTTTCTGTCTGACGCCGCCTCGACCCCCGCCATAAACCGAGCGTGATATCCTGCCGCGGTGTCGCCCGCTACGCCGTCTGCTGCCGTCCCGGTTCCGAGCGTGCCGCTCATCGGGCCCGTCGCGGCCAAAGCGGAGTCGATGGTCGCCAGGCGCTGGCTGGCGCTGTACCTGCTTGGGCTTGCGGCGGCGCTGCCGGTGTACCTGCTGTTCGCCACGCCGCGCTTTTCGCCCCTCGCTCGTACCATCGCTTGGCTAGGGCTCGGCTTGTCCCTGCTGCCGCTGCTGCGGCTGCTGATGAGCGCGAGCGCTCGTCGCTGTACTGTGGTGGCGGTCGGGCTGTGGGTGACGCTTTATCACCACCTGGCGGTGTTTCACGAGCGGGTGCTGCTGCTGCGCTGGGGCGAGGCGCGCCTGTCCGATCGCTCCGTCGAGCTGTCAGCACTGCTCGCGGCTCTGGCGGTTCCTGCGCTGTGGGCCGGCTGGGCGAGCGGTAGCGCCCTGTTTACCGCGCGCTGGCTGCCCCAGCCTCGGCTGCAAGTCGCCCCGCGGCTGCTGCAGGGAGTCGGCGCGGCCATCGTGCTGCTGTGGCTACTGGCCGATGTGCTGTGGCTGCGCGGCGAGCTACCGAACGAACGGACCGCAGTGAGCCTGATCGCCTGGCTGACCCCGGGTGAGCTGGGCTTTGCCATGGTGCTGCTGCCGACGCTACGACACGACGAGCGGCGCGGCCTGGGGCGCTATCTGTTCTGGGCGCTCTTTAGCTTGGCCGCCATCATCGCGCTGATGCGCGGGGTGCTGACGCCGCTTATCAAGCCGCTGCTGATCTATCTTTTGGGCTGGCTGTTTGCGCGACGACAGCTGCGGCTCTGGCCGGTGGTCATGGCGCTTCTGGCCATCGTGATCCTGCAGCCAGTCAAGGCCGAGTTCCGGGCTCGGGTCTGGGATCGATCGACTCGCATGGAGCTCTGGCAGCGGGCCCAGCTCTTCCTCGACCTAACGGCGCAGCACTGGCTTTCGGAAGGGCCCAGCTTCAGCCAAGACAAGTCGCAGTCGCTGCAGGTCGCGGCGGCGCGTACGGCGGGTGCGCTGCAGCTTGCGCATGCCATCGAGATGACGCCAGCCGCGGTGCCGCACCAGTGGGGAGCGACCTATGTCTATCTGCGCCACGCCTTTATCCCACGGGTGTTCGATCCCGATAAGCCCATCGCGCAGTGGGCCGACGTCTGGGCGGCGGTAATCTATGGCTACACCACGCCGGCAGGCACGGCGCACGTCATGGTGGGGCTGGGCCAGCTACCCGAGAGCTATATCAACTTCGGCTTCTTCGGCGCGCTGCTGCTGTGGGCCGTAGTCGGCTTGCTGTGCCGCTTCATCGATGACCTGTTTGCGCACCCCCAGGCGCAGCTTGGGGCGCTGGTCTTGCATCTGTACTTTGTGCAGAACCTGACCACTACACTCGAAGGTTCGCTGGCGCAGTTCTGGGGCGGGGTGCCGCAGACCTTTCTGTTCTACGGCACGGCGCTCTCGCTCCTCGGCAGCTTGACGGCGCCCTACCGCGGTCGTCAGGCGGGCAGGTGATGGCTGCACTGGTGCTGCCAGCGACGCCCCAGTCCCGGCTGTGGCTCGACGGACCGATCGGTACGCAGCTCGAGGCGCAGCGCTTTGTCCCGCATCCCAAGCTCTGGACGGCACTCGCTGTCGAGTCGGCGCCGATGCTGCTGGCCGCAGTACATCGCAGCTACCTAAAGGCGGGTGCGCAGTGCGTGACCGCCAACACCTTTCGCACCACTGCCCATGCTGCCGCCGAAGCCGGCGTGCCGCTCGCGCAGATGCGTCGCTGCGCTGAGCGCTCAGTCAGCCTCGCCCGACAGGTGGCGGAGGAGTTTTCCGCGCCGCGCTATGTCCTTGGCAGCTTGGCACCGCTGGCCGACTGCTATCACCCGGAGCAGACACCTACCGACGCCGTCGTCGAGCGCGAGCACGCCCGGACAGCGGACTGGCTGCTTAGCGCTGGCTGCGATGGCTTGCTGCTCGAAACGCAGGGCTGTGGTCGCGAGGTGCGCTTGGCGCTGGCTGCCATCCGCCGCAGCTATACCGGAGCGGTCTTGGTGAGCCTCCTCCCCGACGAGACGGGCACGCAGCTTTTCGACGGCAGCGACCTATACACCACGGCCCGCGCCTGCGCCGATCTGGGGGCGACTGCGCTGCTCGTGAACTGCGTCCATGTCGAGGTGATCTTGCGCGCTCTCGATGCTCTGCGGCGTGTGCAGGCCGAGCATGCATCGGCGCTGTGGCTGGGGGCCTACCCCAACGCTGCATATCTGCAGCGAAGCGCGACGCACCTGCAGTTTCGGCCCGATCCCGATCGCTCTAGCCGAATTGTCGAGCGGGGTCAGCAGCTTGTTCAGGCCGGGGCGCAGATCCTGGGGCTGTGCTGCGGCTTTGGGCCAGCTGACTTGGCGGCGCTAATCGCCTCACTGCCTAGCCCGCAGGCGGCGAGCGATCTCTGATATGAACAGGACCTAGCGATGACGGCCGTGATTGAGGTCGAAGGACTTGTGGCCTGGTATCTGCGAGGACGCCCAGTTCTCGACGGGGTTACCTTTCGCGTCGAGCCCGGCGAGGTGGTGGGGCTGCTGGGGCAAAATGGGGCGGGCAAGACCACGCTTCTGCGCGTGCTGAGCGGACTGCACCATCCGCAGGCGGGTCGTGTCACGGTGGCGGGCCGCGATTTAGTGCGACAACGGAGTGCTGCGCAGCGCGCCATCGGCTATTTGCCCGAAGAGCCGGCGATCGATGGCGAGTTCCGAGTCTGCGAGTATCTGCAGGATCGCGCTGCGCTCAAAGGCCTGGCCGCGCCGACTAGGACAGCGAGAGTGCGCACGGTGCTTTCCCAGGTGGGCCTGGCTGCGGTCGAGCGGCAGCTGATCGGCCAGCTCTCGAAAGGCTATCGTCAGCGCCTGGGGCTGGCTGATGCCCTGTTGGCCGAGCCGGCGGTGCTCCTGCTCGACGAGCCGACCGACGGTCTGGATCCGGGGCAGCGCGCCCAGACGCTGCAGCTGATCGCGAGCCTGGCGCCGCGCCATACAGTGCTGCTATCGACACACGTGCTGCCGGAAGCTGAGTCGATCTGTCAGCGTGTGCTGCTGCTCCAAGCCGGGCGCATGGCTGCCGCCGGGACGCCCGCGGAGCTGGCGGCAGACTTGCAGGTCGGCGAGCGGATCCTCGTCCGCTGCTGCGGTGAGCCGGCCGCTCTGTTGGCGGCGATTAAGGCGGTGCCCGGTGTCGTACAGGCGTCGAGGATCCCGCCGGCAGGTCCGCGTCGTGCGGGCGTGGTGGGAATCGAGCTCAGCATTTTGGTTGAGCTGCAGGCGGATCACGCGTTGCCGATCGTCGATCAGCTGGCGCGCGCCGTTCTGCGGGTCGGTGAGCTTCGGGCCCTGAGTCCGCAGCCCACCGGCTTGGCGAGTCTGTTTCAGCAGCTGACGCAGCGCGTGGCCTGAGCCTCCTAGCGACAGTCTGCGTTCGGCGGCTGATCGCAGCCTAGTCGCACAGCGCGCGGAAGTCAGGAGGGACGGGGACGGCGTGGATGCGACCGCTCTGCGGGTCGCGGCAGGCGAAGACTCGACGCTCCTCACCAACGGCAAGCAGCTCGCCATCGCGCTTGAGCTCATGGGTCTGGGTGAAGACTTTGGCTTCCCAGCGGCTGATGTGAGTGTGGATCTCGACGTGGTCGCCGTAGGTGGTGGGCTTTAGGAAGCGAGACTGCGCTTCGACAAGCGGTACGCCCAGGATGCCGTGCGTCTTTTCCGTCTCACGCCAGGGCGGCAAGCCGCAGCAGTCAAAGAAGTGACGAGAGGCCGCATCGTACCAGCGAAAGAAGTTGGGATAGAACGCGATGCCTGCGGGATCGCAGTCACCGAAATGGACTTGGAAGCGGAAGATCTCTATTCGCGGCATCGTCGAGGAGGGCCCGCGTCGGGCGGCATCGACTTAGCACGCGCCGAGATCGAGGGTCAACGTTCGCGCTACGCGGCGGGTAGCGAGAGACGGAAACAAGTAATGGGTGGGCCGGGCGCGAGGAGCTCGATTTGACCGTGATGCTGCTCCGCGATGGCCGCGACGATCGCCAGGCCCAGTCCGCTGCCGCCACTGTCGCGTCGTGTGGTCACGAAGCGCTCAAATAGGCGATCGCGGACTGCGGGATCAATGCCGGGGCCGTGGTTTTTGACCTCGACCTGCAGGTGATCGCCCTGCGCTTGTAGCGACACGCAGATCGCTGGGGTTCCCTCCGGCGCCGCCGCTGCAAAGGCCAGGGCGTTGTCGATGAGGTTGTCGATCGCCCGTCGCAGCCATACCGCATCCCCGCGAGTTATTGCGCTGCTGCGACTCGTCAGCGGGCCACGCAGCGGGGCAGGAGGTGGCAGCTCGAGTGAAATAGTGAGCTGGCGCTGTGCCGCGCGATCGGTATGAGCCTCGACGGCGGCTTGGCATATGAGCTGTAGATCCACGGGCTCGTCCGCGACTCCCCGCGCTTGCAGTCGGGTCAGAGCCAAGAGGTTCTGGACAATGCTCTGCAGGCGATCGGCGGCCTCCCGGATCCGATCGACAAAGCGCTGGGCGGTCGCCGGTTCTTCGAGCGCGCCATCGCTTAACACCTCGGCCGCGGCGCGGATCGCGGCCACAGGGTTCTTGAGCTCATGTCCCAGATCGACGGCCAGCCGCTCGGCGAGATGATGGCCTTCTAGCTCGCGCCGCATCGACTCGAGAGCAGCGGTCAGCGTGCGTACTTCGCGGCCGAAGGGACGGGGCAGGGCGACATGGCGTTCACCCTGGGCAATGCGCGAGGCAGCCTGCGTGAGGCGCTCGATCGGCTTGGCAATGGCGCGTCCGATCAGGGCTGCTGCCGCTGCGGTCATGACGATGAGGAGCAGCGACAGCGTTGCCGCCCCTGCCGCAGCCTCGCGCAGCGTGCGCGAGAGAAGTTCCGCGCCGGCCTGTGAGAACAGGCCCTGGCTGCTGAGGCGCAGGGCGCGCGCCTCCAGGCGATTGATGGCGTAGACGCTGAGGACGGCGGCAAAGCCTCCAGAGAGAAACGCCATCCCTACGAAGACCTGCATGCGGATCGACAGGCCGCGTCGCAAGCTGCGCGCGAGGCGATACAGCACAAAGGCTGCGACCGCCATCAGGCCGACGAGCGAGAGCGTCGGCAAGCTGTACCAGGGCCAGGGCATGGCGGGCAGTGTACTGCCTGCGACCCCTCGTCGGGCCGGCGCGTGAGCTTGGGCTTGTTGCGGGCGGGGCTAGCGACCGATTTCGGGCCGGCTCGGGCTGGCTCGCTCGGTGCTGGATCTGGCTGGGTCGAGCGGCCCCGGACATCGCTGCGCTGGGGCAGAATGCCACGGCCATGGGGAGCTATTCCCCGTGCAATGGCTCAACCTGTCCTTCTGGGCAGCGCTTGCCTCGCGTTGTTTCGGCGTTTTTTCGGCGGAGTCGTAGATTTTCCAGTCAGATTTCTCTTTCTGGCACTGCCCGTGCTTGCATAGGATGCGAACAAACCAACAGGCCACATAGCAAGTGGCCGCGAACACTGCTTCAGACGAATCGTTCGGAGGTCTAGAGAAATGTCGATCCTAAAGGGCTTGGCGGATGCGTTCCACGAGGGTGGTTGGCCGATGT
>CAZVMD010000380.1:4534-6633 GCA_964628555.1 uncultured Myxococcales bacterium | reverse complement strand
CGGACGTAAACGGTGACCGGCGGCCGGATGTGGCGCTGGGGTATCAGGTGGGGGGTGAGGTGGGGCTGGTGCTCAACGAGGGTGGGCGGCGGCTGAGCCTGGGAGCGGGGCTGACGTTTGACAATGGTCCGTCGATCGTGGCGCTGGCCGATCTCAACAACGATGGGCTGACCGATGTCGCAGCAGCGACGGCGATTCCAGCTGGACGCATCGGCGTAACCCTGGGACGCGGCGGTGGGCAGTTTGACGCATTCGGTGCCGGCTCGTTCCCGGCCCACGTGAGCCCGTCGACGCTGGCGCTGGCGGACTTTGATCGCGACAGTCAGCTCGACTTGTTGGTCGGCTATCGCGGGACCAGCGACGTGGTGGTGCTGCCTAATAACCTGGCGCAGATCACAACCAGCAGCGACGCGCTGGGCGGGGCGCAGCCGCGCGGACTTGTCGCAGTCGACCTCAATGGCGACGGCTGTGTCGACGTGGCGACGGCCAATCAGGGACAGGCGACTGTGACGCTGATCTTCTGCCTGCCGGCCAGCAAGACCTTCGCCACGCCGCAGACAGTAGCGGTGGGCGAGGCGCCGCTGGCCATCGTGGCCGACAAGCTCAACCGCGACGCCGCAGTCGATCTTGCGGTCTCGCTGCCATCCGGCAACCTGGCGGTCCTGACCAACGACGGCAACGGCAGCTTCACGCTGCTGCCGGCGACGCGCGTCGGCAGCCAGCCGGTGGCGATAGCGGCAGGCGATGTCGATGGCGATGGCTTCGCCGATCTGATCACCGCCAACCAGGGCGATGGCGGCAGCGAGGCGGCAAGCCTGACCATCCTGCTATCGAGCAACCCGCAGTACTTCCAGACCGATATTCGCCACCCCTTGGTCGGCCAGCCGCAGGGCCTGCGCATCGCCGATCTCGACGACGATGGCCGCCGCGATCTTGTCGTGCCGCTGCAAGAGGGCAGCGGATCGAGCCTGCTTTTGCTGTTCAACACGACGCGCTAGCGGTCGCGCCATCAGGCTCAGCGCTGCGATTTTAGTAGCAGGCGGTAGGCCGCGGTCAGCTCCGAGAAACGGGCACTGTGCGCTTGCTGGGTTGCAGCATCGGCCTGCGCATGACGATCGGGATGATGGGCGTGCGCCAGGCGGCGATACGCCTGCTTGATCTCGTCGAGCGTTGCCTCTGGGCTGAGGTTAAGAAGCAGCAGGGCCTCGGCGAGGGCACCGCTGGCCCCGCCCACCATCAGGGAGCCGAGTGAGTCGAGGACGACCAGCAGCCGCAGGGCCCGCAGCGGCGACCAGCGCCCACTGCGCGCCCCTTCGCTGAGTAGCTCGGGCACGCTGCGTAGCTCGCGCAGATAGCTGACGATGGCCTGCTCTTCGCTGTGTAGGGCCGAGCTATGCGGCGGCAGGACGACGGCAATGGGCTCGCTGCCCAGGCTGTGCCGCAGCCGCTCATGCGAGATCTGCTGCGCATCGATGTGCTGACGAATGCCAACATCGGGCCGAAAAGCCGGCACGGCGAAGCGCAGGCTCAGCGTCTCACCCACGATGAACTCAGCGCGGCCACGCAGGCGCAGCAGGAAGCGTAGCTGGGCGGCGGGAGTGACTGGCGCATCCGGCCCGACGTCGATGGCGTGGACCTCGCCGTCCCGCAGGTCCAGGCGCCGGGCGGGCTCATCGCCAGAGACGACGGCCAAGACACCGCTCTCACCGCGCGCTGCCCGACGATGCAGCGCCCGCGCCAAGCCCAGCCCCAGGACGCGGGCTGAGCCGTGCGGACCGTCGGAATTTTCGCTGTGCGGCGTGCCTTCCCTGCTCACGGCGGCCGAGTCTATCACCGATAGGTGGCGCCGATCGGCTGCTGCTCAATTGCCATGCTGCGCGGCGACTTGCGCCCGGCTGAAAAGCCGCCCCGATCCGGCCCGCGGCCCCCGTGATAAGGTGCCCGACCATGCGGCTCCTGCTGCTGGGAATTCTGACCTTTCTCGTCGCCGGACGGGCTCACGCGCTGACTGCAGAGGAGCTAGCGCTGCGCCCCTATGCCGATGGCCACGCGCGGCCCCGCGCCCTTTTGTATAACCCCGCCGATCGGCTGCTGTACGT
>CAZVMD010000380.1:0-4434 GCA_964628555.1 uncultured Myxococcales bacterium | reverse complement strand
GCGCTCTCCGCGGTGCTGGGAATCGATGCGGCGCAGGGCGTGGTGCAGACGGTGAGCAGCGGTCTGTCGCCACGGGCGCTGCGCATCGTCGCCGATCCGCGCTCGCCGGCCGCTGCCGAGCTGCTGTTGGTCAGCAACTTCTTAGAGCACAGCCTGGATGTCTTCGCGCTCGGGCCGCAGGGACACATCGGCCCGCGCCTGCAGCGCATCAGCAGCGAAGCCGGCGTGCAGGACATGCTGCTCTTGCCCGGTCATCCGGCGACGCTGATCCTGCTGTCACACGAAGATCGTAGGGTCGATCGCAGCAGCCCCTTTGTGGCCGGCATGGACAGCGTGGTCTTGACGCTGGTCGGCGGTGAAGTTGCGGCGCAAACGCCGTTTGTGGATCCAGGCAGTGGTCGCCGCAGCCAGCTCAACCTCAGCGACCGGCCGCTGCCGCTGGCCAAGCTCGACGCGATCGCTCTCGATACCGAGCGCGGGCAGCTAGCGATCGTTGGCGCAGCGACCGACAACCTGCTGTGGGCCGCGCTCTCGTCGGCGCGGTGGCCGAAACGACCCGCAAGTGACCGCCCGGTCACATCGGCGTTCCTAGGGTCGGCCCGGCTGCCCGACCTGGCAGCACGGCTGGCCGAGCCGGGTCTGCAGCCACGGCCGACCGGCAACAATCCCGTGGCGATCACCTTCCTGCCGGATGGCCGCCTGGCCACCGCTGACCGCCTGAGCGATACGGTGTCGCTGCTGTCGCGAGACGGCGCCAGCGAGCGAGTCGTGGTCGGCGAACCCTTGCGGCAGCAGCCGCGTGAGCTCGGCGAGATCTTGTTCTTCAGTCGCGCGCTTGTGCCACACAACGTCGCCACCGGCGAGCGCTCGCTGTACGCCTGCTCTGGCTGTCACGACGACGCCCACGTCGATGGGCGGCTGCATCCGGCCCGCCAGAATCGCTTTTATTCGATGACCAAGACCTGCCGCAGCATCGGCAATACTGCGCCCTACCTGTTCCTGGGCGAGGTCGCCGATGTCCCGGCCTTCGCCGAAAACCTGGTCGCCACGCATGCCCAAGGCAGCGAGCGCGGCGCCGGCTTTGATCGCTACAGCACGACGCTGCGCCTGTGGTCGTCGCGCGGCCAGCCGCTGCGCCGCCGCCTGGACCCGCTGGAGCTTCGCGCCGCGATGTCGGCTTATCTGGCTGCGATTCCGCCCGAGCCTTCGCCGTTTGTCGCCTTCGGCAGCACCGCGCTGCCCCCCGAGGCCCGGGCTGGGCTCGCGATCTTCCGACGCGCCTGTGCCAGCTGCCACCGTCTTTCACGCGATCCACAGAGCGAGGACGCGCTGCCAGAAGCCGAGCTAGAGCGCGCCGTGCTGCGCGGCGAGCTAGCGCTGACCAGTCCGGGCCTGCACGACGTCGGCATCAAGCGCATCGGGCCCAGCGGCAACAACGCGCCATCCCTGCGTGGGGTGTGGGAAAACGCGCCGTACTTTTCGGATGGCAGTGCCCGCACGCTGGAGGATGTGCTCTCGCGCGCCACGCTCGATCCGCACGACCCGGCGGTGCATACCGCCGCGGGGCTTCCGGCCGATGCCCAGGCGGCGCTGCTCGCCTTCCTGCGCTGCCTGTAGGCTGGCGCGCCTCGGCCCCGGCGGCTCGACGCTGCCGCCCAGGTCCACAGCCGAGCCGCAGGCCCAGGCCCGACCCCCGCTAGGCAGGCCAACCCGGAGCCACCTCGGCCCCTGCCTTGGCGCCGCCCAAGCGCTGATTGACAGCGAGACCTACCGCACCGCACAATCGCGGTGGTGCTCTATCTGTACCTCTTCTCTGCCGTCGCCGGCTCGCTGCTCGTGGGCGTATCCATGCTCACCGGAGGAGCAGATAACGATGGCGATGGCAGCGGCGATGGAGACGGTGACCACGGTGGCGATGAGGGCAGCGACCATGCCCTGGCCAGCCACTCTGCGGCGCCCGCCCTGGCAGCAGGGACGCACGGCATCAGCGACGCAG
Source organism: uncultured Myxococcales bacterium (assembly GCA_964628555.1). Classification (GTDB taxonomy): domain Bacteria; phylum Myxococcota_A; class Polyangia; order Palsa-1104; family JAEUJZ01; genus JAEUJZ01. The sequence continues at coordinate 2,438 of CAZVMD010000380.1, read as the reverse complement.
ACGGGGACGGGCATGGCGACGGGCATGGCGACGGTCACAGCAGTGCCCTAGCGCCGGACGCAAGCGCGGGACCAGGCCATGGCTCGGCGCTCGCCGCCCAGCCTGGCCAGCACGCGGCATGGGCCGAGGGGGCCTCGGCGCTGGCCCTGTTCCTCTTTTCGCTGCAGCTGTGGACCTACGTCCTGGCCTTCGGCGGCATCACGGGGCTGCTCCTGCGCTTGGTGGCGCACGTTGCTGAGCCGATGGCTGGCCTGTGCGCGCTGGGGGTCGGCCTGGGCACGGCGATCACGGCGCGCAAGGTGATGCGCCGGCTCAGCGCCAGCAGCGACAGCGGCACCGTCGATGGCAACCGCCTGGTCGGCAGCACCGCGCAGGTCCTGATTCCGGCCCCAGCGGGCGGCACCGGCAAGGTGCGGCTGGTGGCGCGCGGCCAGACGATCGATCTATTGGCCCGCTCTGCCGACGGACAGCCGCTGCCCGAGGGCACCGAGGTGCTGATCCTCGACCTCAAGGATGGCGTCGCGGACGTGACCGCGGATCTGGATGACCGGCCGCGCGCCCTCGCTGCGGGACGTGAGCAGAGTCGGCCAGCGGCGCAGAGCGAGCACCGTACCGAGACCCATCCACCACAAAAAGGGTGATTTCAATGTCAGTCGTTCCATTTCTGCTGGCTCTCGCGCCGGACTACGAACCGGCTCCCGCCTCGGGAATTGAGTCCGGTCAGGCGACCGCGATCGTGCTCTTGGCCGCGCTGTTCGTCATCGGCCTGCTGTTCCTGCTCGGCTTGGTGCGCAGTCACCTTTACATCTGCCGCCCGAACGAGATGCTGATCATCTCCGGCAAGAAGCACCGCCTGGCCAATGGCGAGACGGCGAACTTCACCGCCATCCTGGCTGGTACGCACCTGCGCATTCCCTTCCTGCAGAAGGTCGATCGCATGGATCTGCGCATCATTCCCATCGAGCTAGAGGTGAAGCGCGCGCTGTCGAATGGCGGCATCCCGCTTGATATCCACGCTATCGCCAACGTCAAGGTCTCGTCCGATCCGCGCTTTGTCTACAACGCCGTCGAGCGCTTCTTGGGCCTGCCGCGCGAGGCGATCTGGCAGACCGCTAAGCAGACGCTGGAGGGCTCGCTGCGGGACGTCATCGCCCAGCTGACCCCCGAGCAGGTCAACCAGGACCGCATCGAGTTCGCCAATCAGCTGCTGCAGGTCTCAAACCAGGTGTTTAGCAAGATGGGGCTGCAGCTGGATACGCTGAAGATTCAGCGGGTTGAAGACGAAGCCAACTATCTGGTGAACCTCGGCCGGGCCCAGATCGCCAATGCCATCCGCGACGCAGAAAACGCCGAGAACCAAGCCAACCAAGAGATCGCGCAGGAAGAGGCCGCCTCCCGTCAGCTCGCCGAGGTGGCGACGAAAGAGGCCGAGATCGGCATCGCGCAGAAGCGCAATCAGCTGCGCCAGCTGGTCGGTCAGCTAGAGGGTCAGGCGCAGGCTGTCGAGCGCGAAGCCAAGGCGGCGGTTGAGCAGGCGCGCGCCGAAGCCGAGCAGGAGCTGCAGGGCCTGCGTCGCGAGGTCGAAGGGCGTCGCCTGCAGGTCGAGGTTGTGCTGCCGGCAGATGCGCATCGCGAAGCCGCGCTGCTGATGGCCGAGGGCGAGGCCGCGCCGCGCCGCGAACAAGGTGCCGCCTCGGCCGAAGCGATGCGGGCGCTGACCGAGGCGCTGCAGAGCGCTGGTCCGCAGTCGCGCGAGCTGTTCGTGCTGTCGCAGCTGGACACGCTGGTGGCGCAGGTCGCAGCCCGCGCTGGGGGCCTGCAGGTGCGCGAAATTCACGTCATCGATAACGGCGATGGCAAGGCGCTGCCAGCCGTCGCTGCCGCCTATCCAGCGATGGTGACCGAGGTGCTGCGCACGCTCAAAGATCTGACCGGCGTAGACATCCCGAACATGCTTGGCTCATCGACAGCGGCGACGCAGGAAGGGGGTCGCTAATGAGCACGCTATCGCTTTCGCTACTCCCCAGCTTGCTGGCCGATATCGGCGTCTCGGCCCTCGGTGCCAGCATCGTCTTTGCGGCGGTGCTGGCGGCAGGTTTTTTCCTGCTGGTCACGGTGATCAAAAACACCTACGTCTGCCCGCCGAGCGAGGTGCTGATCTTCTCGGGTCGGCGTCGCCAGCTGCGCCTCCCGGGTGGCCAGGTTGGCGACAAGCCTGAGGTCGGCTTCCGCGTCGTGCGCGGTGGTCGCGCGATGCGCATCCCGCTCATCGAGACCGTCGAGCGCATGATGCTGACCAACATGGTCATCGAGCTGTCGGTGACCAACGCTTACTCGCGCGGCGGCGTGCCGCTGAAAGTACAGGCCGTCGCCAACGTCAAGATCCCCAGCGAAGAGCCGCTGCTGCACAACGCCATCGAGCGCTTCCTGGGCTATCC
>CAZVMD010000379.1:0-6680 GCA_964628555.1 uncultured Myxococcales bacterium | reverse complement strand
GCCCTCGGCTGCATCCTCTACGAGATGCTGACCGGCAGTGTGCCGTTCCGCGGCAACGGGCCGATGTCGACGCTGATGAAGCACTTGACCGAGAAGGTCGTGCCGCCAAAGAAGAAGCGACCCGATCTGACCATTCCCGACTCGCTTGAGAAGATCGTGCTCAAGGCGATGGCGCGGGAGAAGACCGATCGCTACGCCACTATGGACGATCTGGCGACGGCGCTGCAGGGTCAACTAGAGACCTCGGGCAGCTACTCGCTGGATTCCTCGGTCTCGGTCGCGCCGGTGCCGGTGTCAGTGGCCGGTGACGGTAAGGCAGACTCGGCGCTGGCCTATGCTCCGACTACCGCAGCGGCGGTGGTCAGCCGACCCAAGCCTTCGCGACAGGCGCTGATCCGCGGCGGCTTGGTGGCCGCTGGCGCCGTCGTGCTTATCATTGCGGGCTTCGTGCTGTACTCGATGCGGGCCAGCCATCGTCAGCCTACCGGGGACGATCCCAGCAAGGTCCAGGCAGCGGGCGACACCGGGGGCACACCGACGCCGCCCGAGCCGACCCCGACCAAGCCCGAAGAGGCCGGGGAAGAGACCAAGCCGCCCAGCAAGGTTGGAGGCAGCAAGCCCGCCAAGGGCGACGACAAGAAGGCCAAGGGCGACGACAAGAAGGCCAAGGCCGGCGACGACAAGAAGCTGAAGGCCGGCGATGCCGGGGCCAAGGGCGGCAAGGGCAAGCCCAAGTCGAAGAAGAGCCCGACGACGTTCTAGTCGAGCTCGGAGTACTGGCCGGTCAGGCGCCCGAGCAGACCGTCTAGCTCATCGAGGGAGTGGTAGTGAATCTCGATGGTGCCAGCGCTGTTGCTGCGCTGGTTGAGCTGCACGCGCGTTCCCAGGGCCCGCTGCAGGCGGCTCTCGACGTCGCGCACCGAGGCCGATTTTTCCGCCGGAGCCTCAGCTGGGGCGGCTGGCTTCTTGTCGCTGGCTGGCGCGCTGCCGCTGCCGGCTTTGTGCAGCCGGCGGACCAGCTCCTCGGTCTGTCGCACCGATAGCTGCTTGCCGACCACCTGCGCGGCCCCGGCTTCGATGGCCGCGACGGTGTCTAAGCCGAGCAGGGCGCGGGCATGGCCCATCGCCAGCTGACCCGCGATCACTAGCTCGCGCGCCTTCTGCGGCAGCTTGAGCAGGCGCAGGGCGTTAGCGACCGTCGCTCGCTCTTTGCCCACCCGGCGGGCCAGCTCTTCCTGGGTATAGCCAAACTCTTCTGACAGCCGACGGTAGGCCTCGGCCTCTTCCATCGGATTGAGGTCTTCGCGCTGCAGGTTTTCGACCAGCGCTAGCTCGAACGCATTGGCGGCGCTGACGTCTTTGACCACCACCGGCACGTCGCGCAGTCCGGCTCGCTGCGCGGCTCGCCAGCGTCGCTCGCCAGCGATGAGCACATAGCGCAGACCGGCGGAGGTCTTCTGATCTTCGGCGGACAGCGCGCGCACAACGAGCGGCTGCACCACGCCCTGTACACGGATCGAGCCGGCCAGCTCTTCCAGTCGCTCTTCATCAAAGCGCTGGCGCGGATTGTCGCGCGAGGGACCGATCTCTTCGATCGGGCAGAGAAAGTAGTCGCGCTTGCTGGCCAGCATGCCCGGCACCACCGGCTGGGTATGCACGGCCACCTCCGCCGCACTGTCCGCCCCGCCGCTGGTGGCGGCAGCCGCGCCGCTTGCACCCGGAATCAGCGCTCCAAGTCCGCGTCCCAGAGCCTTGCGTTTGTCGATCGCCATGGTGGTCACATCGCTTTCGCGGCTTCGGCTTGCGCCGTCGCGCTGGCTCGGGCCTTGGCTGACCGTCGCTGCAGAAACTCCTGGGCCAGCTGCTGATAGGCCTGCGCCCCGCGTGAGGCGCTGTCGTAGAGCGTGATCGGCAGCCCATGCGAGGGCGCCTCTGACAGGCGCACGTTGCGGGGAATCACCGTGCGATAGACGCGGCTGCCGAAGTGACCACGGACCTCGTTTTCCACCTGCTGCATCAGGTTGGTGCGGCCATCGACCATGGTCAGCACGATGCCCTCAAGCTCTAGCTCGGGATTCCAGACCGCTCGTACCCGCTCCAAGGTGCTGCACAGGTAGGACAGGCCTTCGAGCGCATAGTACTCACACTGCATGGGGATGATGACCTGGTCGGCAGCGACGAGGGCATTCAGCGTTAGCAGGCCCAGCGAGGGGGGGCAGTCCAGGACGATGTAGTCATAGCGGTCGCGGACTGCGGCCAGAGCCTCGCGCAGCCGCCACTCGCGGCGCTCCTCGGCGACTAGCTCAACCTCGGCGCCGGCCAGGTCGGCGGTTGCTGGCACCAGCCACAGCGTTGGGATCGCCGACAGCTGGGTCAGCTCGCGCAGCGAGACCTTGTCGATCAGTGCCTGATACAGCCCCTGCTCCACCGTGCCGCGCGGGAAGCCCAGCCCCGAGGTGGCGTTGCCCTGCGGATCGCAATCGACAACCAGCACCTTCTGCCCACCTTTTTCGTCTGCCAGGGCGGCCGAGAGGTTCACTGCGCTGGTGGTCTTACCAACCCCGCCTTTTTGGTTCGCTATCGCGATGACTTTTCCCATGGGTCGTGGATTTCCGCTGGTGAGCTGGCCGCGCAGCCGTGAAAGAAGACGCAGCAGCGAAAGCCGGCTTAAGATACTGGCGAGCTAACGAATCGACCGAAAAAAATTAAGCGCGACGACAAAAAAACAGCGCACCAGGCTTGGCCAAGGGTGGCATCCGTAATTAAGTTGCTCGCCACGGCCGCCGCGGATCCCAAAGTTCGCGATGTCCTTTTGCCCCTGCTCAAGCCTGTAAAACCGAGGAGCCGCTAGATGACCAAGCCGAAAACGGGAGCCCCAGAGATCTCGGGCCCCGTCGAGATTCCCGACGTCCTGTCGATTTTGCCGCTGCGGAACTCTGTGCTGTTCCCCGGCGCCATCATCCCGATCGACGTCGGTCGCCGAAAGAGTGTGCGCTTGGTGGAAGAGGCCATCGCCAAAGAGCGACCGGTCATCGGCATCCTGACCCAGCGCGATGCTCGCACCGAAGACCCCAGCGAGACCGACCTGTACAGCGTGGGCTGCGCCGCGCGCATCCTCAAGGTCATCAAGCTGGCCAAGGACAACTTCTCGGTCATCCTGCAGGGCGTCTCGCGCATTCGCGTGCAGGGCTATGACAGCAACGATCCGTTCTTGCTGGCCCGTGTGACCTCGGTTCCCGAGGGGGCGGGCGCCGATGTCGAGCTTGAAGCGCTGGGCCTGAACCTCAAGGACATCGCCAAGCGCGTCATCAAGCTGATGCCCGAGCTGCCCAAAGAGGCGATGTCGCTGGTCGATAACATCAACGACACCGGCCAGCTTGCCGACCTGATCACCAGCAACCTCGATATTCCCGTCGAGGAAAAGCAGGACGTGCTGGAGACGTTTGAGCACAAGGCGCGCACGCGCAAGGTGCTGCAGTTTCTGACGCGGCAGCTAGAGATCCTCAAGGTCCGCGAGAAGATCAACACGCAGGTGCAGGAAGAGATGGGCCGCAACCAGCGCGAGTACGTGCTGCGGCAACAGCTCAAGGCGATCAAGGAAGAGCTCGGCGAGCTCGACGATATCGGCAGCGACTTCGAGGAGTTTAAGACCAAGATCACCGAGGCCAAGATGCCACCGGATGTCGAAAAGGTGGCGCTCAAGCAGTACGAGCGGCTAAAGGCGATGCAGCCCTCGTCGGCTGAGTACACGGTGACCCGCACCTATCTGGAGTGGCTGGTCGAGATGCCGTGGTCGATCAGCACCGAGGACAAGATCGACATCGGTGAGGCTCGCAACATCCTCAACGCCGATCACTACGATCTAGAGAAGGTCAAAAAGCGCATCCTTGAATATCTGGCGGTGCGCAAGCTTAAGGCCGACAAGAAGGGACCGATCCTGTGCTTGGTCGGTCCGCCTGGCGTCGGCAAGACCTCGCTGGGCAAGTCGATTGCCAAAGCGGTGGGGCGCAAGTTCGTGCGCGTCTCCCTCGGTGGCGTGCGGGACGAGGCCGAGATCCGTGGCCATCGTCGCACCTACGTCGGCTCGCTGCCGGGTCGCATTGTTCAGGGCATCAAGCGGGCTGGCACCAATAACCCGGTGTTCGTGCTCGACGAGATCGACAAGCTCGGGCACGACTTCCGCGGCGATCCGTCCTCAGCACTGCTCGAAGTGCTCGATCCCGAGCAGAACAACACGTTCTCGGATCACTATCTGGAAGTGCCGTTCGATCTGTCGCGCGTCATGTTCATCGCGACGGCGAACATCCTCGATCCCATCCCAGCGGCGCTGCGTGATCGTCTGGAGATCCTGGAGATCCCGGGCTACACGCGCAGCGAAAAGCTGATGATCGCGCGCCAGTTCTTGCTCCCCAAGCAGATCGAAGAGCACGGCATGAGCAGCGCGCAGATCACCTTCGCCGATCCGGCGATCGGCGAGATCATTGATAGCTACACCCGCGAGGCCGGCGTGCGCAGCCTGGAGCGCGAGGTAGGCAGCGTCTGCCGCGGTGTGGCCGTCAAGGTGGCCGAGGGCGAGACTAAGGAACAGGTCGAGATCACGGCCGAGAAAGTGGCCGACTTCCTGGGCCCGCAGAAGTTCATCAGCGAAGTCGCGGAGCGCACCGCGGTGCCCGGCGTGGCCACGGGCCTGGCCTGGACCGCGGTCGGCGGCGACATCCTGTTTATCGAGGCGACGCGCATGCCCGGCAAGAGCAGCCTGATGCTCACCGGTCAGCTAGGCGATGTCATGAAGGAATCGGCCCAGGCCGCGACGTCGTTCGTGCGGGCCCGCGCCAAGACCTATGGCATCGACGAGAACTTTCTAGAAAAAGCCGACCTGCACATCCACGTGCCGGCGGGTGCGATCTCCAAGGATGGGCCTTCGGCGGGTGTGACGATGTTTGTCGCGCTGACCTCGATGCTGACGAACATTCCGGTGCGGCCGGATGTCGCGATGACCGGCGAGATCACGCTGCGCGGCAATGTCCTGCCAGTCGGCGGCATCAAGGAGAAGCTCTTGGCGGCCCATCGGGCTGGCATCAAGCGGGTCATCCTGCCCGAGCGCAACCAGAAGGACATCGTCGATGTGCCGGACGAGGTCAAGGCCGATCTTGAGATCCACTTCGTCAGCCGCATGGAAGAAGTCCTGCCGCACGTGCTGACCGCGCCGCTGCCCTCACCGACGGCGAGCGCAGAGCCAGCGCCGCCCACCCCGGCCTAGTCGCGCCGCCTGCAGCGTCTCTTCCCCTCCTGCTCTCCCTTCCCCTCCTTGGCGCGTTGTCGTCGGGCCAAAGTCACCGCCCGGCCCGGCTGTGCTCTTCTTCGATTCGCCGGTTGATTCGCGAGAATCGGTTTGTTAAGGTCCGGCCGCTCTCCACGGCTCGGAACTTATAAATGGCTCAGACAACGCTGAGAACCTATACCTTCCTCGACGCACTACAGCCCCAGCTAGCCAGCTTTATGGGCAAGACGGCGCGCGGCTTCTTGCCGGTGCCGCACATGGCTTCGCTGTTTGTCGAGATCGCCCCCGGCATTGCGATCAACCGCGTCACCGACGTCGCCCTCAAGGCCACCAAGGTCACGCCGGCCATTCAGGTGGTCGAGCGTGCCTACGGCCTCTTAGAGGTCCATGACTTCGATCAGGGCGAGGTGCGCTCGGCTGGCGCCGCGATCCTGTCGCACCTCGGTGTCAAAGAGGAAGATCGCTACAAGCCGCGCGTGCTGACCAATCAGATCATCCGCGCCGTCGAGCCGTACCAGGCGCAGATCATCAACCGCAACTCGGCGGGCATGATGATCCTGCCTGGGCAGTCGCTGTTCATCCTCGAGACCGAGCCAGCCGGCTACGTCGCCTTTGCCGCCAACGAAGCCGAAAAGGCGGCGCGGGTGTTCCTGGTCTCGGTGACGCCGTTTGGCGCCTTTGGCCGTCTGTACATGTCGGGCTCTGAGGCCGAGATCGATGCCGCGGCCGCGGCTGCAACCGCCGCGCTGGACTCCATCTCGGGCCGCGAGTTTGGCAAGTTCGTCGACAAGTAGTCGCTCGACGAGGCGCCGATCCCCGAGCAAGCGCTAGCCCGCCGCCGCGCCGGCTGCTAGCACCCACGCAAGACTGACCCCAGAGGCGCTCTGGTGCCCCCAGAGACGCCAGAGACCCGAAGAAAAAAGGGAAGAGAAAAGGAAAGACCAATGGCTGACGCACTTGGAATGATCGAGACGAAGGGCTTTGTCGGCATGGTGGAAGCGGCCGATGCGATGGTGAAGGCAGCCCGCGTCGAGCTAGTTGGCTATGAAAAGATTGGCGGCGGCTACGTCACGGCGATCGTTCGTGGCGATGTCGCGGCGGTCAAAGCGGCAACGGAAGCTGGGCAGCGCGCGGCCGAGCGCGTGGGCGAGCTAGTCTCGGTCCACGTCATTCCGCGTCCGCACCAGAACATCGACTTGGTGCTGCCGCTGGGTCGCAGCACCGAAGGCAAGAAGGACTAAGCAGCCATGGTCCTTGGCCTGGTGGTGGGCACCGTCGTCGCAAGTCGCAAAGAGGCCGAGCTTGAGAGCCTGAAGCTCCTTCTGGTCAAGCCCTGCGATGTCACGGGGACGCCGTCCGCTGGTCAGCCGGTCGTGGCCATCGATGCCGTCGGCGCCGG
>CAZVMD010000378.1:0-6719 GCA_964628555.1 uncultured Myxococcales bacterium | reverse complement strand
TCGGGCTTGGCCGGGTCTGCGGCGCCAGCAGAATCGCCCTCGGCGCCAGCTGGCTTCTTGCTGGGGGCGGCGCCCTTGACGGGCTTTTTGACCGAGGCTTCTAGCGTCGCATTTAGCGTCAGCACTTCCTTCTTGTTGCGCAGCTGGAAGGACTCGGCCTCGGTGACCGTATGCGACCAGACTTCAAAGCCGGGGCGTCGCAGCTCGACCTTGATCGGCTTGGAGAGCTCGACCTTGCGCATGATCCAAGGTGTACGACCGACCCGCTTGCCATCGACAAAGACATCGGCGCCCTTCGGCATCGAGTTGATCTCAACCTGGCGCTCCATGGGCAGGAGCTTGATCTCGATCGGCTTTGTGCCATCGCCGGCCTTGATCTTCTGTCGCACTTCCTGGAAGCCCTGCAGGGTCAGACGAATGTCGTACAGCTTGCCGGCGGCGAGGCCGGGAATGCGCACTGGCGTCGTGCCAATCGCCTTGCCTGCCAGCTCAAGCTGGGCGCCCGGCGGATCGGTGGTCAGCATCTGTCCAGTGCCATCACCTGGCTCGGCTCCTGCCTTGGGCGGGTCTCCTGCCTTGCCAGGCTCCGTCCCAGCTGGCTTAGTTGCGTCGCCAACCGTTGGTGTTGCCGGCTTCTCGGGGATCAGGACCGGTGGCTGTAGCGGTGGCGGCGGTGGCGTGTTGACGATCGGCGCGGTCGGAGTGCTGGGAGGCGTAGTCGTGTTTGGCTTCTGACCTTGCAGCACAAAATAGGCAGCGGCCGCAACCAGCAGCACGAGGATCGCCGCGCCAATAAATAGACCCTTAGAAGCGCCGCCACTCTGGCCAGGCGCGGGGCCGCCCTCGGAAGGACCGCTTGGCGGCAGCGGCATGGCGACTGGGGTGCTGATCGGCGTCGCCGATGGGCTAGAGCTCGCGGCAGCTGGTGCTGCGCTGGCGGCCGTCGCGGCCGGACGCGGCTCAGCTGCCGGTGCTGTCGGCCTCTCGGGCGGCGCTGGCGTGGTGTTCGGAGCAGGCGTCGGCTCGGGAGTGATCGGGGCCGGCTGGCTGGGCTTGGCCAAAGCCTGCGCTGGCTCGCCTTCGCCAGTCGGGGTGCGCTGGCTCTCGGCTACGGCGGCAGCATCCGCTGCCTTGACTGGGGTGACTGCCGACTCGGGAATCGGGATCTGAGCGGCCTTGATGCCGGAGCTTGAAGGCTCTCGCCCTGCTGCCAGCGCTGGGTTGGCGAGCGCGGGATTGACCAAGGGGCCGCCCGGTCCACCCGGTCCGCTTGCTCCCAGACCAAAGCCCTGACCGAGCAACGTGCTGCGCAGGCCGTCAGGCTTCTTGATCGGTGCGATCGGCTGCATGGCCGGCAGCTTCTGCGCGCCGGGCATCGACGAAGCGGGAATGGCCGGCAGCGAGCCGCTGCCTTCGCTGCTTGCCCCCGTGATGCGGCGGACCTCATCGGAGTAGTCGGCAGCTGTGCCGCGGCGGGTTGGCTGGTCTTCCTCGATGACGCCAGCTTTGATCGACTCAGCGAGGCGATTGACCTGATCGGCGGCCATGGCACGCGTCGGCTCATCGCCGAACATGTTGCCCTTGGGCGTCTCCTGACTGGGAGCAGCGGCCGGCGCCTCGGTCGTTTCCGCCCCCTGCGCGCGGATGCCGTCATCGAAGCGTGAGCCCTTTTGGGCATCGCCGCGACGATCTTTCTCCGCCAGGATGCGGCTCAGCACGCGCTCCGCGTCCGGCGTCAGCTTGTCAAAACGCACGCCCATGCCAGGCGCCACGTTTTGCCGGGCCGGATCATTGGCGCGGTTCCAGACTACGGTTCCATCGCCGCTGAGGAGGGGAGCGCCGTCCTGCAGCTGAAACTCAAACTTCAGCGCTGTACCGACGGCAAGAGGCTCCTTGGTACGGATAAAGATACCGCCTCGGCTGACGTCCACAGAGTAGCGCTCGATAAACTGCTCGAGGCTGCCACTCTTGAACTTGATCTTCAGCGTGATCGGGCCCTTGTTCCCCTTCTGGTTCTCAGTGCTTGACATCTTTGCTCTCGCTCATCGCTCGCGGCTTCTGTGCCCCTATGCACAGCGTCTTGGTTTACGCTGGCAGGACAGGCGTTGCATACGCGCTGCGTTTGGGATGCTGCTCCGGCCACGCGCCACCTGAGGGGATTGCCCACGGCCATAGAACTGGGCCTGGTGGCAGCCTGACATGAATAGAGCAGCATCTTTCATGCTGATGGAGAACATATCATGTCAGCGATTTTTCTGCTGGATTCTCAGGAGCTTCGACGGAAAAAGGGGCCTGGGGGAGGCCGTAGGGGAGGGTGGAACAGGGCGGATGTCGTGAAGAATCCGTGGATCAGGTCGCCTGTAAGCAAGGAGGAAGCACGGCAGCCGCTTGGGCCCGGACGGCGAGTGACGCGGCTTGTCCTCGGCTCGCTGCTGACGATTGCGGGGGCGGGGGCTCTGGCTCCGGTGCATGCCGCCTACCGAGAGCCAGCGCGTGGCAACCGCGGGGTAGTGGCTGCCGATCACGAGCTTGCTTCGCGGGCCGGCAGCGAGATCCTGCAGCGCGGCGGCAATGCCGTAGATGCGGCGATCGCCACCGCGCTCGCGCTTGGCGTGGTGCAGCCAGCGGGCTCAGGACTGGGTGGCGGTGGCTTCTTGGTGTTCCGTCGCGCCGACGGCACGGTACGGGTACTCGATTTTCGTGAGGTCGCTCCAAAGGCGGCGCACGCCAACCTGTTTGTGGATCCCAAGACCGGCCAGGTGGTGCCTGAGAGATCGCGGCGTGGTGGTCTAGCTATCGGTGTGCCTGGTGAAGCGGCTGGCTTCGGGCTGGCGCTGCGCGAGCTAGGCACGCTGCCCGCTGAGCAAGTCATCGCCCCGGCTCTGCGCTTGGCCAAAGATGGATTCCCCGTCGGTCGGCACCTAGCGCGTAGTGCTGCGGCCGTGGTTCCACAGCTGCGCAGTGGCCATCCCCTGCGGGCCGTCCTGGCACCCGGCGGCGCCGCCCTGGCCCTGGGTGAGCAGTGGCGCCGGCCCGAGCTGGCTGAGACCCTTTCGATCCTGGGTCGTGAGGGCTTCGCGTCGTTCTATCGGCTCGATCCCGGTGCGATCGGCGATGAGATCCTGCGCGCCGCTAACGCTGAAGGGGGCGTGCTCACCGCTGAGGATCTGCGGGGCTATCAGGCGCAGTGGCGAGCACCGCTTCAAGGTAGTTACCGCGGCTGGCGCATCCTCACCGCTCCGCCTCCAGCTGGCGGGATCACTGCGCTTGAGACGCTGCAGATCTTGGATGCGCGACCGCCGCTGGTCGGCGGGCCTGGCTCCTCAGCGACGCTGCATGAGATCATTGAGTCGTTCAAGCACGCCTTTGCGGACCGCGCGCGCTATCACGGCGATCCAGCGTTCGACAAGCAGCCTCCTGAGCTAGGCAATCCGGCCTACGCCAGCGATCGCGCGGCGACGATTCAGCCGGATCGGATCCTGCCAGCCGCGCAGTACGGCCGACCGCAGGGCAGCACGCCGGCTCAGGCCCCCCGCGATCACGGCACCACGCATCTGTGCGTGATTGACAAAGACGGCAATGCCGCTGCGCTGACCACGACGGTAAACCTGAGCTTTGGTGCCCACGTGATCGCGGGGCGAACCGGCGTCTTGCTCAATAACCAGATGGATGACTTTGCGGCGGCGAGCAACCGCCCCAATGCCTTTGGCCTGGTCGGAACCGGCGCCAACAGCGTCGCGCCGGGCAAGCGTCCCGCGTCGAGCATGAGCCCGCTTTTGGCCGTGGCGCCGGATGGATCGGTGCTGTGCGTCGGTGGCTCGGGCGGGCCAACCATCGTGACTGGGGTTGTGCAGACGGTCGTAAACGTCATCGATTTCCGGATGAACGTCGAAGCAGCCGTGGCTTCGCCGCGCGTCCATGCCCAGTACATTCCGGACAGTGTGCTGGTCGAGCCCGAGGTTGCTGCGGATGTGCGGGCCGGCCTGCAGCGGCGCGGCCACCGCATCGTGGTTACGCCGGCAGCGCTTGAGACCGCCGTGCAGGCCGCGTTCTTCCGTCCAGCGCGCGCCAAGGTCGACCCTGGTGCGACGACCAACCTTGCGGTGGCCGATGACCGGCCTGCCGAGCCACACGGCTTCAGCGCCGCCTCCGATCCGCGCAAGGGCGGCCTGCCTGCTCTGCCCTAGATTTTGATATCCCTTCCACCATCGGCTGCCTAAGATACGGGCCATGGTGCGCGTCTCGAGGACGGCCAGCCGACCTGCCGCCGCAACCAGCCTGGCGGCGATCCTGCAACAGTACGAAGACCATCTCAGTCACGAGCGACGGCTCTCGCCCAGGACCACGCGGGCCTATACCAGCGATGTCGGGCAGTGGCTGGAGTTCCTGATGTCTCGTCTGGGTCGCCAGGTCGAGCTGACGGATCTGAGCCTGCGCAGCCTGCGGGCCTTCCTCGCCAGCCGCCACGAGCTAGATGATGCCGTGACCGTGACGCGCAAGCTGCAAGCGGCGCGCAACCTCTGTCGCTTTCTGCGCCGGCAGCGCCTGATCGAAGAGAACTTTGCCCGACTCATTCGACCGAAGAAAGCAGCGCAGCGCCTGCCGCGCTTCCTGACGCCGGAGCAGGTCACCGCCCTGCTAGAGCCGCCGCGGACCGAGAGTGCGAAAGCGCGACTTGCTACATCGGAGCAGCGTGGGGAGGCGGTGGCGGCGCAGCGCGACCAAGCGCTGCTTGAGCTGATCTATGGGGCTGGCCTGCGTGTCAGCGAGGCCGTGGGCCTGGATCTTGGCCACGTGCTGCGCGGTGAGGAGGGCCTGGTCACGGTGCGTGTCTTGTCCGGTAAGGGCCGCAAGGATCGCACGGTGCCCGCTGGGAGCAAGGCGGCAGCAGCCCTCGCGGCTTATCTACCGCAGCGGTCGCAGCTCGCCCACCCCAAGACCGGCTTTCTCGACGCGGCGGCGCTCTTTGTCAGCCCTCGCGGCCGGCGCTTAGGCGTGCGCGATGTTCGGCGCATCTTGACCGCGCGGTCCCAGGTCAGCGCAGTTCCGACGACCCATCCGCATGCCCTGCGCCACAGCTACGCGACGCACCTGCTGGGCTCGGGGGCCGATCTGCGCTCGATCCAAGAGCTGCTTGGGCACAGCAACCTGTCGACGACCGCCCGCTATGCTCACGTCGATCTGCAGTACCTTTGGGAGCAGTACGCACATCATCCTCGCGCAGCGGCCCCGGCTCCGGTCCATAGTCCGACCCGCAGCGAGTCGCGCGCCTTCCCCAGCCCGCCTACACGTCAGCCAGGAAAGTCACCCCGAAATGAGTCGGATCGTTGATCTCGAGGCGCCGGATCTGGCGCCCAGCCGTCTATCGCCCGCTTCAACTAGCCGGGTTCCACGCATTCGCTCGACCACCGTGCTCTGTGTGCGGCGCGGCCGACAGGTCGTGATGGCCGCCGATGGCCAGGTCACCCTCGGCAATATGGTGTTCAAAGCCAACGCCAAGAAGCTGCGGCGCATGGCCGAAGGGCGGATTTTGGGCGGCTTTGCTGGCAGCTCCGCTGACGGACTTGCGCTGTTTGAGCGGCTGGAAGCGAAGCTCAAGCAGCACGGCAATCAGCTGCCGCGGGCCGCGGTAGAGCTGGCCAAGGACTGGCGTACTGATCGCATGCTGCGGCGTCTGGAGGCGATGCTGCTGGTCTGTGATGTCGAGCGCACCTTCGTGCTGTCCGGCACCGGCGACGTGCTTGAGCCGGATGGCGGGGTCGCGGCGATTGGCTCAGGCGGGGGCTATGCCATGGCCGCTGGACGAGCGCTGCTCGAAGCCACTGAGCTTCCGGCCCGCGAGGTGGCAGAGCGAGCGCTGCGGCTGGCCGCTGAGCTCTGCATCTACACCAATGCTCAGCTGGTGATTGAGGAGATCGCATGAGCACCCCGGCTGCTCTGACTCCTCGCGCCATTGTCGAGGAGCTTGATCGCTACATCGTTGGCCAGAATGCCGCCAAGCGAGCCGTGGCCATCGCGCTGCGCAACCGCTGGCGAAGGCAGCAGGTGCAAGGCCCACTGCGCGACGAGATCACGCCGAAGAACATCATCATGATTGGCCCCACCGGCGTCGGCAAGACCGAGATTGCCCGTCGCCTGGCGCGCCTGGTCGGGGCGCCCTTCGTCAAGGTGGAAGCCAGCAAGTTCACCGAGGTCGGCTATGTCGGCCGCGATGTCGATTCGATGGTGCGCGACCTTATCGAAGTCAGCATCAAGCTGGTCAAAGACGAAGAGCAGGCCAAGGTTCGCACGCGGGCGCAAGAGGCCGCGGAAGAACGCTTGCTGGATATCCTGCTGCCCTCACCCAGCCGCAGCGCGGGCAGTCCGCTGCTGCGCTCGGCTCCCCATGGCGACAGCGCTGAGAACGAGCGCCCGACGGAGAAAGGCAGCGATGGGCACACTCGGGAGAAGCTGCGCGAGCTCTTGCGGGCCGGCAAGCTGAGCGAGCGCGAGGTCGAGATCGATGTCACGGAGCAGCAGACGCCGATGGTCGAAGCCTTTAGCTCAAGTGGCCTAGAGCAGATCGGCTTTGACCTATCGCAGATGCAGAACCTGCTGGGCGGTGGGCGGCGCAAGAAGCGCAAGGTGCGCATCCCCGACGCGCTGGTGATTTTGGCGCAGGAAGAAGCGGCGAAGCTCATCGACATGGACAAGGTGCAGCGCGAGGCGGTCCATCGCGC
>CAZVMD010000377.1:0-6725 GCA_964628555.1 uncultured Myxococcales bacterium | reverse complement strand
GCCAAGATCGAGGCCAGCTGATAGGCGATGCGCAGCGCCGTGGCGATGCCAAAGCGGCCGCCGCTCGCCGACAGCCGCTGGGTCAGCGTCTCGCCCTGCAGGAACTCCATTACCAGGTAGGCGCGGCCATCCGGCAGGTAGTCGCAGTCGAAGATCTGCACCAGGCCCGGATGCTCGACGCGGTTGACGGCGCGCGCTTCATTGAACAAGCGCGCCACCGTCTCTTGGTTGCGGGCGTGCTCGGCTTTGAGGACCTTGATCGCCACGCGGCGGCCGATCTGCTGATGCGTGGCCTCGAACACCGAGCCGATGCCACCGGCACCGATGGGCCGACCGACCCGGTACTGGCCGATCTGGGTGCCGACGATAGGGTCCATTAGCCTGATAGTTTCGATGAAGCTACAAGCGAATGCAATCGTCGCGTATCAGACGGGCCGGGCGCTTATCCGCGCAGGCGCAGCAGCGTAGCTGGGGCGTAGCGGGCGGCGCGGCGACTGGCTGGCAGCGCCGCGAGCGGCATCAGCAAGAGCGCCGGAGCCAGCACGCTCAGGCAGGCGCGCAGGCCGAACTCGATCGGCACGAAGTCCGAGATCTGCATCAGGCGCTGCTGAAATACCCAGGTCGCAAGCTGCGTGCCCGGCACACACAGCACCGCGGCGCACAGCGCCAGCAAGAGCACCTCGGCCAGCACACAGCGCAGAAGATCGAGGTCTGAAAAGCCCAGGCTGCGCAGCAAGGCGTACTCCGCGCGACGATCGCTGACCCCGACCAGGACGACGGTAAAGATCAGGAACAGCGCCACCGCGCCGCCGAGGTTGCCGTAAAGCTGCACGAAGTTCAAAAGGGCATCGCAGCCCAGCCGGCTGATGCTGGCGATCGGCTGCCAGGGCACGACGCGGGCGACCTGCGGCAAGGCACGCAGTCGCGCTTCTAGATCCAGATCGCGCAGCAGTGGACCCGGCGGGTCTTCGCGTCCTTGCGCCGTCACCAGCGCGGCAAAGCGCAGCGGTCCAGGCTGAAGCTGCGACAGCGTGTGGCGCGAGACGAAGACCTGATTGATGGCGTAGTTGGTGCAGATGCCGACGATGCGCAGGCGCCGGCTGGGCGACGGGTGGGCTCCAGCGCTGGCGTCGACTCGGACCAGCAGCTCATCGCCTTGCCGCAGCCCCAGCGACTGCGCCAGGCGCAGGTTGATCACCGCTTCGGCGGCGGTCTCGGTGTCGGGCGAAAGATAGCGACCGTAGACGATGCCCAGTCCGCCCGGTAGGCGCAGCCGCGAGTGCAGCGACTCGGCGACCAGGTAATACGAGCGGCCGTCGTCAGCTGGCGGCGCCGTCGCATCCGAAGGTTCCTCCGTCGCTCTGGCCACCGTGGCGGGCACGACACTGATGCCCTCCCAGCGGGCGATGCCGGGCTGCTGCAAGATCGGCGCAAGCTCGGCGGCAGTGAGCGGCTGCGTCAGCTCGATCAGCACCTGCCAGCGCTGGCTCGACAGAAACTGATCGAGACCGCGCGGCAGCGCTCGGGCAAACAGAAACATGCTGGCCGCGACGACCAGCATGGCGCTGATGCTGAGCGTGGCCGAGAGAAAGACACCCGGCCGGCGCAGCGCGTTGCGGAAGCCCAGCTTCTCGGGCGTCTTTAGCCACAGCAGCCGATCGAGCGGGCGCCCGACCGCGGCGAACAGGCGCAGCGCGAGGCCGGACTCGTGCTCCTGCGACTCCTCGCGAAACAGGTGGGCCGGGGCGCGCCACAAAAGCGGCAACAGCGGCAGCAGTACGGCCGGCCAGACGATACCCAGGCACAGGAGCTCGGCGTGCAGCAGCGGGCGCAGGCTGCGCGGTGGCAGCAGCAGCGGAAAGCCGGTGCCGGCGAGAAACTGCTCGCTGACCTGGCTGGCCAGGCGCAGCGCCCCCAGCGCCCCCAGCCCGCCGCCGACCCCGACCACGACGAGGAGCGCGAGCGCCCAGGAGGCGAGGATCGCGCTGCGATGGACGCCATAGGCCAGCAGCGTCCCGAGCTCGCGCCGCCAGGTCTGGGCCATCCGCCGCACCAGCAAGAGCAGCACCAGGAACGACAGGCCGTTGAACACCAGGATGAGCGTCGGCAGAAAGTCGCGGTACGAAAGGATGCGGACGCGCGTGCAGTGGACGCTGAACTGATCTTCAGGCCACAGCGCCGCGGTTACGTGGACCCCCGAGGCCTGCAGGACTGATCTGAGGGAACTGCGTATCTGCTCGCGCTGCCCGCCGCGGTCCGTCTGAAACGTCACGGCCAGGCTGTTGGCAAGCGCGTGCTCGCGCTGCTGCGCCACGCCCTCTTGCGACACGATCACGCCGGCCTGCGCGCCGCGGATCGGCACCGGATAGTCCGGCAGCGAGGAGCTCATCAGGTGCTCGGGCCAGACGGCGATGCCGCGCACGCGCACCGCCTGGCTGTGCTCTGCGACCCGCAAGAGCAGGAGATCGCCGACGCCGATCCCCCAGTCGCTGGCAAAGGTCTGGTCGAGCAAGACCTCGTCGGGCCGACCGGGCGCAAGAAACTCGCCGGCGGTCAGCAGCACATCGCCCACCGCCGGTCGCTGCGCGGGATCGATGGCCCAGATCGCGGCGCTTTCGGCCCGCGTGGGATCTTTTTGCGGCAGTGGGCTGGCGCGGTCGCTGGGCGCGGTGGGGCTCTGCGCTTGGGGCGGCTGCTCGATGCTGCCGGACAGCACCAGGCGATAGGTCGCGCTGGCCAGCCCGGGGACCTTTCGGCGCAGCTCTTCGATGCTGGGCAGGCCCTCGGTAGCCTGCGGTGCAAGGCGCAGCTCCAGGTCAAAAAGATGCAGCTCGCGGTACAGACGAGAGGCGGTATCGGCGATCTGGTAAAGCCCGATGAAGGTGCCGGCATAGACGGTGATCGCCACCGCGACCAGCACCACGACGGACAGCAGGCGCCCCGGCGTCTGCCACAGGGCGCGAAAGATGGCGCGGAACAAAATCGGCGACAGGTAGGAGCTTCCGCGCGACACGGTGGGGTCCTCGCTAGCCCTCGGCCGCTGCGCTGGTCGCCGTCGTCGTCGCGGCCTCCGTCACAGCCTCCGTCACAGATGGCGCTGCGGCGTTTTCTGGCGGCAGGATGCGACCGTCTTCCATGTGCAGCACCTGGCTCGCCTGCGCCGCCAGCTCGGGCTCGTGCGTGACGATGAGAAACGTCGTGCCCTCCTGCTGGTTGATGGTCCGCATCAGCGACAGGATCTGGCGGCTGTTCTTGCGATCCAGGCTGCCGGTCGGCTCATCGGCCAGCACCAGGCGCGGGCGCTTGGCCAGGGCGCGGGCGATGGCCACGCGCTGCTGCTCACCGCCCGACAGCTGCCCCGGATACTGGTCGGCAGCCTCGGCCAGACCGACGCGAGCCAGCAGCTCCTGCGAGCGCTCGCGGCGAGCGGCAGAGCCGAGGCCAAGCGGCTCCAGCACGAGCTCGATGTTCTCGCGCGCCGACAGCGTGGGCAGCAGGTTGTAGAACTGAAAGATGACGCTGACGAGGTGCCGGCGATAGTGCAGGAGGGCCGCCGGATCGGCGGGGCTCAGGCGCACATCCGCGACGGTCAGCTCGCCGCTGTCGGCCTGGTCGAGCGCACCGAGCAGATGCAAGAGCGTGGTCTTGCCGCAGCCCGAAGGCCCAAGCAGCACCGCGAAGCTGCCCGAGGCCACCTGCAGATCGACCCCGCGCAGGATGGGCGTGCGCTGACGGCCGCTGGGGACACTCTTTTGTAGGTTGCGCGCTTCGATCATCGGGGGGGGCTCAGGCGCCGGCGGCATGGTCGCGCGAATCGAACGGCGGCGCTGCGACTCCGTGACGTTTCTTTCAGCGTCGCTCAGGGCTGGCGGGTTTGGCAACCACTGTCGGTGTCGCGTCGGCGAGCGCTTGGCCGGTTGGGCAGGCCGCTGCTCAGGTGGCGGGGCCGGCGGTGGTCTTTATCCGCGCCCAGCTCCGTCGATCGCGACGGCGCGCGGTTTGTCGTGGGCCCGAGCGGGGCGGCCGCGGATAATGGCCGCCTACTTTCCCCCGGGACCGCCATGGATCTCTTTGTTCACGTGCCCGCTCGCCTGCCCTTGCTCATCGACGTGCCGCACGCGGGCACTTATGTACCGGAGGCGCTGCTGCCCCGCCTCTCTGAGGCCGCGCGCCGGCTGCCCGACACCGACTGGCACGTCGAGAAGCTGTACGCCTTCGCCAGTGAGCTGGGCGCCGGGCTGTTTTACGCCACCCACTCGCGCTACGTCGTCGATCTGAACCGCAGCCCCGACGGGGTGGCGCTGTATCCAGGGGCCGACAACAGCGAGCTCTGTCCGCTTACCACCTTCGACAACCAGCCGATCTATCGCCCCGGCTGCGAGCCAGACAGCGACGAGAGAGCGGCGCGCATCGAGCGCTACTTTCGCCCCTATCACGAGCGGCTGGCGGCGGAGCTAGCGGCGCTCCGGGCGCGCTTTGGCTACGTCATCCTGCTCGATGGGCACTCGATCCGCACCGAGGTGCCACGCTTTTTCGCCGGGCGCCTACCCGACCTCAACCTCGGCACGGCCGACGGCAAGAGCTGCGCAGAAGCGGTCGCCAGCGCGGCCTGGCAGGCGCTCGCGGCCGACCCGCACTACAGCCGCATCCACAACGGTCGCTTCAAGGGCGGCTACGTGACGCGCCACTACGGCCGACCGACTGCCGGCCTGCACGCCCTGCAGCTTGAGATGGCGCAGAGCGCGTACCTCGATGAGGCGCAGCCGACGCCGTTTGTGCCGGCCCGGGCCGAGCGGCTGCAGGCGGTGCTGCGTGCCCTGGTGACGGGGCTGCTTGGCACCGTGCCTTAGACCGTGTAGCGACGGCAGCGAGGCCGCCGAGCCGCGGGGTAGGGAAGGATACGCGACAGAGGGAGTCTTCTGCGGGAAGCTACCTGGGGGGCTGCGGCAGACTTAGGTCGGGACGGGGATCGGCCGCGGCGCCGCCTGGCACTCTTTGTGATCGCCGACCGGCTTGCAGACCTGACCGGCCGTGCACTCGCTGTTGTTCTGGCAGCGGATGGCGGGCGGGGCCTCTTGCTTGCTCTTGCTCTGGGTGGACGGGGCGCGCTTGCGCGGCGGCGGCGCTTCATCGGCCTGGGCTGGCGCGATGAGCGTCGAGCCGCCCAGCACAGCGGCCGCGAGCAGGGTGGTAAGCGAGAAGGTTCGACGACGCATGCGGGGACTCCTTGGGGCTTTGCGCTAGGGGCGCGGACTGTGGCTCTTGAGGCGCGTCACCAGATCCTGCATCGCTTTGAGCTGCGTCTCTAGCGCTGCCAGCTCGCTAGCCGGGCTGTCCGACGGTGCAGACTCGCCGCGCTGGGCAGCCGCCTTGGCCGCGCGCTCATCACAGAGGGCGCGCTGGCGCTCGTCGAGCGCCTTCTGCAGCACCGCCATCTCTGAGATGATCACGCCGACAAACAGGTTGAGGATGATGGTCACGCCGATGATGACGAACGTCGTGTAGTAGATGACCGGCGTGCTCTGCGCGTAGCCGGCCGCGGCCGCGCGGGCCATCGCCTCGCGCATCAGGGTGGAGAAGCCGTTGCCGGTGACCACCTCGAACAGCGTCAGCATCGAGCCAGAGACGGTGCCGAAGTGATCGCGGTCCTGCGCGCCGAACAGGAAGGTGCCAGCCACGGCATAGCTGTAAAAGTGCAAAAGCAGAAAGATGCAGATGTAGGTGATCGACGGCAGGCTCTTGAGCAGCGCATTGACCAGCACGTGCAGCTTGGGAATCTCTTCGGCCAGGCGCAAAAGGCGCAGGATGCGCGCGATGCGCACCATCGGCAGAAACTCCGAGTGCATGTGCACCGGCAAGAGGTGCGGCAGCAGGCACAGCGCGACGATCACAAAGTCGAAGCAGTGCCAGGCATCAATCCACGCCGCCCGCGGTCCACAGCCGTGCGCCCGATCCTCCGCCACCTGCTGCGGGTCCAGAAAGTAGCGCCACGGCCGCTTGCCCTCGATGGCGATCTTAAACAGGATCTCGAAGCCAAAGAAGCCAAGCAGCGCCAGATCGAGCCGCGCAAACAGCACGCCATGGCGGGCCCGCAGGCCGGCATCGGTCTCCAGCCCGATGAGGATCCCGCCGAGCAGGATGACCAGCGTAACCAGATGATCAAACGGGTTGGGCTTGCGGTCGGCAATGTTCTTTAGCAGCGTGCGCATGCTCGGGCTCAGCCTCTCCATCGACGGAGTCAAACGTAAGGCCCAGGATACGCGATTGCGGACCGGGCGATGAGACGAGCTAGCCAGAGCTGTCCTCGTCGGCAACGGGAGGCCACGACAGCGCTGAGCGCGGGTGCGGTTTTTTTGCGGCGGGGACTAGCGAGGGAAGGCGAGGTGGGGGAGGGCGAGGCGAGGGTGGGCTAGCGCTGGCGGCTTAGCACTTGGCGGCTTGGCAGGCGGAGACGGCGGGCTGGCAGCTCTTGGTGACGCAGTCTTGGCAGCTGGCGTCGGCGGGGTTCTTACAGGCGTCGCGGCAGGCGCCGTTGCCGTTGCTAAAGAAGCAGCGGATGGCGCTGGTCAGCTGCGGTGCGACGGTGGGGCAGCTCTCGACGACGCAGCCGTAGAAGTCGCCCCACTTCTGGCCGGCGCCGGCGATAAGGGCGCAGGAGTAGGCCTGGCCGCAGGTGTTGGTGCCGGTGCCGATGAAGGTGCGCTCGAAGCAGAAGCCGGTCTCGG
>CAZVMD010000376.1:0-6737 GCA_964628555.1 uncultured Myxococcales bacterium | reverse complement strand
TGGGGTCGGCTTGAAATTGCCTTGACAAAGCCAGGGGCAGGGTTGGAAAAACCCGATGTGCGCATACACGCGCCTGCATTGCCTACATCTGTGAACTAAAGAGGCCATGTCGAACCAGAGCCCTGTTAAGCAGTCGCTGCGCAAGCCCCCGCCGCCGCCGCCCGCCGCTACTAGTCGCGTCCGGCGCGAGAACATGGACGACTTGCTCGACGACTTCATCGCTCGCGCCAACCAGCGGCTGCAGAGCGAAAAGAGTCGCAGCTGGGACCTCATGCCGGTCCAGGTCATCGAAGAGATGGACTTGGTGGCGGTCGAGGCCCCGGCCCCCATGGCGGCGCTGCCGTCGGTGATTGTGACCAATGTTGCGGTCCACAGCACGCCGGCCACGGCTGCCGCCACGAGCGGGGCAGCGCTTCCAGTCGCCCCGCCGGCCGCCGCCCCCACCGCGGTCCACGTCGAGCCGGCCATCGCCCCGGCTCCTCCCACCCCCGCCCCTGCTGTCGTCGCTGAAGTCGCGCTTCCCAGCCTGGCCAGCGCGGCGGCTGAGCGCCCGCCAGAGATGGTCTCCGCGACGGTAAGCGGCACCTCGGTGGTGATCAGCGATGGGCCTGCCGCGCTTCCTCCCGTCGCTGCGGTCGAGAGGCGCGAAGAACCCATCGCTCTGCAAGCGGCCAGCCAGGCTGCGCCTGAGCCCGTTGCTGAGCCGGTGAGCAAGGCACCGGAAGTGCTGCCTGCGGCCGGGCCAGCCGAAGAAGCGGCGGTGGCCGATGTGGCACCCGAGTCCTCGGAGAGCGCAGCGCAGAGCCGTGGACCTCAGCCGGGTCGCCACAAGTCGAAGAAGGAGCGTCAGCGCGAACGCCAAGCTGCCCAGAGCCAGCGTGAGCCCAGCGCCGCAGCCGCGGCTGAGCCGGCGGGCGGGGGTGCGAAGACCGAGGCCGGACCGGCTGTCAGCGCCGCTGCTTCCGTCGCGGCGCCAGCTGCAACGGCCGCACATGAGCCGGCCGCCCCGGTCGCCAGCGCGGCCCCGGCGGCGACGCTGCGTGCACCGGTGCGTACCGAGAGTCGCCCAACGACGCCAGTGGTGCCCGAGCCAGCGCGCTCAGGCGAGGAGCCGAAGCGAGGCAGCAGCAAGGGTCTGCTGATCGCCGGAGCGGTGATTGCAGCCGGCGCAGCCTTCGTCTTCCTGCGCCCAGGCAGCGAGAGTGGGCCGAGCAGCACGACGCAGACTCCGCCGCCCGCCGCCAGCGCCCCGCCGACCCCGGTGGTGACGCCGCTTCCGACTCCACCGCCGACCGTGACGCAGCTTCCGGCGGCGACAGCGCCGACTGCACCGACGGCTGCGCCGAGCGATCCAGCAGTCGCTGCGCCCGCCCCCACAGCGGCCGCGGCAGCGCCTGATCCGGCCCCGGCCCCGACCGCGGTCATGCCTTCTCCCCCGACTCCGGCCCCGGCCCCGACCGCGGTTATGCCTTCTCCCCCGACTCCGGCCCCGGCCCCGACCAGCGCAGCAGCCGTGCCGGTGGCGACGATCCCCCCGCCGCCCGCTGCCACGGCTCCCGCCGCAAGTCCGCCGCCGCCCGTTGCTGCAGCGCCAGCACCGACGCCCACTCCAGTGGCTCCGGCCGCGGCGCCCGTCGAGCGCGTGACCCCACCAGCCAAGCCGGAGCCGGTCGCAGCGCCCGCCGAGCCCAAGGCCGAGGCCAGCGAGACGGCCTCCAAGCCAAAGGTAGCGCCACCTGCAGAGCCTCCGGTGAAGCCAGCCAAGGCCGAAAAGCCAGCCAAGGCCAAGGCAGAAAAAGCGCCGGCGACGCAGAAAGCCGCCGCCGAGCCCGCCAAGGCGGCGCCAACGCCAAAGGCCGCACCGGCAGCCAAGCCGGCCGGCGACGAGAAGAAGCCGGAGAAGAGCGACAAGCCCGCCAAGCCGGAGAACAAGCCGAAGCAGGACTGGATTGATCCCTTCGCGGGTCAGGGCTAGACCGTCGGCCACCGCAGGCTGAGTCCGCTCGTCCGAGTCTCGGCCTGCACTCACTGACAAGTCCGTGTTGAATCACCCTCGGCCCCCATCGGGTCGAGCTGGGTCACGAAGTACACAGAGGAACCCATGCGCAAAACGACGTTCGCCGCTGCCGCCGCCGCATTCACCCTGCTAGCCGAGCCGGGTCAGTCCGGAAGTCTGGGCGATCTCCACTTCCCGGGACTTGGGCCCCGCGCCGCCTCGGCACAAGAAGAAGATCCCGAGATCACCAACATGGCCAAGCAGCACTACAAGCTCGGCCAGGACGCCTACGCTGCCGGGAAGTACGACGTAGCGATCAAAGAGCTCAAGAAGGCCTACGTCCTCAAGCGCATCCCCGCCATCCTCGTCAACATCGCGATGACCTATCGCAAGACGAAGGACTACGACATGGCGGTGTACTTCTACAAAAAGTTCCTCGCCGAAGCGCCGGCCGATGACAAGGGGCGCCCCAAGATCGAGGCCGAGCTGGCCGAGACCGAGGCGGAGCGCACCGCTGCCCTGACGCCGGCCCCGCTTGAACCAGCGCGGCCAGCCGTCGAGATGGCCAAGCCCGAGGGCAGCGCCCCTGAAGCCGCCAAGGCTCCCGCCACCGCCCCGACGGGCAAAGAGGGCGCAGCACCCGCCGCAGCGGGCACCAAGCCGGCGGCAGAGCCAGTCAAGGCGGTCGCCGCCGCCAAGCCGGAAGGCACGGCCCCAGAAGCAGCTGCCGGTGCTCCTGCCAGCCCGGAAGCCGCCGCCCCAGCCGTCGCTGCCGCCGCTGCGGACAAGCCGGTCACCGAGTGGTCGCACACGCCGATCGATGCCGTGCCACCAGGACAGGCAGTGGATGTCCGCGTCCAGATGCCGGTCATGAAGGGCGTCAAGGTCAAGGTCTTCTATCGCAAGGAAGGCCAGGCGAGCTTCGACACCATGGAGCTTAAGCGCCGCGGCAACGAGAAGCTGGCGCGCTTGCCGGCCGAGATCACCTCGGGCCGCAACTTCCAGTACTACATCGAGGCACGCGACCCCGCCGGCACGCTGGTCAAGTCAGCGGGCAGCGAATACAACCCGAACATCGTGCTCATCGACTCGACGGCGCGGCCGCAGCTAGTGGACGCGCAGGGAGCAGCCGACACCAGCGAGGACGATGAGCCGGCGCGGCGCGTCAAGAGCGGTCCCAAGCGCGACATCGAGAACGAAGCCGTCTCGTTCGACATCGGCAACCCCAACCAGTCAGCGATGGAGCGCCTGCGCAGCTCTCTGCGTAAGCAGGATAAGGCCAAGGACAAGGACACCAAGTCGTATCTGTCGCCGATGGGCTGGATCGGGGTGGGTACCGCCGGCCTCGGTCTGGCTGGCCTGGCGACGGGCGCGACCTTCTTGGGTCTGGCCTATCAGCAGGCGCAGATCGTCTCGGCGGACTCGCGCTGCGAGAACTCCAAGATGCGCTGTCTGTTCTACGGACCGAACGATGACCCGACGCTGAACAAGGCACCGAAGGACTCAAGCTCCGAGCTAGAAGCGCGCGGCCTGTTTTACGACAAGCTGGGCCTAGGCCTCACCGTGGCGGGCGGCATTGTCGTCGCGGCCGGCGGGGCGCTCTTGGCAACGGATCTGATTCGCAAGTGGCAGGCGGAGCGACCCAAGCCCGTCGCTCCCAAGACGCGCAAGGTCAAGAAGGTCGTCGAGGTCGAGGAGCCAGCCGTCTCGCTGGCGCCCGTCATCGGTCCGGCGTTTTCGGGCCTGGTGACGGCCGGTCGCTTCTAGGAACGCTTAGCAAACACGGTTGATGAGGGGCTTACCCATGCGTGTCTCCCGAAATAGTTGGCAGTTGGTCCTGGCCTCGGCGCTTGCGCTGGCCGGTTGTTACAAGCCGCAGTTCGCGTCCGATCCCGACGCGGGCGTCGGCTTCCGCTGCCACGCTTCCGACAATCCTCCCTGCCCGGCTGGCCTGGTCTGCTGCGCCGAGGGCAAGTGCGGCGACGATCTCCTGAATTCAAGCCAGCCCAACGCCGAGGGCTGGTGCGTGCCGCCACCGCCGCCCGTCGACATGACGACGACGGCCCTGACCTTCTGGCCGTTCGGCACCAAGACCGAGTACTTCAAGGGCGAGGTGATGCCCCTTCAGCTCTCGGGCTTTGACGAAAACAACGAGTGGCGCTGCAAGCGCGATGACGAAAACATGTCGCCGGCCCCATCGATCGCGCGCATGCTCGAGCCCAACGACTGGCCCGAGAAGGCCATCGGCCTCACCAACCCCCTGCCCGTCGATCTGCCGCCCTCGAACCTCGGCTCGGCCTATGAGATCTGCCCCGACAAGTCGGCGCCGATGATTCCCGACGTCGATGTCTTTAAGTTCCGCGTGCAGACACCGAGCAAGGTCGTTGCCGAGATTCGCTATCGAGCCGTCAACGGCGACCTCGACTTCGCCGTCTTCCGCGTCGACACCGATACCGAGACCGGCATGAAGAAGCCGGTGGTGATCGCCAAAGATCTCAGCCCCGTCGACAATGGCTGCATCGAGATGCCGACGCTGATGCCTGGCACCTACTACGTCGCGGTGCGCGGCACCACGACCCCCGAGATGCCCGGCGTCTACACCATGAACACGTACAACATCCGCGTGTTCGCGGTCTCGGCGATGCCCTACACCTGCGCCAAGAAGACCGACGGAGGCACCTAGTGCCCGCCGCGCCCCGCTTCCTCGACCTCGCGGATGCGGCGGATTTTTCGCCGGAGAAGCTCAAGAAGGTTGGGCTCTGCGAGACGCCGCGCCTGCTGTTCGATCTGTACTGCCTGGAGCCGGGGCAGTCACAGAAGGTCCATGTCCACGACGATATCGACAAGATCTACCTCGTCCACAGCGGCAGCGTGACCGTTCAGTTAGGCGACGAGTCGCGCCGCTTGGCCCCCGGTGAAGCCGCTTGCGCCCTGGCGGGGCTGGCGCACGGCGTCAAGAACGACAGCGCGGAACCAGCCGTCGTCGTCGTCTTTCAAGCGCGTGGGCAAGCACGCGAGCCGGCTCGCGAAAAGACCTAGTCATCATGCCTCCGCGTCGGCAGCCAGCCCCGGCGACCTTGCCCCTCCCCTTTGGCGATGCCCTGCCCGGCGACACCACGCCCCCCGACCCGCCGCCGCTCGCGCCGCTTGAGCTAGGGCTTGATGAAGCCGGCCGCGGCCCCATCCTGGGCCCGATGGTGATGGCCTGCGTGGCCATCGATGCGGCGGCAGCGCAAGAGCTGTCGTCGCTGGGCGTGACGGACAGCAAGCGCTTTGGCGCTGGACCGGCCGCTCATCGGGCCCGCCTGCGACTCGCCGAGCGCATCCACGAGCTAGCCGCCCACGTCGGCGTCGCGGTCATCGACCCGCGCGAGATCGATGCGCGGCCTGGCCAGCTAAACCACATCGAGCGCGAGCACGCGGCCCGCTTGATCGCCGCCGCCCCACCCTGCCTGCGCATTGTTGCCGACGGTGCTCGCCTGTTCGCGCCGCTGGCTGAGCGCTACCCGCAGCTGGTGGCGCAAGATCGCGCCGAGTCGGCCCACGTCTCCGTCGCCGCCGCCTCGATCATTGCCAAGTCGCGTCGCGACACGCTGTGGCTGGGGATCTGCGAGCGCTATCAGGCCGAGTTTGGCGCCTTTCTCGACGGACACGCCGGCGGCGGCTACCCCAACGAAGCAACGCGTCGCTTCTTGCGCGCCTACTACAGCCGCTATCGCCGCCTGCCGCCGGAAGCGCGCAAGACCTGGCCTACCGAGTTCTTGGCCGATCTGTAGCCGCAGCCGAGCAGCGACTCAGCGGCAGGGGTTCGAGACGCGGACGCCGGCCGCCACCGAGTCGGTTACGAAGGCGTTGCCGCCGATCACCGCTCCGCGCCCGATTACCGTCTGTCCGCCGAGGATCGTCGCGTTGGCGTAGATCACGACATCGTCCTCGATCGTCGGGTGGCGCTTGTGTCCGACCTTGTCGCGCACGGCTCCGCGCGGCAGCGAGAGCGCACCGAGGGTGACGCCCTGATAGATGCGCACCCGAGCGCCGATCTGCGTCGTCTCGCCGATGACCACGCCGGTGCCGTGATCGATGAAGAACGCCTCGCCGATCTGCGCCGCCGGATGGATATCGATGCCCGCCTCAGCGTGCGCCTGCTCGGTCATCATGCGCGGCACCACCTGCGCCCCCAGCCGCCACAGCGCATGCGCGATGCGATACACCGTCACCGCGTAGACCCCGGGATAGCTGAACGCGACCTCGTCGAGCCCGGTCGCCGCCGGATCGCCGTCAAACGCCGCCTGCACATCCGACAGCACCAGCCGACGAAGCTCGGGCAGCTGATCGAGAAACGCCGCCGCGATCTGGCTGGCCTGCGCTTCACAGGCGGCACAGTCGGGCTGCGCCCCCGGCCAGCGATAGTAGATGCCGCGGAAGAGCTGCTGCACCAGCTTCACCCGCAGCGTCGCGATCTGGCCCTCGATAAACGAGTGCAAGAGCCCGCCCCGGGGCCGCGGCGTCCCCGTCGAGCCCGGCATCAGCAGCTCGCGCACCGCCGACAGGATGGCGCTCACCTCGGGCGGCGATGGAAGATCGCGGCCGCTGCCCGACAGCGCGTCTTGTCGCGCATAGGAGGCTAGGAGCTGCGTCGCCAGCTCGCAGTTGCTCTGAGGCAGGCGCACAGCAGGCTCTTCGCCCAGACCAGGCTCGGAGTGACCCGTAAAGTCATTCATGCCGTCACTTTAGCAGGCAG
>CAZVMD010000375.1:0-6781 GCA_964628555.1 uncultured Myxococcales bacterium | reverse complement strand
ATGTCTACTGCCTGGCCATCGTCATGTTCCGCATGGTGTCGGGCAAGGTGCCGTTTACCTCGACCAGCGGCGAGCTCGGGCTGGCGGCGATGCATCTGTTTCAGAAGCCGCCCTCGCTGAAAGAGGCCGCCCCCGAGGCCTCGCCGTGGCTGGTTGAGCTGGTCGACAGCATGCTGCGCAAAGAGCCCGACAAGCGGCCGACGATGACCGAGGTCCTCGACGAGCTGCAGCGGCATGTCAGCTTTCGCCCGGCGAAAAATCGCGTCAGCAGCACCTTAGTTCGCATCAGCCCGTCGGACTTTGAGCTGGTGATGGATGAAGCCGGCTCCTCCGATGAGCTGGCGCCGGCCAAGAGCGGCAGTGCGCCGCCGGCATCGATCAGCCAGCCGGGGACGTTTTCGAGCGCCAGCGTGCAGCTTAAGGCCCTGGGCAGCCTGTGGGCGGCGCGCAAGCCGGTGGTGGCGGTGGCTGGCGGCGTGGTGGTGCTCCTAATCGTTTCGCTGGTGCTCACGCTAAGTGGGCGACGCTCGCCGCCTGCTGACGGCCCCACGGGACCAGCGACGACGGCGGCCCAGAGCCCCGAGACGGCCCCGCCGCCCCCCAAGAGCCCCGACACGCCCTCGGCCGCCAGCCCGGCGCCCGATCCAAGCAACAGCAAGGCCGCGGCGGGCGGTCCCGCTACCAAGGCGGCAGGGACGCGTCCGGCGTCACGCGGAACCGGCAAGAAAGATGTGAAGGCCAACGGTGCGAAGAAGCGCTCGCTCAAGATCATTAACTAGGGTCGGCTGGGCGCTCTTGGCCCTGCTTGTGCCGCGTCCGGCGCTATCGGCCGAGCCCGATCGCTGCAACGCCAGCCCGGCCTGCGCCAAGCTGACCGAGAAGGCTGCTGAGCTGGCGGCGCAGACGCAGTACGACCGCGCGCTGGCCCTCTATCAGCAGGCCTATGAGCTCTCGCAGGAGCCGCGGCTGCTCATCAACATCGGTCGCTGCAACTACCGCCTGGGCCGGGTCCGCCTGGCCCTCGATGCGTTTCTGAAGATGCAGGCCAAGCTGCCCGATGGCGAGCCCGAGATCCTAGAGCGCCTGCAGGCCTTCACCGCCGATGCGCGCCAGGCCCTCAACGCCGAAAACAGCGAGCCCGCGCTGCCAGTCGGCTGGGACTCGCCGCCGCCTGCCCCGACGGGGACCCTGCCGTCCGCGGCTCGTCCGCCGGCTCCGCCCGCCGATCGCTGCATTGCCGATCCGGCCTGTCAGCAGCTCAGCGAGCAGGCGGCAGAGCAGGCCGCGCTGACCAGCTACGATCGCGCGCTATCGCTGTACGAGAGCGCCTACGCCCGCTCGCACGAGCCACGCCTGCTGCTAAATATCGGGCGCTGCTACTACCGCCTGGGGCGAGCAAAACGGGCGCTGGCTTCGTTCCGCGCGCTGCGCATCGCTCTGCCGGCCCTGGAGCCCGAGCTGCAAGGCCGCCTGGAGCCGTTTATCAGCGAAGCCAAGGCCAGCCTGACCGCGGATCAGAGCGCCCCCTATAGCGATGTCGAGCCAGCTCCGCAGGGGGGCGAGGTCAAGCTGAGCGAGCCGCTATGGACTCGCCCGGTGCTCGGGCGACCGCTGTGGCGCATCGTCGCGGGTGGGGCAGCAGCAGGGGTCGGCGTGGTCTTCGTTGGCCTGGGCGCGGCCGCGCTGGCCGGCGATGGCCGCTGCCTGACCCCCAGCCCGGCCGGGATGGGGCTGTGCTCGCCCATGACCCGCCCCGACGGCCAGCGCAGTATCCTGCTCACCGACGGCGTAACGTCGGGTGTGCCGCTGCTTGTAGTGGGCGGGGCGCTGCTGGTCGGCGGCGTGGTGCTGCTGGCCCTGCCGGCCCGAGAAAAGGCCCGCGCCTGGCGCAGTCGCTTGTACGCGAACGCAGCCTGGCCGGCTCCCTAGGCGGGCGTAGGTGTCATTAATTAATGAATCAAAAATAAAACACAAAATTTTATTCGATTTAATGTTTTGTTTTACATTCCCGCGGGTTACGAATTTTAAATTCCAACATTTCTGGCCCATTACTCCCAGCAACTCCTAGTTCGCGGCAGGCCGCGGGAGGTCTTCGATGCGTTGGCTCGGTCTCGCCTTGGGGCTGTGCGGCTGTTCGCTGCTGTCGCAAAAAGAGGTCCTGTGCAGCGATAGCAACCGCTGTGATGGCGTGCCGGACGGCGGCGCTGGTGGGCCGCAGATCAGCGCGCCCTTTGTCCTGGGTCAGCCCGACGAGCGCAGCAACTTCTGGTCCGCCGGCCTGTCTAGCCCCAGCGCCGTTGGCTTGACCGCGGACGGCAAGCTCTTCGTCGCCGACCGCGGCCACGATCGCATCCTGATCTGGACCAGCTTTCCCACCCGCAGTCAGCAGCCCGCCAACCTGGTCTTGGGGCAGGCCGAGCTGAGCATCGGTCCACGTGCCGGTCAGCCCTTCGATCGCCGCAGCGATCTGCCCGATGTCTACCGCCTGACCGTCGACGGTACTCAGCTCTTCGCGGCCAGCGAGGCGAAAAATACGCTGTTCGCCTTCCGCTCGCTGCCGACCACCAACAACCCCGCCTATTCCTTCTTCACCGAGGGCGGCACCGGCATCTCGGCCAGCACGTTCAGCGGCCCCTCGCCGGGCTTGGCGGCTGGCCGGCTGTATCTTGCCGACCGCGCCAACAGCCGCGTCATGGTGTGGAACCCGGCCCCGACCACGGGCGGTAGCAATGCCAACGGCGTGCTCGGGCAGATCAACCTGCAGCAGGGCACGGTCAACTCTGGTGGGCTCGATCCGAGCGCGCTCAACCTGGCCGATGGCTCGCCGAGCAGCGACGGCACCAAGCTCTTGGTCAGCGACACCGCCAACCACCGTGCGCTGCTGTGGAGCACGCTGCCGGCGATGAAGAACGACGCGCCGAGCATCGTGCTTGGCCAGGCTAGCTTCACCGCCAACAGCGCCAATCGCGGTGGCGCGCCGGACCTGGGTACGCTGTCATCACCGATCGGCGGTGCGCTGTCGAGCAACCGGCTGGCGATCGTCGATCGCGGCAACCACCGCGTGCTGCTGTGGAACCAGCATCCCACGGTGCTGGGGCAGGCCGCGGATCTGGTGCTGGGTCACACCACGGCGAGCGACGTGCAGGCCAACTCTGGCGGCGTCAGCGGCAGCAGCCTCAGCGCGCCCAGTGGCGTCGCCACCGATGGGACGCGGCTGGTGGTGGCCGACAGCGGCAACCATCGTGTGCTGATCTGGCCGACCTGGCCGACGGCCAGCGGGGCGGCCGCCAGCCTGGTCCTGGGCCAGCCGCAGCTTACCTCGGCCACAGCGCGCGGGCTGTACGTGCAGCGCGGCCTCTTTGCCTCGCCGAGCGGCCTGGCCCAGCTAGGTAGTCGCTTGGTGGTGAGCGACAGCGACGCGAATCGCGTGCTGATCTTTGACCGCCTGCCGCTTGACGCCAGCGCCCAGGCCAGCCTGGTCCTGGGGCAGCCCAGCTTCGATACCCTGACGGCCAACAGCGGTGGTCTTGGCGCCAGCAGCCTGTCGGCCCCGCGCGCCGTGGCTTCCGACGGCACTGCCCTGGCCATCGCCGACAGCGGCAACCATCGCGTGTTGATCTACCGCAGCCCACCGAGCCAGAACCAGGCCGCCGCCGACCTCGTGCTCGGGCAGAGCAGCCTGACCGGCGGCACCGCCAACGCCGGCGGAGCCAACATCGGCCTGAGCGCCCCAGGCGGGGTGGCCTTGGCCGGCGGCCGTCTCTATGTCGCCGATACCGGCAACCACCGCGTGCTGATCTGGAACAGCCTGCCGACGCAGAATGGCCAGCCGGCCGACATCGTGCTGGGCCAGGCGGACCTAAGCAGCACCATGGCCAACCGCGGCCTGCCCAACGCCCGCGGCAACGGGCTCAAGTCGCCGAGCAGCGTGTACAGCGACGGCACCTCGCTGTACGTCAGCGACTCTGGCAACAGCCGCGTGCTGATCTGGAACACGCCTAGCCCGGCCAGCGGCGCCGCGGCCGATCTGGTGCTGGGGCAGGGCAGCCTCACCGGCGGCAACCCGCCCGCTGGCGCCACCCCGACGACGCTGTTGCTGCCGCAGGGCATCGGCAGTGGGGGCGGTCAGCTCTATGTGGCGGATGCCGGCTTCCATCGCGTGCTGCGCTTCAGCCCGCTGCCCAGCCGCAGCACGGCGGCGGCGATCGGTGCCCTCGGCCAGTCCTCGCTGACGGCGAGCGGCGCCAACAGCGGCGGCATCTCGCTTTCCAGCCTCAACACGCCGGGCGCCGTCCTGGTTACCGCGACCGGCCTCTACATCGCCGACACCGGCAACAGCCGGCTGCTCTGCCTGCCGCCGCTTTAGCGCCTGCGTGCTAGAACCCCGACATGCCCACCTGGCTGCGGCTCTCGCTGCTCACCCTGCTGCCACTGCTTGGCCGCTCGGCGACCGCCGTATCTGCCGCGCCTCCTTCGGCCGCGACGCAGCCCGTGGCTGCTGAGGTCGCGCCGGCCGTCGCGCGCTTTGTCGATGTCGGGGCGGCGGCGGCTCTGCTCGCGGCGGGGGCGACGGTGCTGGATGCGCGGGCCCGCGGCTTCGTCTGGGCCCATCTGCCGACGGCGCAGCCGGTCGACTGGCTGGACTATCGCGATGGCTGGGGGCGCACCGGCCGCCTGCACCCCGATCCGCAGGCCATGGCGGCGCGGCTGGCCCGGCTGGGCGTCGATGCGCGGCGACCGGTCTTGGTCTACGGCGCGGCGGCGGCTGGCTTTGGCGAAGAGGGGCGCATCGCCTGGCTGCTGCTCTACCTGGGGCATCGTCAGGTCCATATCCTCGACGGCGGCTTCGCAGCCTGGCAGGCCGCCGGGCAGGAGGTGGCGCGCGGGCCGGTGCTGCGCTCGCCGCCCCCCGGCGAGTTTCCGCCCACGCTGCAGGCCGGGCTACGGGCCGAGCGCGCGGCGGTGCAGCGAGCGGTCTCGGCAGCGACGGCTGGGGCACCTATCCTGGTAGATGTTCGTAGCCAGGCCGAGTGGCATGGGGCAACTCCGTACCTAGAGGCGCGCGGCGGCCACATCCCCGGCGCTCGCTGGCTGGACTGGCAGCGCCTGCTTGGGGCTGATGGCGCGCTCAAGCCCGATGCGCAGCTGCGTCGCGAGCTGGCGGCGATTGGGCTCAGCGGGCCGGCGCCGTCCCCGCCTGGCGAGCCGCCGCGCGAGATCATCGTCTACTGCACCGGCGGCGTGCGCTCGGCCTTCGTCCTCACCGTGCTGCACAAGCTCGGCTACCGCCACGTCCGCAACTACGACGGCTCGTTCTGGGAGTGGTCCGCCGATCTCAGCCTGCCGGTGCAGACGGACATCGCACCGTAGCGCGGTTAGCGACGGTCGCCGGGGCTCTGTGGCCAGCGGAGGATGGCGCGGGCTTTGGCGAAGCGGGCGGTGATGCCGATCAGGCCGGGCTCGCTGGCGATGTGCTCCAGCATCTGCAGCGCTTGCCGGCTCTCTAGCTCGCTGGTCGTGATGCGTAGCTCGCGCGCGGCTTTGTCGATCACGTCGCGCGCCTTGGCATCGCCGAGCGCGGCCAGCATGTGCTGGATCTCGGAGAGCGGAATGCGCTGCGTACTGATCGCTGGGACTGCCATGCTCATGCTGCCCTAGGCCGGTTTGTCCGTCGCTGATCCGTCCTCGGCCGGGAAGGCCAGGAGCACGGTCGTGGTGTTGTGAAAGCCCGAGAAGTCGTCGTCGTTGAGCGCGATCTCGCCATAGCTCTCGAAGCCGGCGATCGGCACGTCGCCTAGCTCGGCCGCGATGGCCTGGACCGCCTCGCTGAAGCGATCTTTGAGGATCAGCTTGCGGCAGCCGCAGTCGATGACCAGCGCCCCGGCGATCGCCTGTCCGGCGAGCTGCGCCCGGGCCCGCTGGGCCGCCGCGCGAGCGCTCTCGATCTGCTTCTGCGGATCGCTGGCCATAAAGTGAATCGGCGTGCCCTCGGGCATGCCACAGACAAAGCCCAGCGACTTGTCTTCGTTGCGTATAAGCGGCATGCGGATGCGGAACTCGGGCCCGGTCTTGATGCCGGTCTCGTACTTGAGGAAGTACTGCAGGATGTCGCTGTTGGTCGTCAGCTTGTCGGGATCGATGCCGTCCTGCAGCGCGCGGGTCCGCGTCTTTTCGACGAACACATCCCAGGCCGGGCGGCCGTCGATCTCGTGCACGACGTTGTCGCTGGCTCGGGTGATGGTCATCGCCTCGGACAGCGGCTGGTGGCCATGGAACACGCCGATGCCGAGCGGCTGCTTGGAAAACAGGATGGCGATGGCCAGCGCATCGCCCGACACCGTGCCATCGCAGCCGACCGCCGTCGCCTGCAGTCGCCAGTCATCGGCCGCACAGCCGCCGCACAGCCGCACCCCCGGACCCAGCAGCGCCGCCGCGGTCAGCGTCGCTTCCTCGCCGACCCCGACCAGGCCATCGATAAACAGCACCGCCGTGCGGTAGGGATAGCCCTCCTGCTCCTGCGGGATGTCGGCCAGGGCCTGCGTCACCGCCTGCTCGACATTTTTGCGCAGCGGTCGCCCGACCCCGCCAAAGACGCGGAAGTCGCCCGCCACGGCAAAGGCCGACACCGAGCCAGAGGCATCACCGGTCTGGGTGAACTCGCCAGCCGTGGTGGCGCCCAGCACCACGGGGGCGGCGACGCCGGTTGGCGTGGCCGGCAGGGCGGCACGAAATGCCGCCATGACCTCGGCCAGCGGATAGTCGGGCGAGGGAAACAGCGTCA
>CAZVMD010000374.1:0-6834 GCA_964628555.1 uncultured Myxococcales bacterium | reverse complement strand
TACGACCCGACGCGCGGCTGCTACTGGGGCAAGTGCACGTTCTGCCACTATGGCCTGGCCGAGGTCGGCACCGCTGCCTATCGCGAGCGCGCTGTGCCGCAGATGATCGAGCACCTGCGCGCCCTGTCGACTCGCTATGGCACTGACTTTTTCTACCTGTCGCAGGACTCGGTGGCGCCCAAGACGCTGCTGCGCTTTGCCGAGGGGCTGCTGGAGGCCGGGCTGCGCATTCGCTGGGCGACCGATCTGAAGCCCGAGCGCTACCTGCACGCCGAGCGCGCCCAGACGCTGCGCCGAGCCGGAGCGGTGGCCTGTGCGCTGGGTGTCGAGTCAGCCGCGCCGCGCGTCCTTAAGCTGATCGACAAGGGCGCGCCGATCGATGCGGTGCGCGACGTCATCTTGAACCTGTCGCGGGCCGACATCGCCGCCGAGGCCATGTGCTTCACCGACTTTCCCACCGAGACCGGCCGCGAGGCCCTGGCCACGGTCCAGTTTCTCGATGAGCTGCGCGATGACGTGGCGATCTACATCGTCGGCGAGTTCGACCTGACACACGGCGCTCTGGTGGCGCAGCGGCCGGCCGATTTTGGGCTGGCCGAGGTCTTTCAGCTCGACGGCGATCTGCTCGGCACCGGCCTGTTTTACGAGGAAGCGCGCGCGGCCAAGCAGCCGCAGGATCAGGAGCGCATCGACGCTGCGCTGGCCCGCCTGGGACAGAAGTGGCGGCTGCGCCCCTATCCCTGGGCCGGCGCAGTCTCGACGGCGCACACCCTGCTGCACTATGCCCGCTTCGGCAAAGCGGTGTTCCGGCAGCAGGCCCGCCAGCCGGAGGTCGGACTGTCAGCGCCGCCGCGCAGCGGGCTGGCTCGCTTCGATCTTTCGGCCTGCGCCGCCGCGCTGGCGCAGGAAGGCGAGATCTGGTTCACGCTGGTGCGGGAGCGTCGGCACGTCTCGCGCGCCGCCTACCTGGCGCTGGCCCGCGCGCTGCCCGCGCTGCCGCCGCAGCCCGGCCGCTATGAGTACGCTCCCGAGCAGGAGCCGCAGCGCCTGCAGCGCGGGCGTCGTCCCTCGCACGCCCCCAACCACGCCCTGTCGCGCTGAGCTCGGCCGGCCCTGCGCCGCGAGGGCAACGAGGGATTGCATCGCTGGCGGGCCGCCGCGATCCTAGGGAGTCGTGGCCCCCGATCTGCAAGCTCTCGCCCGCACGACCGAGCGCGCCCGCGCCTTCTGCCAGGACTGCGGCATCCTTGGCTTACTCGACGGACAGCCGCTGCCGCAGGGGCGGCCTGACTGCTTCGAGAGCGATGCCGCCTGCGACTTCGGTGGCCTGTACCGCCGCTCGCCGCAGCTGGTGTTCTGTCCGCGCAGCGTCGAGCAAGCCCAGGCCGTGCTGCGCTTCCTGGCCGCCGAGTCGCTGCCCTACCGCCTGCGCGGCGCCGCCCACAGCCCCAGCGGCGAGGTCCTGTGCGACGGCGGAGCCGTGGTCGAGCTGCGCGGGCTAAGCGGCGTTTTCTACCGCCCCGGGGCCGATGAAGTGCGCGTGCTCGGCGGCACCGACTGGCTGTCGCTGTGCGTCGGGCTGGCGCCGCACCAGCGGGCCCCGCGCGTGCTCACCGACAACCCCTTTACGACGGTGGCGGGGACGCTGTCGGTCGGCGGCTTCGGCGACTCTTCGCACCTGTATGGCCTGCAGAGCGACTGCGTGCGGCGGGCGACGCTGCTGTTGCCGACCGGCGAGCGCCGTGAGCTGACCTCGTCCGACCCGCTCCTGCGCTACGCCCTGTGCGGGCATGGACAGCTCGGGCTGCTCGCTGAGGTGACGCTGCCGCTGTGGCGCCGCAGCCATGCCCTGCACGGCTGCCTGCTGCACTTTGCCGACGCCGCGCGCTTTGTCCAGGCCAGCATCCGCATCGCCGAAGAGCGACGCTGCGACTATGTCCGGGCCCGGGCCCACGCCGTGCCGCCGCATGCCGTATCCGCCTTCGTCGGCCGCTACGACGCGGAGCTAGGGCCAGAAGCGCTGCGCGGCCTGCCGTACAGCGAGCACAGCGAGACCGAGTGGGTCGATTTCCTCGCCCACGCCACCTCAGCGGACCGGCCCAGCTGGCGACGCTACAACCCAGCCCTAGAGGTCGTGCTGCCGCTACCCGCCGGCCTGCCGCTCCTCGCTGAGCTGGATGAGCTAGCGCGCGGCCTCGACCGCGACTGTCTGCCGCGGGGCTACTCGCTCTTGCTCCTGCGCGGACGCGGAGCCAGCCTGCTGCCGCTGTCCCCCCTGCCGGCCACGCCCTGGGCCCTGATCGCCGCCCTGCGTCCCGAGTGCGAGACGCTGGCCGCCGCCCAGGCGATCCAGGCCCGGCTCCAGCCGCTCGCCCAGCGCACCGTCGCGATCGGTGGCCGCCTCTACCTGACCTCGTTTCCCGTCG
Source organism: uncultured Myxococcales bacterium (assembly GCA_964628555.1). Classification (GTDB taxonomy): domain Bacteria; phylum Myxococcota_A; class Polyangia; order Palsa-1104; family JAEUJZ01; genus JAEUJZ01. The sequence continues at coordinate 4,408 of CAZVMD010000374.1, read as the reverse complement.
CTGCCGACCTGCAAGAAGCCCAGCTTGGCCCCGAGCTGGCCGCCCTGCGCGCCCTCAAGCAGACCGTCGATCCCGGGGGCCTGTGCAATCGCGACCTGCTCTAGCCAGCCCCCGCGCCCACTGCATGCAGCAAGGGCTCACGGCGCTTGCCGACTGTTGTAAAAGACCGCCAGGTGCTTGTCTCCTGGAGGCTGTCGATGAAACGAGAGCGAAAACTGCCTAGTCATACTCTCCAACGACTGTCGGCTTGGCCGGCCCGGCGGCGCGGGTCCTCGCTGCTCGCCCTGGCCGGTAGCCTGCTTGCGGCCTGCAGCGGCGGCCGCCTGGCCCGGGGGCCCCTGTTGGCTCCCCCTCCCAGCCTGCGCGGCCACATCACTCCCGAGGAGACGGGGCTCTTGCAGCGGGCCATCGAGAGCTCGCTTTCGACCTATCCGCCCGCTCTGCGCGTGGCCTGGGAGGACAAGCTCGCAGCCGGTGCAGCGGCCTGCCACAGCGAGGAGTGTCTAAGAGGGCAGGCCGGTCGGGCTGGCGCCCTGTGGCTCCTGCACTGCAGCGTCGAACGCGGCTCGCTGCTGTACGTTCCCGACCCGCAGGCCACGCTGCCGACCCACGGCCCAGAAGGCAATCGTCACCCCGCAGTCAGCGCCGAGACGCTGGGAACGTGGCAGCTACAAGCCAGGCTGATCCATGCCCGCACCACCCGCTACAGCGTCGAGCAGCGCAGCGAGTGCAGCAGCTGCAGCGCCGCCCAGGCCGCAGCCCGTCTACAGGAGCTCATCAGCTCCGTCACCGCACGCGTGCCTGCAGAGTGACCAGGCGCTGCTGAGCCAGGATCAGCTGACGATGTTTCTCGGCGTTGCTCTGGCTCCGCACCAGCAGCAGGGCCTGCGTCAGGCTGGCCACGGCCTCTTCATAGTCCGGCGGCTGGGCTTTGGCGTAGGTGTCGGCGGCAAGCTCAAATTGCGTAATCGCGTCATGCAGCTTTCCTTGTTTTCGGAATAGGCTGGCCATGTTATAGCGACTAATCGCTTCTGCGATAGGGTACTCTCGGGCTTGATGAACCAGGATCGACCGATGCAGCTGGGCTTCCGCTTCCTCGTCTTGGCCTAGCATTCCGAGCAGTAGTGCCATATCATTGCGCGTCACGGCCTCTTCATGAGGGCTATTTATGGCCGTAAAAAACTCAAGGGCACGGCGATAGTTTTGCAGTGCATGATTTAGGTGATAGCGCTGCTGCTGGGCCCAGCCTAGCTCGGCGTGAACCTGGCCTAGGAAGCGCCGGTCTTCTGCCTCGCGGCCGTGTCGCAGCGCACTCTCCAGCGCCGCCACCACGCCGCCCAGAGTTCCCTGACGCTGACGCAGGCGCGCGATGGCCAGCCAAAGCGGCCCACGACAGGCAAGCTGCGGTGCGTCCGGGCTGGGGCAGGACTCAAGGACCCCCAGGATCGCCCCCTCTGCCGCTCGCTGCTCCGACAAGCTCAGGCCAAGGATCCGCGCCGCCGTCGCCCGCAGGCTGGCAGGTACGGGCTCAGCCGCCCCCTCCGAAGGAAGCTGGGCATACTGCGCCGCCAGGGGATAGTTGGCTTGACTGTATAGGTATTCTGCGATTTTTAATTTGATTAAAAAAAGCTGGGCTGTGCTAAGAATATCGGTCCGACTGCGCGCACTATCCAGAATATTCTTGATGGAATCATTATGATCCCAGTCTTCCATTATGTTGGGTCCGCGGCTGGTTACAATCGGGACTACCGCCGACTCAAGCGGATGACGGGGTATTTGTAGGACATATAGATGACAGTTATTGATATTGCCAATGCAGGTTTGGCTATAGCCCTGACTCACGACTCCACCGGCGACTTGCACGCTGCTCGTACTGACCGTGGTGTTCGCCGGGCCGGTCGGACTTGGGCGGGGCACCAGCGGCTCCAGCGGCAACACCGACTCGACGCCGACCAGGCCCCAGATGACCAGATCGGCATGCCAGGACTCGGCCATGGCCAGCGCCGTGGCTTGGTCTGGGATAACACAGGGCAAGCTCACCACCGTGTGCGGAACCACCGGGCTTGGCGACGCGGGACCGGCCCGCAGCAGGCGCCGGAGCTCACTTGCGTAGCGCTGGCTGAGGCGGGGCAGGAACTTGTCGCTGCCGGGCCGACGGGCTGCGAACTGGGCAACCAGCACGTGCACCCCCTGGCCAGAGCCCGGGTCGGCGGCCCTACTGGACGCCGAGCAGGGACGGCCGACAAGCGCCGTGGCCGGGCTGGCCTGGCCGTGGCCGGGCGACAGCAGCCCGAGCAAGCAGAGGACAGCGCCGAGCGCGGGCGCCGCAGCAGAGCCAACGAGACGGGCTGGGAGCCGCGGACCCGTCCCGCGATTACCGAGCTGGCTGGCCATGGACGCCCTCCACATTCGTATTCTGGTTGCCGATCAGGAGCCGGGTCTGCCCGCTCGCCCGAACGGGACCCTGGACCCAGACCCGGTTGCCGCTAGCGCACTCGCCTGCCGCAGCGCTCACCGGTGGCGGTATCGGTGCGAGGCTGAGCTGGGCGGCTGGGCTCGCCGGCGCCGCGACCGCCGGCTGGCTGGGCGGGCAGAGCAGGGGCTGGCTGACGGCCGCACCGGGGATTGAGCCGCCGGGCATGGGGGAGCGCCAGCCTGACCACAGCCACAGGCAGAGAGCGCTCGCCGAAAACAGCCCCATCAGCGCCACCCACCACAGCCGGGGCAGCCCGCAGCCAGCCCGCCGCTGGGTCGACTTGGTGGCGAGCTTCCACGTCGGCTCTGCCCGCCAAGTCCGCAGCGCCAGGAGCACCACCTCGGGATCGTGCTGGCTGAGCAGCAGCGTAGTCCTGGCCTGCTGCTCCAGCGTCGGAGCCATCTCGCGAAAGGTGGCGGGAAAGCAGTCCAGACAGAACGCGTCGAAGTCCACCATCCGCGGCAGCGCTCGCGCTAGCTCGCGCCGGACGTCACGGCGCTCCATGCGGCACCTCCCCGGCGGGGTACTCCTCCCCTGGTAGCTGCTGCAAGATCTGACGGATCAGCGGCGCATAGCTGGCGCGCGGTGCAGCCGCAAGACAGCGACTGAAGGCCTCGCGGGCCGCCGCCCACGCCAGGCGTCGTCGCTGGGCCTCGCCGACGTCGCACAGCCAGACCGGATCGGCGGTGCGCTGGTACAGCTGCCACAGAAACGGCACGGCCGCCGCGTAGTCCCCTCTCCCCATCGCCTCATCCGCCGCGGATAGCAGCGGCAGCCAGTCCGCCGGAGCCCGGCTCTGCTCCTCTGCTTCGCGTCGCGCCGGCGGCCGGCCGCTCGAGCGCACACGCTGCAGCAGATCCAGGCCAACCCCGACTCCAACATAGAAAACATGCACCACGTAGCCGTTTTGCGACGCCTGGTTGCCTATGTCAGGCAGCGGGATGCGGCCGTTATAGCCAATCTCGGTCATGATCGTGGTGTCACGACGCGCGGTGTGGTGAACGCCTATCGCCACGGCCGGGACCAGAAAGGTACACAGCGTAGGAGATACGCATCCAAATGGCTGACTAACGCTAGCCCGAATACCTAGATATGGCTTCGTTCGCCTCTTCTCCAGAATGGAAGAAACCCCGGTAGAGAAGACCGTTCCCAGGCCCAGTGAGTACCCTGACATCTTCGGCCCGGCAAAGGCACCTACGCTGCCGATAATAGATAGGATGTCCTTAAACCCGATCTTCCACGAGAGGTTCGTCGTAAACGCGCTGAGATAAGACATCGCGTTCACATCGACACGCAGCTCCTGCCATCCCCCGAGCCCGACCCGCAGGCGCAGCGATGGGGCGAGCACCGGCAAATAGAATTCGCCGCGGAACTGTCCGCCGGGCACCAGCTGCAGCTGTCCCCGCCGCACGAGCTCCGCCGCCTCGAAGAATGGGGGCGCGATGGGCATCGATCCCTGGGCAAGCTCGGTGAGATTCTCCACCCCCATCGAGCTAAGCGCCAAAGCCACATGTGCCATAGCCAGGGTCAACATCGATAGCTCCTTCAGTCACGGCGACCTCGCCGAGGCGCGTATAACGCCACAACACATCGGCATGACATGCGCCGCCTGGTGGATTTACTTACAAATAAACTCAACCCAGTTCGTGTCGAGCTTTCAATCCATATACACATCCAAAACCAGAGACATGACAAGAAATTTTCGAATCATAAGGACAATATTTTGTCGAATTTACCCATTGGTCAGATATATGGATATCTCGATCATTAATACAATTATAGACAATTCACCCATACATGATTTATTTTACCTCTCGTGCTGCAAGCGACAGACGCACTGCGTCATAAGCCAGCCCTACAGCCGATTAGCCCGCCCAGCTCTTCAGCGGGTCGAGGCCCGCCCTAGCGCTGCCAGTGCCGCCCTACTCCTTG
>CAZVMD010000373.1:0-6880 GCA_964628555.1 uncultured Myxococcales bacterium | reverse complement strand
CTCGTCGTCACCGGCGCCAGCTACCTGCAGAGCAGCGTCAACATCTACGGCACCGACTTGTCGCTCAACAACACCAGCCGCCGCGGCGGCCGCTCGGGCGACACCCGCCGCGCCCTGATCCACGAGAGCCCCGACGCCCTGACCGTAAACTACGACAGCGACTACAGCAGCGGCGTGCGCATCGCCGGTCAGCTAGCGATGTACGGCCGCACCTGGCTGCGCGACAACAGCATCCATCTGCGCAGCGTCGCCGACCACAACCATGGCCTGGCCTGGTTCGGCAGCACGCGGCCCTTCGCCGGCGACAACATCGATGGTCCGGTTCTGTACGGATGTAGCGGCGGCTCGCTAGGAAATGTGCGTACCGCAGCGACCGGCGTCGAGGGCGCTCTGGTCCTCTCGGGCAACCCCGGGCATGCCGTGCTGCCGGCCCTGACCGACGACTTCTCGGGCGGCATGACCGTCGAGGCCTGGGTCTATATGAACAACCTCGGCGTCGCCTGGGCCCGCGTCCTGGACTTCGGCAACGGCTCGGGCATCGACAACATCATCCTGTCGCAGAGCAACTACACCAGCACGCTGCGCTTGCACGTCTACTACAACAGCACCTCGTCATTTTACGCTGACGCGGCCTCGGCCCTGACCACCGGCACCTGGATGCACCTGGCGGCCACCGTCGATACCGCCGGCAACGTCAAGATGTACAAAAACGGCACCGCGCTGACCGTCACCGTCAGCGGCACCGTCACCCTGCCCGGCAGCACCAAGCGCAGCTACTGCTACCTCGGCCGCAGCAACTGGGGCTATGAGGGCTGCCTGCAGGGCAAGCTGGCCCAGGTGCGGGTGTGGACGCGCGCCCTCAGCAGCGACGAGATCGCCGACCGCTACGACGGCACCCGCGTGGTCAGCAGCAGCAACCTGGTCGGCTGGTGGCCGCTTGACGATGCCGATGGCACCAGCGTCCGCGATGCCTCAGGCAAGAGCCGCACCGGCTCGCTGTCGAGCGCCAACGCCGCCTTCGAGACCTATCAGGCCGCTGCCCTGGCCTGGAACAGCAGCAAGAACGTCACCGTCGGCAACAACCTGACGGTCGGCGGCGACCTAAGCGGCAGCGGCACCATCAAAGGCAGCAACGTCCGCGGCTTTGTCAGCAAGACCGACACCATCAGCACCACCAAGACCGCCGCCGAAGACATCTCCGGCCTGACGATCACCGCGACCTTCGATGCCGGGCCGGTGCTGATCCTGGTCAACCTCAGCGCGGTCGGCACCGACGCCTCGAACTCTCGCGCCGTGTTTCAGATCGTCGTCGACGGCACCGTCGTCTACGTCAACATGCAGGAGTGGAACCCATACGGCTGGGCCAAGCGCGCCGTCGTGATGCAGACCATCACCACGGTCACGGCCGGCTCACACACCATTAAGGTGCAGTGGTTTCGCGACTCGACGGGCGCCGGCACGACGATCTACTGCGGCCTTAACGTTGCGGCGGGCAACACCTGCCGCAGCCTGGGCGTCATCGAGCTTTAGGCCACGCGCGCGGCTAGCGTCCTGCCGACTGCGGTCGGCGCGCCGGCCCACACCGAAAGGGGCAGACCATGGACTACTCACTACTGCGAAAGGAGGGCATGCAGCTGCTCGAACAGCTGACCGGCGGCGAGTGGACCGACTTTAACGCCCACGATCCCGGCATCACGCTGCTGGAACAGCTGTGCTACGTGCTGTCCGACTTTGCCTATCGGGCCGGTCACCCCATCCCCGATCTTTTGGCCGAGCACGGCCGCGCTCCGACGGCCAGCCTGCACGCCCCAGAGGCCATCCTGCCCTGCCAGCCGGTGACGCTGGCCGACGTGCGCCGCGTGGTCCTCGATATCCCCGGCGTCAAGAACGCCTGGGTTGAGCCGCTGCGCAGCGCTGCCCCGGCCTGCTATTTTCTGCCCGGCCAGCGTCAGCTGCAGCTGCACAGCACGCAGCTGTCGGCGCAGCCGATCTACCTGCGCGGCCTGTACCACGTCCTCATCGAGCCCAGCGGCGACGTCGAGAGCCCGCGGCTGCGCGCCCTGGCCGCCGAGCGCCTGCATAGCTGCCGCAGCCTGGGGGCCGACCTCAGCGAGATCACCGTGCTGCAGGTGCAGCCGGTGCAGGTCGATGTGACGCTGGAGGTCGCGCCCCTCGACAGCCCGCAGGCCCTGCTGGCCGAGCTGCGCGCCTGCCTCGACGAGCAGCTGGCGCCGGCCGCCCGCTTCGCCTCGCTGTCGCAGTGCCTGGCGGCGGGACGGTCGTTTGAAGAGATCTTTGAAGGCCCGCTGCCGCAGCGGGGCTGGCCGCTGGACAGCGACGAGCCGCGCCGAAATGCGGTGCACACCAGCGATCTGCTGCACGCGCTGAAAAACCTGCCAGCCATCCGCGCCGTGCCGCGCCTGCGCATCGCCAAGAGCGGCGCCTGGGAAGAGTGGTCGCTGGCCATCGATGCCGACCGCGTGCCGCGCCTGGATGCCGCGGGCTCGAAGGTGACGCTGCGCCGCGGCGGGCAGGTCATCCTGCGCTCCTCGCTGCTCAGCAGCACGGGCACCGCCAGCAGCACGGGTGGAGCGCGCAGCTCCGCGCGTAGCTCGGAGGCAGGACGCGAGGCAGCGCCTCTGCCCCCAGCGGCCCGCTCGCGCCAGGTCGGCAACTACACCTCGCTGCAGCCGCAGCTACCGCAGCTTTATGGCATCGGCGAAGCCGGGCTGCCCGACTCGGCCAGCCCCGAGCGCAAGGCCCAGGCCAACCAGCTGCGGGCCTATCTTTTGCTGTTCGATCAGCTGTGCCAAAACCAGTTCAGCCAGCTCGCCCACCTCGACGATCTTCTGGCCTACGACAGCGCCGCTCAGACCTACTTCACGCAGGCCCTCGACGCGCCGGGCCTGGGTCTAGAGGCCGTGCGCCCGCTCGATGCCGGCCACCGCCAGCGCCTGCAAGAGCTCGTCGAAGCCCCCGGCAGCGAGGCCGCGCTGCAGCGCAAGCAGCGCCTGCTCAACCACCTGCTGGCCCGCTTCGCCGAGCCGATCGCCGACTTTGGCCAAGCGGGCTCGCCCAGCGAGCGAGCCCAAAAGAAGCAGACCCTGCTGCGCCAGTATCCCGAGCTGAGCAGCCGCCGCGGCACCGGTAGCAGCCTGCTGCGCCTCGACGGCCAGGACGGCTCGGGTCTTTTGGCCCGGCTCCGGCTCGACCTCGGACTCGACGAGCCCAGCGGGGAGCAGCTGGTCCTCATCGAGCACATCTTCCTGCGGCCGCGGCGCGAGGATCTGGCCCACGGCAGCGACGGTCAGCTCCTGGTCAGCGATCAGCCGCTGATCGCCGAGCCGGTGCTGCCGGATCCGTACTCGCTGCAGGTCTCGTTTGTGCTGCCGCTCGCCGCCGGGCGCTTCCAAAAGCCCGAGTTCCGCCAGTTCATCGAAGATCAGCTGCGCCAGCGCCTGCCCGCCCACCTCATCGCCTACGTCCACTGGCTCGACGCAGCCGAGTGGACTCCCTTCTGCGCGGCGCATGCCGACTTCCAGCGCGCCCTGCGCATCTACACCGCGCGCAGCTACGGCATCGAGCTTACCGACCTGCTGCCAAGCGCCGCCAGCCTGCGCGCCATCGATGTGCGCGGGGCTCGCGATCGGCTGATCGATCTGCTCAAGATCGGCCAGACCTATCCGCTCGCCGACACCGAGGCCGTCTCGCAGAGCAAGACGGTGGGCTATGGCATGGCGCCGATCTTCTTTATCGACCCCGGTCAGCTCGGCGTCCGCTATCAGCTCTGCGAGCAGTCGGGCGAGCCCGTGGCTGGCATCAGCATCGACGGCACCGCGGGCCAGCTGACGCTCGTTGGCCCGAACATCGTCGCCGACCACACCTACCGGCTGCTCGCCTACAAGATCGCTCACCCCGAGCGCCAGACCCTGCTGTTCGCCAGCCTGCCGATCAAGATCGGCCTCAACACCAACCTGCCGGTCACCCTGCCGGCCCTAAGCCCCAGCGCCCCGCTCATCGACTACGGCGATGTCGTCGAGGTCCGGATCGGCAAGACCCAGGCCGGGGCGCGCTACTGCCTGCTCAATGCCCAGGATGTCGAGGTCAGCCAGGCCTCGGTCATGGGCCAAAGCGGCGAGATCTCGCTCTATACCAAGCCGCTTTACGAAGACACCGTGCTGCGCGTCCTGGCGATCCGCGATACCGATCTGCCCGAGGGTCAGCTGGCCATGCGCGCGCTGCTCGACACCTCGCGGGCGGTCGCGGTGCGCGCCAATCCCGCCCTGGCCTTAAGCCTCGCCGAGTCGGCGATCGTCGAGTATGGCGGTACGCCGACCCTGCGCATCGCCGGCAGCCAGAGCAGCGTGGCCTATCGCGCCTATATCTACTCGCTGCTCGATACCGACTTTGTCCGCCAGCCCAGCGAGCTGTCGGGCCTACTTGCCGTCGAGGTGCCGGGCGCAGCGACGGTCTATGTGCGCGCTCCGGCCTGCCCCTTCCCCTTCCAGCCGCCAAGCCGGCCCTGCCAGACCGCGGCGCTGCCGGGCACAGATGGCCTGCTGCAGCTCCCCCTGCCGGCCCTGTCGGAAGACAGCGTGGTGCTGGTCAAAGCCGAAAAGAGCCACAGCGCCGCGCCCGGCCTGACCTCGGCGCGCCAGCTACAGCAGTCGCTGGCCATCCTGGCTCGGCCCAGCCCACAGAGCGCTCTGCAGCTGCAGCTTACCGTCGCGGCCGACGGGACCACGGGCTCGCTGCTGGTCGCAGGCGGCCAGCCCGGCGTGTTCTACTACTTCCGCAAGAGCGCCGACGCGACCCCGCTTGGCCTGCCCGCCTACTTCCACAAGACCGACGACAGCGAAGCCAGCAGCGAGCTGAACCGCGGCCTGGGTCAGGCCTGGTTCGAGACCGATCTGGTCGTCGCCCGCGATCCGACCGACGCCTCGCCAGACGATCTGTCCCGCCGCCGTCCGCCCGATCCCGTCGTCGAGCTGTCGGCCCTGCCGAGCGATGGCCAGCTGCATGTGCTGGCCGTCAAGGCGCGCACCGCCGTCGCCTGGTCAAGCGGTCGCCTGGTGACCGTCAGCCAGTCCTAGGCCCGTCATGGCTGAGCAGCGCCACCGCATTCGCCGCCAGATCTTCGAGATCGGCGTGCCCAGCACTGGCGCCGCCTGGCCGCTGCAGAGCCAGCTGTCGAGCCTGCAGGCCCAGGTGCTGCAGCCGATCATCGATCAGGTCCTGTCGCAGTACGCCCGCCCCGACACGCTGGTCCGCATCGATCGCCTAGAGCTCGATCTCGGCGCGCTGCCCCTAGCTGAGCTGGCGCAGGAGCTGCCGACCCGGCTCGGCCAGGCGCTGCAGCGTGCCTTGCAGGGACAGCAGCACAGCGCGCAGCGCGAAGCGGCGACACGCGATGAGGATCCGATTACGCAGAGCCAGCTGGAGCTCTTGAGCGACTTCGCCGAGAGCGGCCAGGTGCCGTGGTGGGCCGACGCCCAGCAGCCACAGCTCTTGAGTCAGGCGCTGCGCCAGGTGCTGGCCGATCCTCGCCCCGCCAGCCTGAGCGAGCTAGCCGCGCTGCTGCGAAAGCCGCACGCGCGCCAGCGCCTGGTGCGCCATCTAAGCGATGACGACCTGCTGCTCCTGTGTGCCCGCCTGACGAGCTTCCGTGGGCCGACGCCGGGCGCCTCCAGCGACGAGCTTGGCGCTGCGCTTGGGGCCCTGTTGCCGCGCCTGCACAGCGCCGGTGCAGCCCAGCTTGGCGTCCCGGCTAGTCGCCTGCGTGACGCCCTGTTTCGGGCCGCCATCGAGCGGCTGCTCTTCGCCCCGCCCCCCCCGAGCTGGCAGGCCGCCGACTGGCGTGAGCTCCTGGCCCATATGGCCCTGGCGGCGGAGCTTGGCCTGGCGCCGCTTTTGCGAGGACTCGCCGCGCTGTGCTCGCCGCCGCCGCCCAGCCCGCCACCGCCAGGCGCCAGTCCGGCAGCCGCTCATTCCTTGCCACTATCGCCCATTTTATCGTCCAATCACTCCCTGCCATTATCACCCACACTATCAACCAGTCATTCCTTGCCACTATCAACCAGTCATTCCTTGCCACTCTCCGCCAATCCGTCCCAGCCTCCGCTGCCCGCCGAGCTCGAACATCTGCTGGCCGAGCACTCCGTCCCCTTATCCCCGCCCCCGTCCGCCGCTCGCCGCCCTGCTGCGTCTGGGTCACGGACTACGCCCACACTCGACACGCAGCCTTCGGCGCCGCAGGCTCGCCCCTCGCCGGTGCAGTCGCGCCCACCCTCCGAAGCAGAGTCTGAGAAGGAATCGGGCACGGAATCTAGTACGGAACCCATTTCGGAATCAGTCATGGAATCCTATGCGGAATCTGACATGGAATCTCATGCGGAATCTGACATGGAATCTGACACGGAATCCAATGCGGAATCTACAAAGGAATCTCATGCCCAATTAGACGCGCAATCAGACGCGCAATCAGACGCGCAATCAGACGCGCAATCAGACGCACAATCAGCCAGGCTGCCAGGCACGCAGTCAGATACGCAGTCAGATACGCAGTCAGATACGCAGTCTGGCACGCGCTCAGACCCACATGACCCGCCGCTGTCTTTCGCGCTCGAAGAGCCCCGGTCGCCCAGCGCGGGCTCTCCCAAGGATCAGGCCCCCTCTCGGCTCAGCGAGCCAATCGGGCATGACCAGACCACCCCGGCTGCGCCCGCCCAGCCCGACGGCTCCGAGCCTGAGCATGCCTCTGTGGCCGCGCCGCTCCGGCTCTTGCAGCGACAGCTAGCCGGGCTCGCACCGACGCTGTCACCCAGGGCGGCGGGCATCGTACAGGGGGCCCTGCGGCTGCTCGCCGAGCTCGATCTCGACG
>CAZVMD010000372.1:0-6912 GCA_964628555.1 uncultured Myxococcales bacterium | reverse complement strand
TCACGTGCTCAAGCAGCTTGGTGATGCCCATGCCGGGCGTGAAGCCCATGTTCATGAAGCTGGCGCCGTAGCGGCTCTCGCGCGATAGCACGATCACGTCGGCGCACAGGCCCAGGGCCAGGCCGCCACCGATGGCGTGGCCGGCCATCGCCGCAACGACCGGGATCGGCAGATCGAGCACCGCTTTCGACAGCAGGATGTCAGTGGGAGCGATGCGGCCCTGCACGATGCTGGCCAGCATGTCGCGGCTGGCTCCGGCGCAGAACACATCGGGCAGGCCGCACAGCACCAGAGCATGGAAGCGCTCGTCGCTGCCGGCCTGGGCCAGGGCGGCGAGAAGCTCGTGTACCAGGGGCTCGGACAGCGCGTTGCGGCCGGCGACATCGGCGATGCGCAGGATGCCGACCCGCTCATAGTCGGGCGACAGCGTCAGCTGGATGCGGCTGCCGGCCGCCGCGGGAGTTAGGTCCATGGCGCTTCTCCTTCGGCGAGGAAGCTGCGCACGGCCAAGAGCGTGGTCGGCTGCGACAGCGTAGAGGCAGTCTCGCGCACGCCGCGCTCTAGCCCCTCGGCGAGCGGCAGGCCGTCGATCTCGCGCGAGAAGCGCTTGAGCGCGGCAATGGCGCTGCCCTGCACGCGGCTGACATCGCGCAGGCTGCGCGAGACGGTGCTGGCCAGCTTCTCATCGGCGCAGACGATGTCGGTCAGGCCCAGGGCCTGCGCTTCTTCGGCGCTGCGCGAGTACGCAGTCATGGCAAGCCAGCGGGCCCGCGGCGGGGAAATACGGGCCTGCAGCACCGGCAGTACCACGGCCGGGATCAAGCCGAACAGCCCCTCGGGCAGGCCAAACGAGGATCGCCGCGTAGCGATGACGATGTCGCAGGCGGCAGCGACGCCGATACCGCCGCCGAGCACCGCTCCGTCGATGGCTGCCAGCACCGGGGCCGGATACTCGCGCAGCAGGCGCAGCAGGCGGGCAAAGGCGGCCACGCCGGCCAGAAGCCCCGCGTCATCCTGGGCGGTGGCGTTGGCATCGACCTGCGACAGGACCTTTTCAAAGTCGAGGCCGCGGCAGAACAGGCCAGGCCGGCCGGACAAGATCACCGCTGGGATGCGGGCCGGGCTTGCGGCGGGGTGCGACGCATCGACCTGGGCGCTGGGCAGGCTGCCGCGCTGCGCTTCGCAGAGAGCGGCGCACAGGGCGTTGGCTCCCGCGGTGTCGATGGCCTCGGGAACCGTCAGGCGTAGCGGCTCTAGCTCCATCCGTAGCGCCTGTAGTGCTCGCCGATGCCCTGGAAGACCAGGAGGCCGCGGCCGCGGTAGTGCTTGTCGTACCAGCCGGAAAAGCCGTCGAGGCAGGGGACGAAGTCGCCCTGATCCAGCCAGCAGGTGCGCTCGCGCTCGATGTCTTCGTACTCGCGCACCGACAGCGGATAGCGGGCATCGAGCAGCGCGCCGAGGTTGGCGGCCTGCGCCACCGCCTTGGCGTCGTGACCGATGAGCGCCGAGTAGAACTCCGCACAGCTGCCGGAGCCGTACGAGAACATACTGATGCGATCGCCGGGAGCCAGATCGTCGGAGTGCTGGATGAGGCCCAAGAGGCCAATAAAGGTCGCCGAGCCGTAGGTGCCGCCCATGCGGCGGAGGAAAGTGAGGGCCTTGGCTGACTTGCGCTCGAAGTGTGCCCAGGCTTCTTCTTTGCCGAGCTTCTTCCAGCGCCGCTGCAGGGCGCGATGGGCGCGCCAGGTCATGCCGCCAAACGGCGCGTGATAGACGTGCTTCTTAAAGTAGCTGTCCCAGTCGATCGCTTCGGGCAGGCGCGACAGGAAGTGCGAGTAGGCGCCTTCGAGCGCTTCCATGTACGAAAGCAGGCTGGTCTCGCTGTTGCCGGTCTCGACGCGCGAGGTGGGGCGCGTCAGGTCCGAGACCTCTTCGGTGTAGTAGCCGGACTTGTCGAGCTCGACTTCGAGGAAGCGCGGGTTGTCGCTGACCAAGAGCGCCGCCGAGCCCGCCCCCATGACGAACTCCCAGGGCATGTGCAGATGCATGCGGCTCTGGTCGGTCGAGATGACGAGCGCCTTTTTGCCGCGCGCCATGCCCGAGGCCAGCCAGCCGAGCGCCATGCGCAGACCGGCGGTGCCGCCGTAGCAGGCGTGCTTGAGCTCAAAGTTGCGGACGTTGGGCGACAGCTTGAGGTAGCGCTGCACCCAGGTCGACATCGGCTTCTCTTGGTCGACACCGCTCTCGGAGGCGACGATCAGGAGCTCGATGTTGGCGCGATCCTCGTCGGTGAGCATGAGGTTGGCGGCGTTGACCGCCATCGTCACCGGGTCTTCCCAGGCCGGGTTGACCGAGCGCTCATCGATCATCATCGTGTCGCGGATGTCGGCGTAGTCGTGCTTGCGCGCCTCGCAGAGCCGCTTCATGTCGAGAGCGAAGCTCGATGGATAAACGCCGATCTTTTCGATGCCGTAGGGCACTCGCGACTCCTTGCGCAGCAGGGCGGACTAGGGGGCCCAGTCGAGGCCGCCGTTGACCCCGATGACCTGGCCGTTGATGAAGCTGGCTTTTTCGGACGCCAGGAAGGTGATGATGCCGCCCATCTCGTCGGCACGGGCGATGCGCTTCTGCGGACAGTGCTTGAGCCAGAAGTCGCGATTGCCCTGGGACATGCCTTCGCGGGTCATGTCGGTGTCGAAGAAGCCCGGCGAGACGACGTTGCTGGTGATGCCGCGGCTGCCGTACTCCTTGGCGATGGCCATCGACAGGCCGATCAGCCCGGCCTTGCTGGCCGAGTAGTTGGCCTGGCCAGACACGCCGCAGGCACCGAGCGACGAGATAAAGATGATGCGGCCGAAGCCGTTGCCGAGCATGGTCGACAGGAACTGCCGCGCGACGTAGAAGGCGCCGGTGAGGTTGGTCTGCAAGACCTCGGCCCACTCGTCATCGGTCATCGACACCACGAGGTTGTTGATGTTGATGCCGGCGTTGGGGACGACGACGTGAACGGTGTCGAACTCGTCGAGGACCTGATCGGCGACGGCTTCGACCTCGGCCGAGCTCTTGACGTCGAGCTTGTAGCCTTTGACCTTGCGGTCGGGCGCCAGCGCCTTGGCTTGCTCTTCGACTTGCTTGGCCGCGTCGGCGCCGCCGCGATAGGTGAAGGCCACGTCGTGCCCAGCCCCGACGGCGTCGAGCACGATGGCGGCACCGATTCCCCGCGAGCCACCCGTGACAAAGAAGACCATGACTACTTGCCCTCCCAGCGCTTGAAGATGGCGACGCAGTTGATGCCGCCAAAGCCGAACGAGTTCTTCATGATGTAGCGCACCGGATGCTCGACGATGCGGTCGCGGCAGACGTCGATGTCGACCTCGGGATCGAGGTCCTGGATGTTGATCGACGGGTGCAGCTTGCCGCCGTTCATCTGCAGGATGGCGGCGATCGACTCGACGACCGGCGCCGACCAGCAGGTGTGGCCGAGCATCGACTTGGTGGCGTTGACCTTGAGCTTGTAGGCGTGCGGCCCGAACACCCGCTTGATCGAACGTAGCTCGGTGATGTCGCCAAGCGGCGTCGAGGTGGCGTGGGCGTTGATGTAGTCGATCTCTTCCGCCGCCACGCCGGTCATCTTGAGCAGCTTGCTCATCAGCCGGCTCTGGCCTTCTTCGGAGGGCTGCGGCAGGTGGTTGCCATCCGAGTTGGCTTCGATGCCGACGATCTCGGCGTAGATCTTGGCGCCGCGCGCCAGGGCGCGATCGAGCGGCTCGACGACCATGGTGCCGCCACCGTGGGCCGGGACAAAGCCCTCGCGGCGGGTGTCGTAGGGCCGGCTGGCCCGCTGCGGATCTTCGTTGAAGCTGCGATAGGTGATGGCGCCCATCAGCGCCATGGCGTGCAGCTCAACCGGCGAGAAGTCGAGGACGGCACCAGTGACAACGGCACAGTCGACATCGTGGTAGCGGATCTCGTCGATCGCGCAGCGCAGCGCGTGGTTGCCCGAGGCGCAGGCCGAGCCGATGGTGTAGATCGGTCCTTTGACCTGCAGCACCTCGGAGACCGAGCCAGCATGGTCGGTATCGAGGCCGGTCAGGGCCAGGAGCGAGTCCATGTAGTCCGGCTCTTCGGCGAACTGCAGGCGGCCTTCGTACTGGTAGTTGAAGTTGATGTTGTGGCCGGCCACGATGCTGGCGATGCGGGTGTTGTCGAGGATGCCGGCCGCCGTGGCCTTGTCGAGCCCCGCGTCGAGCCAGCCATCGAGCGACATCAGCATGGTCAGCTGCGTCGACCACGGCGCGGTCTTGAGCAGCTTGCGCAGCCGCTTGTAGACGTCCTCGGGCACGCGGCCTTCGAAGGACTTCACCTTGGCCGGGATGTCGTAGTCGGAAAGATCGGCGCCGACCTTCGAGTAGATGCGCGAGGTGTCGAGCTTCTTCCAGTTCGACAGCGCCGAGCGGCCGGCCAGCAGCCCGCCATAAAAGGCGTCCAAGGTGTCGCCCAGGGGCGTGTTGATGGACATGCCCGTGATCACGACACGCCTATTCGTCGACAAGGTAGACCTCCACGATGCAGAAGCTGGCGATCGTGTCGCCACGCAAGAGTTGACCGGCACAGACCACGGTGTAGTCGTCGCGCTCGACCACTTGAGCCAGGATGTCAAGCTGGGCGCCGGGACCGACTTCGGCCATGAACTGCGCGTGATGAATCTTGAGGAAGCGCACGTCAACAGACGGTGCGCCAGGGGTAATGCTCAGGCTGCCAGTGCTGGCAAAGTGCAGGAGGCACAGGCCCAGCTGGCCCATGGTCTCGACCTGCAGCACGCCGGGATAGACCGGGGCGCCGGGGAAGTGGCCGGCAAAGACCGGATCGTCGGGCGCGATGCGGCGCGTGCCGCGGACTGCACCCTGCGAAAGATCGATGGCGGTGATCTGATCGACAAACAGGAAGGGCGGACGATGGCGCAGAAGGTGCTGGATGTCGCTCTGGCCGAGGGCGACCTGGGTCGTCGATTCAGCGGGCGACCACAGCGGCTTCTTGCGCGCGTGCTTGGCTATCGCTTCGTGGCTAGGCAGCATCGCGGAGCCTCGCGCAGGTGGCGCTAAATGCAGTGGTTACGTCCTCGGCGCTGTCGGTCTTGAAGCGATCGACGCGCTTCCAGCGCGGGGACAGCAGGTTGTACAGCACGCCGCGCGGGCCGACTTCGATAAAGCGGGCTCCCGGCACGCTCTCGCACAGGAGCTCGATCGACTCGCGCCAGCGCACCGGCTCGTAGACGTGGCGCAGGAGCAGCCCGACGATCGTCTCGGCAGCGGGCTGGCGCAGCAGCTCGGCCAGTACGTTCGGTAGATAGGGGCGCTTGGGCAGGGCAAAGCGCGTCGCGCTCAGCGCCGGCTGCAGCAGCTCGGCAACCGGGCGAAAGCGCGAGGAGTGCATCGGCACGCGCTGCTCGATGACCACCGGATCGATCGAGAACTCTTCTTCCAGGATGTCGATGGCGGCATTGACCGCCGCGTGCTCGCCCGAGATCACGTGCTGCTGCGGCGAGTTGAGGTTGCCGACATCGAGCGAGCCGTGATTGCGCGCCCGCTCGACGACTTCGAGCAGCTCATCGAGCTCGATGGGAAAGCACGAGGCCATGGCGCCACCGCACAGCTCGGCGCCGCGATCGTAGGCCGCGCCGCGCGCATCGACGAGCCGCAGCGCGGACTCAAAGTCGAGGCAGCCGATGTGCACAAGGTGGTTGTACTCGCCCAGGCTCAGGCCCAGCGAGTACTCGGCGGTGATGCCCTGCGCCTCTAGCGTCTCTAAGAACAGGTGGTTGGCGAGGAAGACCCCGACCTGCACATCGCGATTCCGGGCGAAGGCCTCGGGATTGTCGCGGTGATACTGCGTCAGCAGATCGCGGCCGAGCAGCTCCGAGGCTTGCTTGACGCGCTCGCGGTTCTCTGGCCGCAGCGCAAACAGGCGATCGAACATGCCCGAATCGCGAGAGCTCTGGCCGGGGAACATAAAGACGCGCGTCATGCTTAGGACCCGAAGCTCTTTAGCGCCCCGCGCGCTCGCAGGCGGCGCACGATGGTGTCTTCGATGATGTTGAGAGCGTCGTCGAGATCGGCGCGGGTATGGGCCGCCGTCACCGAGGCGCGGAAGCGGACCTGCTCCTCGGGCACCGAGGGGTAGTCGACCGGCGCCAGGAACAGCCCCTTGTTGCGCATGTCGCGGCACAGCTCATACAGCCCACGGCGATCCGGACCGATGACCAGCGGCACGACGTAGCTGCACGACTCGCCGGTGTCGATGCCGAGGCCGCGCACCCGCGAGCGGAAGTAGTCGGCGTTTTCCCACAGCCGCTTGCGAATCGAGGGATCGCGCTTGACGACTGCCAGGCCCGCCATGGCACCCGCTACAATCGCCGGCGGCAGCGCAGCCGAGAAGGTGTAGGAGTTGGCGTAAAAGCGCATGTAGTCGATGGTCTGGCTCTTGCCTGCCACGAAGCCACCGACCGCCGCCAGCGCCTTGGAGAAGGTGCCGTACAAGAGGCCGATGCGGCCTTCGACGCCCAGGTGCTCGCTGGCGCCGCGGCCGTTCTCGCCACAGCCCAGAAACGAGTGCGCTTCGTCGAGAAACACCGGCACACCGAGCGCCTCGGCCATCGGCACGATGGTCTTGAGGTCGGCCATGTCGCCGTCCATCGAGTAGATGCCCTCGACGATGATCATCTGGCGGTGGCCCTTGCCTTTGGCCAGCGTCTCTTCCAGCGCCTTCATATCGTTGTGCGGGAACATGCGCATCGTCGCGCCCGAAAGCCGCACACCGTCGATCAGGCTGGCGTGGGCCTTCGAGTCGATGACCGCGACATCGCCCTTGCGCAGCAGGCCCTGCATCGAACCCAGCGCGCCGCCAAAGCCGCTG
>CAZVMD010000371.1:0-6937 GCA_964628555.1 uncultured Myxococcales bacterium | reverse complement strand
ACCGACTTGGCGAGGTTGCGGGGCTGATCGACATCGGTGCCCTTGATGTCGGCGACGTGATAGGCAAAAAGCTGCAGCGGCACCACCGTCAGCAGCGGCAGCAGCAGCGAGGGGGCACGCGGCACCTCGATGACCTCGTCGGCCAGCCGGCGCAGCGCCGCATCCCCACGGGTGGCAATGGCGATGACCTGACCGCCGCGGGCTTTGACCTCCGACAGGTTCGACAGCACCTTCTCGTAGCCGTGCTCTTCGGGAGCGAGCACGATGACCGGCACGCCCTCGTCGATGAGCGCGATCGGTCCGTGCTTCATCTCGCCGGCCGCGTAGCCCTCGGCGTGGATGTACGAGATCTCTTTGAGCTTGAGCGCCCCTTCGAGCGCGATGGGATACTGCGGCCCGCGCCCCAGAAACAGCACGTCCTGCGCATGGGCATAGCGACGAGCCAGCGTCTGGACCTGGGCCGCGGTATCGACCGCTTCGTCGATCTTGGCCGGGATGGCCAGGAGCTCGTGCAGGAGCTCCGCCGCCGCGGCTTCGCCAAGCGCGCCGGTGCGCCGTCCCAGGTGCACCGCGAGCAGGAACAGCGCGGCAAGCTGCGTGGTAAAGGCCTTGGTGGAAGCGACGCCGATCTCGGGCCCGGCGTGGGTGTACAGCGCGTGGTGCGAGACGCGCGGAATCGACGAATCGACGACGTTGGCGATCGACAGGGTCTGCGCCCCGCGCTGCCGTGCCTCTTTCACCGCCGCCAGGGTGTCGGCGGTCTCGCCCGACTGCGACACCGAGACGGCCAGATCGCCGGGCAGCAGCACCGGGTCGCGATAGCGAAACTCCGAGGCCAGATCGACCTCAACCGGCAGCCGAGCCAGGCGCTCGATCATGTACTTGCCGACCAGCGCCGCGTGATACGAGGTGCCGCAGGCCAGCAGCAGGACGCGCCGGACCTTGATCGCCGGATCGCTGCCGGTGCCGGGCAGGCCCAGCGCAATCCCGTCGAGCAGCGCGTCGGGGGGCTGATGCACCAGCCGGCCGCGCAGGGTATCGGTGACGGCGCGCGGCTGCTCGTGAATCTCTTTGAGCATGAAGTGCTTAAAGCCATCTTTTTCGGCCGCCACCAGCGACCAGGTGATGGTGCGGGGCGGACGCTGCGCTGTCGTGCGCTCGTTGCCGTCGAGGTCGATGATGCGCACACCGTCGCTGCGCACCTGCGCCAGGTCGCCCTCTTCCAGAAACACCACCTTGCGCGTGTGCTCCAGCAGGGCCGGCACATCCGAGGCGATGAAGTTTTCGCCCTGGCCCAGCCCCAGCACCAGCGGCGAGGCGTTCTTGGCGCAGACGATCTCCTCCGGCGTATCGAGCGAGAGCACGACGATGGCGTAGGCGCCCTCGACGCGATGCAGGGCCCGGCGCGTCGCCTGCAGCAGGCGGTCGGCCCGCTGCGCGGTGCTGCGCGGCGTCTGCGCCGAGGCGGCCGGCGGCGGATCGCGCTGCAGCTCTTCCCAGATCAGGTGGGCGACGATCTCGGTGTCGGTCTCAGACTGAAACTCGTGCCCGCGAGCCGACAGCGCCTGCTTCAGCTCCAGGTAGTTTTCGATGATGCCGTTGTGCACCACCGCCACGCCCTTGTAGCAGTGGGGATGGGCGTTCTCGTCGGAGGGGCGGCCGTGCGTGGCCCAGCGGGTGTGGCCGATGCCGACGTGGCCCTGCGGCGGCTCACGCGCCACCAGCGCCTCTAGCTCGCTGAGCTTGCCGCGGCAGCGCAGCACCTTAAGCTCCAGCCCGCGCCCGACGGCGCCGACCGCTGTCTCCGCCGGCGACTGCGGCTCTAGCACCGCCACGCCCGCCGAGTCATAGCCGCGATACTCCAGCCGCTTGAGCCCGCCAATCAGCAGGCTGGTCGACTGCTTAGGACCGATGTAGCCAACGATTCCGCACATGCGGCCGCATCTTGCCCTGCGCCTGCCAACGTCGCCAAGCTTTTGTCGGTCCGGCCCCGGCCCTGGGTAGCTGCCCCGCTCTCGCTGGGGCGGTCTGGGCGGGGTGGGCAGATCTCGCTGCCGCCGGCCCGGCAGCCGCCGTATGATGGCCAGGGTGCCTGTTGTCTGAGGGTGCCTGTTGTCTACGGAAGGAAGCCAAGCCCATGTGCTGCTTTAGTCGCCCGGTCACGTCGGTCTCGTCCACCCAGATCTTTGCCCGCGCCGACGGGGCAGCCCGGCAGTTTCTGGTCTACAGCATGGTCTATCAGGCGGCGGAAGACCTGGCCATGGTGCTGCCGCTCCCGGTGCCCGCCGGCAGCCCCGAGGACGCGGTGCGCTTCATCGATCTGCACGGCTACCCCAGCTTTTTCGAGGATCTGCACGCCGGCTTTCCCGAAGAGGTGACGCGCTCGCTGTCGAATTCGCGCAGCCGGGCGATTCCTGCCGCCGCAGCGGCGCCGCTCGCCGTGGTGCAGGTCGGCAGCTTCGAGGCCTCGTTCGTGCCCGGGGTGCGCGACTTCGCTCGGCTCGATGCCCGCTTCCGCCTGCCGGAGCGCGCCTTCACCAAGCTGCCCGCCTACCAGCGCTACGGCTTCGCGGTGTTCAAGCTCAAGCGCAGCGCCACCTCGGTGCATCCGATGGCCTTTTCCTTCCCGACCGCCGAGCCGGGGCGGCTGTTCTTCCCGACCGTACACATCCACGATGGCGACTTCTCGTCGCACGCCCACTTCGATCACCGCCTGTACTGCCAGGTCGGCGGTGACCATCGCCGGGTCGCCGAGTTTCGCGAGTCGCCGCAGCTAGCCAAGTCGTTCATGCGGGTCAGCGAGAGCCGCGGCCTGATCGACGGCGCCGCGCACTGCTATCTGCGCGAGCTCGTCGGGACGCGCAAGAATGCCGACACCTACGTGTAAACCCACCCCCAACCGGCCCCGCTACGGCCACATCCCTAGCTGGGTGCAGCCCTCGACGTAGAGCTTGCCGACGCGCGTGTCGTTGGCCATGTAGACCTGATTCACCGCCGACTTGGCATAGGTCAGCGCCATGCAGCTTGCGCTCTGGCCCGGGCCGATGACCACATGCGCCCCCGCCTTCAGCGTGCAGCGGGTCAGCTGATTGAGCTCACTCCACTCGGGGCAGATGGCGTTTTCGGCGCGGTAGCTATCGACGGTGCCGGTCGGCTTGCCGAGCGACCACCACTTGCCGAATTCGGTGTAGCTCTTGGCGCTGTTCCAGACGCGGTAGACGGTCACGCTGCCGGCCTGGCTGGCGGCAAAGACCCGGCCGCTGCACAGCTTGCCCTCGCCGGTCTTGCCCAGGGCCTCCTGCAGCAGGCTGGCGTCTTCGACGGGGGACAGGCCAGCTGGCATCGACTCGGTGAGGCCGACACAGGCTTCGCCGTCCAGGGGGCTGTATTCGATCGCCGGCTCGGCACCACCGCAGGCCACAAGCGCAAGGGGAGCGAGAACTATCAGCTGAAAAAGTCTCATGGCGAGCGACGCTGCGACGGATGCGTGCCTCCGTCAAGTTCCTAGGTTGGCCGCGTCGGTTTTGGAGCTGTTCGCTAGTCGCGAACTTTGTTAATTTTTTACGTTATGAGCCTAGACATTTCCTACCAGGGACTCCCCCTTCTGAAGCAGGCCAGTGGGCGCTTTGAAGACGGGGGCCTGTTTGTGCCCAGTGAGGCGCCGATGCCGGTGGCCACCCAGCTCAGCCTGAGCCAGGGCGAGCATCAGCTGGCCGCCAAGGTCCGCCGCGTCCGCGAGGGCAGCGGGGCCGGGATGGTGATCGTCGCGCAGGGCGGTGGCAAGCTGCCGCGCTGGCTGATGGCCGTGCATCCCGAGAGCGCCGGCGCGGTCAGCGAGCTGTTCGAAGCCCCGCCGCCCCCCGTCGCCACCCCGGCTGCGCCACCTGCCGCCGCCGCAAGCGAAGCCGCGGCCGAGGCCGCCCCCTCGACGCACACCCCCGACGGTGAGGGCGATGGCGCCGCTGCTGCCGGCGATGACGACGACGACGGCAAGGCCGCGGCCAAGCCCGGCGATGGCAAGAAGCCGGCCGGCGGAGCCGCGAAAAAAGGCGGCAAGAAGCCGCGCAAGCGCTAGCCTCCCCTCCCCGCCTGTTGCTTCTCGATCGCCGGCGATCGCCGCGGTCGGCTGTCCGGTCTTCCTTCCGCAAAGACGTGATATAAGCCCTGGCTTCCCGCCGGTCCGGCGACCCTTGGCCATTGCTCGGAGGAAGTATGCCCGCCCCTGTCTCGTCCGCTCGCTCTTCACAGCCCCGTCTGTTTAGGTGGGAGCCACGCTCGGTGCCCCGGCGCCTGTCGCTGGGATTTCTTCTGCTCTGGGGTCTGCCGACGGGACTCGGCAGCTGCACACCCTGCGACCCGATCGCGCCCCTGCGCCCCGATCCGCCGGTGCCCGTCGCCGAGGCGGTCAAGCCAGCCGGCCCCAGCGTGGAAGATGCGGCCCGCTTCCTGGACGAGACCGAGGCCGAGCTACGCAAGGTGTGGACCCAGCGCGAGCGCCTGAGCTTCCTGCAGAACACCTTTATCAACCACGACACCGAGTCGATGGTCGCGGCCGCCGATGCCGAGTCGATGGAGATCGTGGCCCGGCGCATCAAGGACAGCCGGCGCTTTGATGGCGTCAAGCTGCCGCCCGATCTGAAGCGCAAGCTCGATAACCTCCGCCTGTCGCAGGTGCTGGCCGCACCGCCCGAGGCCGCCGAGCGCGAGGAGCTAGCCAAGATCGCCGCGGCGATGGAGGCCCACTACGGCAAGGCCAAGTACTGCCGCATGATCACGCCGGCCCAGCCGGCTCAGGCTCAGGTGGCACCTCCCGCCGCACCGGGGATGGCGACGCCCCCGCCGCCGCCGCCCGCGCCACCGCCGACGCCAGTGCAGAAGTGCCAGAACCTCGACGAGCTGGAGCGCACGCTCAAGACCAGCCGCAGCTACGACGAGCTCTTGGACGCCTGGGGCGGCTGGCACGAGCAGGCCAAGGCGCTGCGCGCGCCCTATAGCCGCTATGTCACGCTGGCCAACAAGGGAGCGCGCGAGGCCGGCTATAGCGATCTCGGGGGCCTGTGGCGCGCCAAGTACGACATGCCGCCCGATGCCTTCGCCGGCGATGTCGAGCGGCTGTGGCAGCAGGTGCAGCCGCTTTACAAGTCGCTGCACTGCTACACGCGGATGAAGCTGCGCCAGACCTACGGCGCGCGGGTGCCGGAAGCGGGGCCGATCCCGGCTCACCTCCTGGGCAATATGTGGGCGCAGGACTGGGGCAACGTCTGGCCGATCGTCGCGCCGGCCGGCAAGGGGCGCAGCCTGGATATCGCCTCGGCGCTGGTCCGCAAGAAGACCACGCCGCAGGCCCTGGTGAAGTACGGCGAGGGATTCTTCACCTCGCTGGGGCTGGACCCGCTGCCCGATACGTTCTGGCAGCGCTCGATGTTCGTGCGGCCGCGCGATCGTGATGTGGTCTGCCACGCCAGCGCCTGGGACATCACCAGCCGCGGCGATCTGCGCCTCAAGATGTGCATCGAGCTCGACGCCGACAACTTCAAGACGGTGCACCACGAGCTTGGCCACATCTACTACTACTGGTACTACCGCGATCAGCCGCTGTTGTTTCAGTCGGGGGCCAACGACGGCTTCCACGAGGGCATCGGCGACACCATCGCGCTCTCGATCACGCCGCAGTATCTGAAGAAGATCGGCCTGCTCGATCAGGTCAATGAATCGCCGGCTGACGACCTGGCCTTCCTGCTGCGCGATGCGCTCGATCGCGTGTCCTTCCTGCCGTTCGGCAAGCTGATCGATCAGTGGCGCTGGCAGGTGTTCTCGGGCCAGACCAAGCCGGAAGACTTCAACAAGGCCTGGTGGGAGCTGCGCACGCGCTATCAGGGCGTGGCCCCGGCCGTCACGCGCACCGAAGACCACTTCGATCCCGGCGCCAAGTACCACATCCCGGCCAACGTGCCGTATATGCGCTACTTCCTGGCGCACATCCTGCAGTTCCAGTTCCATCGCGCGCTGTGCCAGGCGGCTGGCCACACCGGGCCGCTTTACAAGTGCTCGGTGTACGGCAACCGCGCGGCGGGGGACAAGCTCAAGGCAGTGCTGGCGATGGGCGCCTCGCACACCTGGCAGGAGGCGATGCAGGCCATCGCTGGCACCGACCAGATCGACGGCAACGCGCTCTTGGAGTACTACCAGCCTCTGCAGACCTGGCTTGACGAGCAGACCAAGACGCAGAAATGCGGCTGGTAGCCGGCCTGCTCGCCGGCCTGCTCCTCGGCTGTGCCGGCCTGCCCAAGCCCACCGCCATGTCTCCCGCAGCTAGCTCGCCGGCCCCCGATCCGGCCCTGGTCGCACCGATCGTCAAGTGGCCGGCAGCCGAGCCGCGACCGCTATCGCCCCCCAGTCTGGCAGCCGACAAAGCAGAGGATCCGGCGGCAGTCTTACGCCAGGTGGCGACGGCGTGGACTGCTGCCGACGGCGACATCGCGCCGCTTATCGCCCGCCTGCACGCGACGCTGCTGGCGAGCGGTGGCGTCGGCATCGCGGCACCGCAGATCGGTGTGCCCAAGCGCGTGTTCCTGGTCAAGCATGGCACCCGGCGACCGATCGCTGACGCTGGCTCGGCGGGACGCGCGCCGTACGTCGTCACCTACGTCAACCCCGAGGTGCTGTGGCTCTCGCCCGAGACGCAGGAAGACTATGAGGCCTGCCTGTCGGTGTCGGGCGTAGGCGGCGAGCTGCCACGGGCGCTGCGGCTGCGCCTTCGCTACCTCGCGGCCGACGATCTGGCGGGGCCGCCGCGCGAGGTCGAAGCCAGCGACTTTGACGCGCGCATCTTCCAGCACGAGCTCGATCACATCGAGGGCCGGCTGTACATCGATCACCTGGCAGCGCTGGCGCGACCGCTCTTGCCGATCGACGAGATGCGTCGCCGGCGCGATCT
>CAZVMD010000370.1:0-7007 GCA_964628555.1 uncultured Myxococcales bacterium | reverse complement strand
GACGCCTGACCCAAATAAACCCCGCCGTGAAGCACCCACATAGGCACACGGAGGGAAGTCATGAACACGGGAATGCGGCGTTCCGCGCGGTCGCTTGGCGCCACTTATGACGGTAATGTCGCAGTCAGACGGGCGATCGGGTATGTACCCGTCTCGACAGATCAGCGACCTGGACTTCAGGCTGCGCTGCGGACTCTGGAGCGCTCAGGCGACGGGCTCGTTGTGCTCAAGCTCGATCGGTTAAGCCGGTCGATTCGCCGGAGCGGCTATCAGTTCGGCAAGGTGCCGTATGGCAAAAAGACGCTCGCAGCTCCCGACAATCCGCGCATGCGGGTGCTGGTCGATGATGACGAGGAGCTAGCCGTTATCGCGCAGCTCAAGGCGTGGGCGGCTCAGGATGTCGGCATCACCGAGATGGCCAACCGTCTGAATGCTGCGGGCACGCCGCCGCCGCAGGGCAAGCAGTGGACCAAGAGCCTCATTTACAACCTGCGCCTGCGGCTGAGCCACAGCCAGCCGCGCCCGGTCAACGAACACCAGGTTCAGCGATCCGTCTGCGTTCAAAGATGCGAGGCCCACGCGCAGCCAGGGCCGGGCGCTGCCTCGTTCGACGACGGCGAAGACGACTTTGAAGTCAGCCATGGGGCCTTGCGGGGTGTCGGGGGCGGCGCTGCAGGGGAAAATGAAGTAGTCGCCACTCTCGGTCAGGCCTGAGGCAGCCACGGCTCGCCACGTCCTTCGTCCCTCCGGTGGCGCAGCGATCCCCTACTTCGCCGCTGACGGTGCGTCGGCGCTCTCCCGTCGGGGGCGGCAAAGAACCGCGCACCGGGCCCGGCCGTTCACCGATAATGAAGAAAGCGTCAGTTTGCACTGTTGGGGGGCAGGGTGCGGCACCCAAGCGTGGTTGTGCTGCGTCCGCCGGGTTCGCAAGGAGTCCTGGATGTCGTTCTTCGGTTGGTTCGGTGGCGGTAGTACGCAAGAGGCTGCCAAACCCAAGCAGGCACCGGAGCCCCAAGGGGGCGGTGGCGGCTTTTTCTCGTCGATTACCAGTGCGTTCGGCTGGGGCCAGAAAGAACCGGCACCGGCTGCACCGGCCGCCGGTCCGACGACGGCTCCCACGACGACGACGGCTCCCAAGCCGGCTCAGGATGTCGGCAAGACCCAGGATCCGGCGCTCGGTGCCAAGCCCGGCGAAAACCCACCGGCCGGCGTAAAGCCCGAGGAAAAGCCGGTCGATCCGAAGGTGGTACGCGACAGCGCCAACAAGCTCTTTAAGGCGATGGACGGCTGGGGCACCGACGAAGACGCCCTCTTGGGCGTCCTGCGCGGCAAGTCCGCGGCCGAGATCGCAGCGATCAAGGCCGAGTATCAGGATCACTTCGGCCGCAGCCTGGACGAGCACATCAAGAGCGAGATGGGCGGCAAGGATCTGAAGGAAGCCGAAGCCTGTCTCAAGGCCGACCCTGTTGAGTCGGCCGTCGCAGCGCTCGACAACGCCGCCAACGGCGGCATGTTCGGCATGGGCACCGACGAGGGCAAGATTCAGTCGGTGCTCGAAGGCATCAAGGACCCGGCGCAGCGCAAGCAGGTGGTCGAGGCCTACCAGAAGAAGACCGGCACCAGCCTGGACGACATGCTCAAGAGCGAGATGTCGGGCAACGACCTGTCGCTGTCCAAGGCCCTGCTCGAAGGCGACAGCACCAAGGCCAACGCCGTGCGCCTCGACGAGGCGATGAACGGCGGCTTCCTTGGCTTGGGCATGGGCACCGACGAAGACGCTGTCTACAAGGCGCTGGAAGGCTGCAAGGATGAAAACGAGCGCAAGGCGCTGGCCGCCGCGTACCAGAAAAAGACCGGCGAGTCGCTGCAGAACGCGCTCGGCCGCGAGTTTTCCGGGGCCGAAAAAGACGTCGCCGACAACCTGCTGAAAGGCGACAAGTCGGCCGCCGATGCCGCCCGCGTCAAAGTGGCTGCCGACGACTTCTGGGGCACCGACGAAGAAGCCATCTTCAAGTCGATGGAGGGCAAGTCCAAGGAAGAGCGCGAGAAGCTAATCGCCGAATACAACCGCCAGTACGGCGGCAAGGGCGGCCAGAGCTTTGACGCCATGCTCAAGAGCGAGCTGGGCGGCCTGGACCTGGAAAAAGCCACCCAACTTAAAGACAGCGGCAAGATCAGCGACGAGTTCGCGCTGAAGTACGCCACCGACGGCCTCGGCACCAACGAAGAGCTGATCAGAAAGACCCTCGAAGGCAAGAGCAAGGCCGAGATCGAGGCGCTGCGCAAGACCTACAAAGAGAAGTACGGCCAGGATCTCGACAAGCTGATCCACTCGGAGTGCAGCGGGCGCGACGGCTTCGAGATCGGCCAGATGATGAAGGGCAAGCCCGAGACGCCGGACGAGATGATCGCCCGCGCCAACGAGGCCTACGAGTTCGATCGCGGCAGCGGCAGCAACTGGTTCTCGCGCGGCTTCACCGACATGTTCTCGGACTCGGGCCAGGTGCTGGACTATCAGCACCAGCGCATCAATGCCATCGCCTCTCAGAAAGGCAAAGACGGCAGCTTCACCGACGAACAGAAGGCTCGCCTGGGTACTCTTACGGATTACCAGGGCCAGGATGTGCAGAACTACCAGGCGGCCAAGGACTCGGCGACGAATGCGCTCGCCACCGGTACGGCCGTCGTGGTCGGCGCTGTGGTCTCGATTGCCAGCGCCGGTACGGCCAGCCCAGCGGTCATCGCAGCCCTGTCCGCACTGCTCGGCGGCGCCAGCAGCATGGCGGTCAAGGGTGTCATGCAGGAGGGCGGCTACGCCCTGGAAGACATCGGCATCGACGCACTGACGACGCTCGCCAGCGCGGCCAGCGCCGGCCTGATCAAGCTGCCCGGCATCGACTCGCAGCTTAACAAGCTGGTCGGCATCGCCGATCCCAAGAACGCGACGCTGATGCAGACCATGCTCAAGGGCGGCCTGTCCGGCACGCTCAAGGGCGGCATCGACAGCACCGCCGCGGGCCTGATGAACGAGGCCAACTATCAGGGCGACTTTGGCGACTTCTTAAAGGGCATGGGCAGCCAGGTCGGCACCGGTATGGCGGGCGGCTTCCTGTCGGGCAGCACGGCGGCCGGCACCGGTCAGCTCATGGGCAATGGCCCGCAGGGCGGCAACCCCTATGCCTGGGCGGCGCTCAAGGGCGGCACCAGCGGCGCGGCTGGCGGCGCGGCAGCCAACCTGATCAACCCCGCGGCCTACAGCGGTCGCCCCGAAGACATCGCCAAGCAGTGGCTGACCACCGTCGGTCAGTCGGGCTTGACCGGCGCGCTCGACTCGGTGGCCGACGCCCGCGCCGAGATCAAGAAGGCGGCCAAGGCGAGCTCGCAGCAGCCCGCCGATCAGGGCCCCGACAGCGAGGCCAAGCCGGCGAAGCCGAGCGATGCCGAGGACGGTCCCGAGCAGAAGAAGACCGCGCCGACGCAGGAAACGAGCCCGGCCGAGGATGTCAGCGACCTCAAGGCCAAGGTCGAAGCCGAGCAGCAGGGCGGCAAAAAGCAGGTCTCGCCCGAAGCCGAGGCGCAGAACAGCAAGGCCGTCGCCGACGCCGAGAAGGTCGCGGCAGCCAGCGATCAGGAACTCACCAAGGGCAAGCCCAAGGGCACCGCGGGCGACGTCCAAGAGCAGGCCGCCAAGAAGCCGCTGTCGGCGCAGGAAGCCTTCGACCTCGCCGAGCAGGCCAACTACAAGCCCAAGAAGGGCGACGATCCCGATCCGGTGAAGGTCAAGGCCGCCGCCGACGCCCGAGCCCAGCTTGCCGAGCGCCTGCCCGAGCTACTCGCAGCGCAGGGCGAAGCTCGCCTCGCTCCAACGGAAGACGGCCAGGCCCTGCAGACTCGTCGGCAAGCCTTCGAGACTGCACTGGCGCTAAGCCCGGAAGTCGAAGCGGCAGTGAAGCCGACCATGGACATGATGTGCGAGAAGGCCTTCGACTACCTGGCGCGCATGCACGGCGACAGCTTGGAAGCCAAGATCGGCAAGCTGGGCGTCGACTCGACCTCGGGTCTGGCCGGCGCCGTCGGCACCGATCCGAACACCATGCTCGACGTCCTGGCCAACGGCAACGTGCGCGAGCGAGCGATTGCCCTTGCCAAGTTCAACGAGCTTGTCGCGCAAGACGCGGTGGCAGCCGGCGGCATGGACAAGCTGCGCAGCACGTTTGGTGGGGATCAGCAAGGCAGCGGCGCGGTACAGTTTGGCGCCGACGACCTGGGGCGCCTCGAAGCGCAGATGGCTCTGTTCCAGGGCAATGACAAGAACTCCGCCCGGATGCAGGAGCTGGCTCAGAACCCCACCAACAAGGATCTGCAGAAACAGGTCATCAAAGACTTCTTGGGCGCCCAGGCTCTCGATGACTCGCACGGCGGCTTTGCCAGCGCCAAGGGGCAGGAGATGGACACCAAGATTCCGTCGCTGCCCGCCGAAGTGGTGCAGGCCCAGCTGGGCGGTGCGCAGGCGCAAAATGGCACCAGCCTGACCGGCACTGGCGAAGGCAGCGCGCTGTCGCGTACCTCGATGACCATCGAGCAGGCGCAGGCCGCCGGCATCAAGCTCAGCCCGCGCGAGCTAGCCGCAGCGCAGCAAAACGGCGGCGTGCTGCCCTGGAACGTCGGCACCATCGCCAACATGGTCGATCCCAGCGCCCCGTTCATCACCGACGCGACGAATGCGGCGATGCCGCTTAAGGCCGGAATCTCCGGCACGACCTTCCGATTCATGAGCGGGGCCGACCTGCTGGGTGCCGATCCAGCGATGGCGCGACTTGCGGCCATGTCGCAGCTCATCGGCATCGAAGCGCACAGCTTCCACGAGATCGCCTCGGCGGCGCAGGGCTTCCAGACGCCGGCCACGAGCTACGATTCCAGCCTGCCCTACACCCCGGCTAGCACCGGGCTGCCCGCCGATGTGCTCCTGAAGATCATGCTGCGCAACGGCATGCTCCCAAGTGACCTCAACCAGCCAGCGCCGACAACGACACCGGACCCCGTGATTGAGGCACAATAGCCTTCTTTAAGGTATCGATATGTCTTCCAGCTCTGCGTCCAGTCCGCTCGAGGTGCCGCAATCGGCTGTAAATACGTGTGTAGGGGGGGGCTATCTGGCCGCAGTCGGGCAGTCGCCGTGGAGCGACCCCTCGGACTACGACGTGCGCGGCCTCACGGTGCGCGGCTGTAACCGGCTGCGCTGCAGTCACTGCGCGGCCATGGTCCGCTACGCTGCGAACCTATTTCTCAAAAAAAACCCGACGCCAGCTGAGCTGGCCGCTCTGTATGAGCTGCCCACGCTGGCCGCCTCCCCACTGCTTACGCCCGCGAAGTCCAGGCTGTATCTCTGCCGCTGTCACGTTCACCAAGAGCAGCAATCCAACCTGCCCCTCAGCGACGACGATGGGCCAGAGCCGGGCGACGCGACGTTCGCCATGCTGGTGAAGCCCAGCTGGGGCTGCGCCGGCCACCCCACCCCCGCGCTGCCGCACAACATCGACGGCCTGCAGGTGACGCCAGAGAATCTGCAGGCCGTAACGGCGCAGTCGCTGCGTGGCGAGCTGCCGGCGGGCGCCGCGGAGATCGACCGTTTCTATGGCCTGTGGGCGGCGCGACTTTACGCGCGGATGGCGCAGACACCGTGGCAGCCCCAGGTTGCAAAAGCGGTGCTCGCCGGCCTGACTGATCCCGATCCCAACGCGCGCCTCGCCGCGATGAACTGCCTGCAGCACGTCGACATTCCTGGAGCCAAGGAGCACGCCCTGGCGCTCTTGGCCGGCGATCGCACGCTGTTCGCAGGGGTCGCACACAAGGCGCTGTCCGGCGCTGCACCGCCGACGCTGGAGCACCGCCTGTGGCAGCTTGTGCAGCCGCTCCTCGAACACGCGGGCCCGGCGCGCGAGCAGGCCAAGCAGGATGCGCTGACCCCGGGGCGCTGGAACGCGACGATCTATTCCGCGCTGGCCAAGACTGAAGCGGACTGGGTCGCTGCCCACTTCGATGAGCTGGTGCAGAAAAACCCAGCTGGTGTGGGCGAGCTGCTAAAGGCCATCCCCCGCACGCCGTCCAGCCCCGCGACAGCGACGGGATCCCCGGATCTGCAGCAGGTCCTGCTGCGCTGGGCACGGCAGCGCGTCGTGCAAGCGGACGGCGCGAACAAAGAACTCTTTGTGCTCCTTGCCAGCCGGGACCCGAAGTGGTTTGCGGCGCAGCTTGAAGACCTGTTGCACCGCCAGCCCGCGCAGCTCGAGACCCTCATCGAGGTGATCGACCACCACTATCGCGATCCCGACAAGGCGTCGCTTTCGCGCGTGCAGGAGCTTCTGAACGCGCACGCCCGCGCGCGACTGCTGACCCCAGGGCACGGAAAAAGCGCGCTCTATTCCAAAGTCGCGCAGCGCGATCCGGGGTGGTACACCGCCCATCTCAACGACCTGCTGAGCGCGAACCCCAGTGAGCTCACCCGCATCCTGCAGGCCATCCGCACGCGGATTCCCGATGCGCCGGTTCAGCTCGCGCAGGCTTGGCTTCTGATTCCGGGCAAGTGGAGTGCTGACCTGTATCAGCTTCTGGTGCGCGACCATCCGCAGTGGTTCGTCGAAAACGTCGAAGCGCTGGCGAGCAAAAACCCCGACAGCATTCCGGCGCTGATCAAAGCGCTAAATGACTTCCCCTCGCGGATTCCCAACTCGCAGGCTCTGCGTACCTCCTTGAAGGAATACGCGGCTACCCGAGCCGCCCGCTAGAGGGTCGTGGCAATGTCATCTTCCCCGAGTCTCAGTTGAAGGCCCGCATGCCGCTCCCAATCGCGCTCTTATTACTCCTGTCTGTCGTCGGGTCGCTGGTCTATCTGGTCTGGCGCGGACAAAACCTGCGCGCTCAGCGCGACCAGTTCTTTGTCGATCGCAAGCTCGTGCAGCGCCCCGGCTGCCCGCCCGAAATCGACAAGCCCTTCGTCTACAAAGATC
>CAZVMD010000369.1:0-7028 GCA_964628555.1 uncultured Myxococcales bacterium | reverse complement strand
CACTCGCGGGTGATCTGACAGGTCTGGCCGTTGGCCTTGGGATTGAACGTAAAGACATAGCCGGCGCCGGCGTTGAGGACCGGCGCGACATCCACATCGAGGCTAGCAACCAGGGCGCGCGTACCATCGGCCGACAGGGCTGCGGCCTTGCCGAGGTTGTCAGAGTTCACCGCGTCGGAGGCCGTCAGCTTGGCCTGCTGCACGTAGCTATTGCCGGCCCGCACAAAGACATAGCCCGCCCCGCGCGAGCTTGGCGCCTTGCCGCGTGACCCCAAGAGCGCGAGCTCACCATCGCTGGACAAGGCCGCCGAGGCGCCGAGGAGATCGTTGCTGGCCGCGTCGGTGGCGCGCAGGATGGCGAGCTCGGTCCAGGCAGTGCCGCTGCGCACAAAGAGGTAGCCAGCGCCGTTCTTGGTCAGCGCGCCTTCGCTCTGATTCTCAGCGCCGATAAGCGCGGTATTGCCGCTGCTCGACAGCGCGACCGCGGTGCCGAAGTTATTCGCCGCAGCTTTGTTGCTGGCGAGCAGCTTGGCCTGCTGCATCCACATGCCGCCGCTCAACGCAAATACATACGCCGCGCCGTTGTCGGTAAGGCCGCTGTCATCTTCGGCGTTGGCGCCAATCAGCGCCGTGGCTCCATCGCCCGATAGAGCGACCGCGTGACCGAAGGCCTCGGCGCCGGCGATATCGCTCGCCAGGAGCTTCTTCGTCTCCATCCAGGTTGTGCCGCCGGGCATGCGGTTAAAGACATACGCCGCGCCGTTGTTTAGCGTCCCCACCTCGTCCTGATCGGGAGCGCCGACCAGCAGCGTGTTGCCATCCGCAGACAGCGCCAGCGAGCGCCCGAAGTGATCCCCGTCGGCCTTGTCACTCGCCCGGAGCTTCGCCTGCAGTGTCCAGGTGCCACCCATCGGGACGAAGATCCACACCGCCCCCCGGTTGTCCGACGTGCCTTCGTCTTCAAACTCGCTGCCGATAGCGATGGTCATGCCGTCAGCGGAGACAGCCACCGACTGGCCGAAGTTCTCGTTGATGGTGCGATCGCCGTCAGCGGAGCGCAGCCGCTGGCCCTGCATCCAGGTGGTGCCGCTGCGCGTATAAAGGTACGCCGCGCCGGTGTTGGTCACCGCCCCGTCGTCTTCGCCCATCGCCCCCAGCACGGCAAAGCTGGCATCGGCCGCGAGCGCCGCCCCTGAGCCCAGGTTGTCGCCGGCGAGGCCACCGGTGATGGTCAGCTTGACCTCTTGCCCATAGGCGAGGAGAGCCTGCGTCTGCGAGGCGGTCGGCTCGCCGGGCCCACCTGCGGGCGACGGGCCGGCGGCATCACAGCCGGCGACCAGCACCAAGCCACCGAGCAGCAGCGACGAGGCGAAGGGGGACACAGAGCGTCGGAGAACAGCAGTCGAGGCGCGGGGTGCGGGCTTCATGGAAGTCTCCTTGGCGAGGCTTTTTACGTACCTATTTCGATTTTTTATATGTTCCTATGCGTACAACTAGGAGGCGCTGCTGCTCTCGCTCGGGCGCGGCGGCGACTTGCTAGAGGCGGCGGCGGGCACCGGGGCGTCGCTGCTCTGCTCGTCGGTGGCAAACAGGCTCTCAAGCTCGCTGGCATACTGCTTGACCGAGTCGATGAGCTTCTCCTGATCGTTACGATACACGTACATCGCTCGCACCCGCGCCTCGTCATAGGAGGCAAACTTGCGCGTCGCTGCCTGGGCTTTTTCCTCGGACATGCCGAGGGCGACCAGGGTGTGCTGGGCCATGGTCAGGCTGCCTTCGAAGGTCTCGCGGATGACCAAGCTCACGCCCATCGCCAAGAGCTGATAGGCGTGCGGACGATTCCTCGCCCGGGCGATGATCTGCAGGTGCGGGAAGTGGTGCTGCACTAGCTCGACCACCTTGAGCGAAGTGACCATGTCGTCGATGGCGACGACCATGACCTTGGCCCGCTCGGCGTGGGCAGAGCGCAAAAGGTCGAGGCGAGTGGCGTCGCCGTAGTAGATCTTGTTGCCGAACTTGCGCACGAAATCGACGTGCGTGCTGGCGGCATCGAGCGCGGTAAAGCCAATGCGGTGCAGCGCCAGCATGCGGCCGACGATCTGCCCGACGCGACCAAAGCCGGCGATGATCACCGGGTTTTCGTGGTCTTTTTCGGCGACGGTATCGAAGTCGCGCGACTCGACGGGGGTGGCAAAGCGGGCGATGAAGCGGTCGCTTAGCATCAGCGCCACCGGCGTCAGCGCCATCGACAGCGTCACGGCCACGATCAGAAAGTCGGCGGTGCTCTGGGCCATGACATGGGCCGAGGTGGCGATGCCAAACAGCACGAAGGCAAACTCGCCGCCCTGCGCGATGGCGCCGGCGATGCCTGCCGCGGCCGGCCGATCCTGCCCGAACAGGCGCGCCACGAAGAACACCAGGAGCGCCTTTATCGCCATAAAGCCGACGACAAAGCCAAGGAGCGCCAGCGGCCGCTCGCGCACGATGCCGAGGTTGGCCGACATGCCGACGGCCATAAAAAACAGGCCGAGCAGCAGGCCCTTGAACGGCTCGATGTCGGCGTGTAGCTCGTGGCGATACTCGGACTCGGCGAGCAGCACGCCCGACAGGAAGGCGCCGAGCGACATCGACAGCCCGACCTTTTCCATCACCGCCGAGGTGGCGACGACGACGAGCAGGGCCATGGCGGTCATGATCTCCTGATTGCCGCTGGCCGCGATGGCGCGAAAGGCGGGGCGCAGCAGATAGCGGCCCGCCAGCACCAGGCCCAGCAGGGCCGCGACGATCTTGCCGCCAAGCAGCCAGCCGCTGGTCGCGACCGCCGGCCCGCCATGTCCGGTCGCAGCGCCACCGGCCAGAAGCGGCAGGATGACCAGGAGCGGAATCACCGCCAGATCCTGAAACAGCAGGATGGCGAAGGTGGCATCGCCCTGCGGGCTCTGTAGCTGACCGCGCTCGGCCAGCACCGGCAGCACGAACGCCGTCGAAGACAGGGCCAGGCCAAAGCCAGCGATCAGCGCTGGCAGGGCGGGCACCCCAAGCAGCATGCCAAGCGCCGCGAAGCCGGCCGTGACCGCCACCACCTGCGCCCCGCCCAGCCCAAAGACGGCCCGCCGCAGCACCCACAGCCGCGAGGGATTGAGCTCCAGGCCAATAAGAAACAGCATCAGCACGACGCCGAACTCCGAGAAGTGCAGGATGCTCTGCACGTCGGTGATCAGGCGCAGCACAAAGGGCCCGACGGCGACGCCGGCCGCCAGGTAGCCGAGCACGGCTCCGAGCTTGAGCTTGCGAAACAGCGGAACGGCGATAACGGCCGCGATAAGCAGGATCAGCGACTGATGCAGAAGCGACATGGGAGGCAGACATTATAGGCGTCCGACCCTGGCGGGTGTGGGCTTCTGCGCCGAGCGCCCGCAAGGCGACAGCAGCCGACCGGGCACAGCCGAGCCGACTGCGCGAGCGCAGCTATCGGACTTCCCGGCAGAAAGTCGCCGCGATACAGTCGCCGCCCGATGGTTCGGGACCGTCCGCCGCCGCGCACTCGGTCGGACCGGCTACTTCCCTGGAGATCGCCATGCCTACGCGCCCCAAGAAAGCTTGTTTCCGCCCGGCCCACCGCCCACCAGCGGCGGCCCTGTGTCTGGCGCTGCTCTGGCTGGGCTGTGAGGCCAGCCCGCCGCTTGCCGATCCCGGGGCAGTGACGCTGCGCCGACTGTCGCGCACCGAGTATGACCACAGCCTGCGCGATGTACTGGGGGTTGCCGACGGGACCAGCGCCCGCTTTCCGCCCGACGATACCGGGCATGGCTTTGACAACCTCGGCGATGTCCTGTCGCTGTCGCCGCTGCACATCCAGATGTATCAGCGGGCCGCCGAAGAGGTGGCCGCTGAAGTGACGCGCCCCGACGGTGCGCCGCTGGCCCGCGACATTGCCAGCAGCGAGCTGTCGCACTCTGAGTACGTCATCCAGCGCGGCCCGGAGCTGGTGTTCCTGACCGGCACCTCGGCCCTGGTCACGCTCTTCCTGCCGCGCGACGGCACCTATCGCATCCGCGCCCAGGCCTACGGCGAGCAGGCCGGGCCCGAGCCGGTGCGCATGGGCATCGCCTTTGACACCCGCACGGACGAAGTGGTCAGCGTGCCGGCGACGACGCCCACCAACTACGAGGTCCGCATCAGCGACTTCGCCGGACTGCATGTGCTGCGCGTCACCTTCCTCAATGACTTTTACGACCCGAGCAAGATGCTCGATCGCAACCTCGTCCTGCGCTCGCTGCGCGTCGAGGGCCCGCTGGAGCTGGAGCGCCCGAACCCGCTGCGCCAGCGCCTTTACGTCTGCACGCCGCCGACCGATGACGAGGCAGGCCAGCGCGACTGCGCGGCGACGATCCTGCGCCGCAGCGGTCGCCTGCTGTATCGCCGACCACTGACCGAAGATGAGCTCTCGCGCCACCTCAAGCTGTTCGCCGAAGGCCAGAGCGAGGACGAAAACGGCAGCTTCGACGCCGGGCTGCGGCTGTCGCTGGAGGCCATGCTGCTGTCGCCGCACTTCCTGTTTCGCGTCGAGCTCGATGACGATCCGGCGAGCCCAACGCCGCATGCGCTGAGCGGTCCGGAGCTGGCCACCCGCCTGTCCTACTTTTTGTGGAGCAGCGCGCCCGATGAAGAGCTCCTCGATCACGCTGACCGCGGCGAGCTGCTGACCGACGATGGGCTGAGCGCGCAGCTGCGACGCATGCTGGCCGAGCCGCGGGCCCAGGCCCTGGTCGATAACTTTGCCGCGCAGTGGCTGCTGCTGCGGCAGATCGACAAGGCCGAGCCCGACGCCAGCCACTTCCCGCAGTTCAGCCCGTCGCTGCGCCGCGCACTCGCCGAAGAGACACGGCGCTTTGTCGCCGACTTTTTCCCAGCGCCCCACAGCGATCAGCATGGCCAGCCGCTGCGCGAGCTCTTGCTCGCCCGCTACACCTACGGCAGCGCCGAGGTCGCGACCCACTATGGCCTGCCCGCCCCGGCCGGTCCGGCGCAGAGCCGGCTGTCGCTCGACGGCACGACGCGCCGCGGGCTGCTCAGTCATGCCAGCCTGCTGACCGCCGAGTCCTATCCCACCCGCACCTCGCCGGTCCGCCGCGGCAAGTGGGTGCTAGAGCAGCTGTTGTGTACGCCGCCTCCCCCGCCGCCGCCCAACGTGATCGGTGACTTCGGTCAGCCGGGCAGCGGCGGCACGCTGCGCCAGCGGCTGGAAGCGCATCGCCAGAAGCCGGTCTGTGCCAGCTGTCACTCGCTGATGGATCCCATCGGCCTGTCGCTAGAGGGCTTTGACGCGATCGGCCGGGCCCGCACCACCGACGAGGGGCTGCCGATCGACACCACCGGCCAGCTGATCGATGGCCGGCGCTTCGCCGATGCCGCCGAGCTTGCCGGCCTGCTGGCCGAGGACGCGCGGCTGCCCCGCTGCGCCGCCGAGAAGCTGTTCACCTATGCCGTCGGTCGCTTCCCTGACAGCCCCGATCACAGTCGGCTCGATGAGCTGGTCGCGGCCTACGAGCAGGCCGACCAGACTCTTTATGCGCTTATTGAAGCGCTGGTCCGCAGCCCGGCCTTCCGCCACCGGCGCGGCGCTGCCCCGACCGCCGGCAGCAATGACCCCGCGACGCAGACCACGAGCCTTCCCCACCGAGGTATGCCATGAGCTCGACTCCTTCTTCCCCGGCCGCTCTGAGCCGTCGGGCCCTGCTGCGGGGCGCCGGCGTGGCGCTGGCCCTGCCCTTTTTGCCCAGCCTGCTGCCGCGCGCCCTGTGGTCCACCGCCGAGGCTGCCGAGCCGCCGCAGCGCCTGCTGTTTTACTTCCTGCCGAACGGCATCCACATGCCGGCCTGGACCCCAAGCACGGTCGGCCCTGACTACACCCTGCCACCCATCCTGCAGCCGCTTTCGCCGTTTAAGGATCAGCTCCTCATCCTCTCGGGCCTGTCCAACCGACCGGCCCGGCCCGACGGGGCTGGCGATCATGCTGGCGGCACCAGCGCCTTTTTGACCTGCAGCAAGGCCAACAAGAGCGACAGCGACATCCGCCTCGGCATCTCCGTCGATCAGCTCGCGGCGCAGAGGCTCGGGACGGCCACGCGCTTTCCTTCGCTGCAGCTGGGCCTCGAAGCCGGCGGCAGCGGCGGCGTCTGCGACTCGGGCTATAGCTGCGCCTACACCACCAACATCTCGTGGGCCGGGCCGCGCACCCCGCTGCCCAAGCTGTCGGATCCGCGCATCGTCTTTGATGTCCTGTTTCGCGGCGAAGAGGCCGGCCAGACCGCCGAGCAGCTAGAGCGCCGCCGCCGCACCCGCAAGTCGGTGCTCGATCATGTGCTGGCCGAAGCGCAGACGCTGCACGGTCGCCTGGGCAGCCAGGATCGCCACAAGCTCGACGAGTACCTGTCCGCGGTGCGCGCCGTCGAGGGGCGGGTGGGTGAGGCCGGTCCCAGCTGTGGCGGCGCCAAGCGCCCGGCCGAGGGCCTCCGCTTCGACGAGCTAGCGCGCAGCATGGCCGATCTACTGGTCCTCGCGCTGTCCTGCGATCTGTCGCGCGTCGTCTCGTATATGTGGGGCAATGGCCTGTCGAACCGCTCCTATGCCTTTATCGGCGTGCCCGGCGCCCACCATGAGCTGTCGCACCACCAGAACAACCCCGATACCCAGGCCAAGCTGCAGGCCATCAACACCTACGAGATCCAGCTCTTCGCCTACCTCCTCGACGGCCTGAGCCGCGTCAAAGAGGGTGGCGGCAGCCTGCTCGACCGCACCCTGCTCTGCCTATCGAGCGATGTCTCCGACGGCAACAGCCACAGCCACGACGACATGCCGGTGCTCTTGGCCGGCCGCCTGGGCAGCGCGATCAAGACCGGCCGCCACCTGCGCTACCCCGGCCAGCCGCTCGCCAACCTGTACCTGGCGCTCTTGGCCGGCATCGGCCACCCCCAGCCCCGCTTCGGCGACGACGGCACCGCCGCGCTGACCGGGCTCGACGCTGC
>CAZVMD010000368.1:0-7123 GCA_964628555.1 uncultured Myxococcales bacterium | reverse complement strand
CGGACATCGATGGGGACGGCAAGATCGACGCCGCTGCCCCGTGTTACCTCGGCGGCGAGCTGGCGGTGCTGTGGGGACCCGACGAGCAGGACCGGCTGGCCATTCCCAGCGAGGGCTCGCACCCCTATGCGCTGGCCGCGCTGGATCTAGACGGTCGGCCAGGGCGTGAGCTGGTGACGACGACCCAGGTCGGCCTGACCCTCAACGTCTTTCCTTATCAGGGCGCGCGCACCTTTGGTCCGGCGGTGAAGTATCGCTTCGATACCGCGCCGGCCGGCTTTGCCATCGGCGACTTTGACGGCAGCGGCTCGACCAGCCTGGACATCGCGGTCAGCCTGCCGAGCAGCGACAAGGTCCGCCTGTGGCCGGGCTCAGGCAGCGGGGGCAGCTTC
This sequence comes from uncultured Myxococcales bacterium, assembly GCA_964628555.1. Lineage (GTDB taxonomy): Bacteria > Myxococcota_A > Polyangia > Palsa-1104 > JAEUJZ01 > JAEUJZ01. The sequence continues at coordinate 6,731 of CAZVMD010000368.1, read as the reverse complement.
GATACGGCGCGGGCCACCGACTTGATCGTGGGCCGGACGCCGATCAACGTCGTCGCCGGTCTGCTCAACGCCGACGGACTGCCCGATCTGGTGGTCGCCAACGCCGGCGATAAGACAATCAGTGTGCTGCTCGGTAGCCCGGCGGGCTTTGGCAGCGCCCAGAGCTATCCCGTCGGTGAGAAGCCGACAGGCATCGCGATTGCCGATCTGGACGGAGACGGTCACGCCGATGTGGTGGTGACCAACCGGGTGAGCCACACGATCTCGATCCTGCGCGGCGCGGGCGACGGCAAGCTGACACCGATTGGCGAGCTGGCGACGCGGCAGCAGCCCGAGGGGCTGGCGATTGGCGACATCAACGCAGATGGCCTGCTCGACATTGTGGTGGCCAACGTCGCCGAAGACGTGATCAGCGTCTTTACCGGCAAGAAGTAGCGCCGTCCCGCGGCCGTCCCTTGCCGAGCTCGGCGGGCCTTTGGCCTGGCCTGTTTCAAAAGCGCGCTGTCGGTGGGAGCAACGACCTGGGCCGCGCGCGGTGGCAACTTCCCAAGCAAATACCCGCCCTTGACCCTGCCATTTCCGGCGTGGGACGATACCCGGATGGCTACCTCGTCAGGCCACCCCGATGTGGGAGCCCTGTTTCGACAGCACGGCCCGATGGTCTATCGCCGTGCGCTGCGGCTGCTCGGTCGGCGCGAAGATGCCGAGGAAGCGACGCAGGAAGTGTTCATCCGCGTCATGCGCAGCATGCAAGAGTTCGAGGGGCGCAGCAGCATCACCACCTGGCTGTACCAAGTCACCACCAACTACTGCCTCAATCACCTGCGCGATCACGGACGCCGCAAGCAGCTCTTCGCCGAAAACATCGCGGCGGATGAGACGCAGAGCCGGGCCTCGGAGAGCGATCTGCTGCATCTGCGGCGCCTGCTCTGCGAAGCCGATGAGCAGCAGGCGCGGGCCGCCGTCTATGTGTACATAGATGGGATGAGCCACGAGGAAGCGGCGGAGCTCTTGGGGGTCTCGAAGCGAACGGTGGGCAACTTCATCGAGCGCTTCTTGCTGTGGGCGCGCAGCCGCAGCCAAAGTGGCGGCTCACAGTCGGGCCGGGAGTCGGCGTAATGCGGCCCGGCAAAAACTACAAAATTCGTAGCAGGACCTTGCCCTGTCAGCCTACCTGCGGGTCTTACCGAGCAAAGGACCTGGACGTTCGCCTTCGCTCCACCGCACGTCGTTCTGACAGCAGGTAGGCATGACGATGGACAAAAACCCTGAGCAGACGCCTTTTATGCAGCTTCGCGCCGGTCAGCCGGGCTGCCCCTCTGACTTGGCGCTCGATCGCCTGCAGGCCGGTGAGCTGAGCCAGGCGCAGGCGACCGAGCTACGGCAGCACGTCGCTGACTGCCCGCTGTGTCCCGAGCGGATGAGCGCGCGCAGCGTCGGCTTCGCTGGCTTTGCGGGGGTCGATGAGCGACAGCTTCTGGCCGGTATTCGCCGGCGGCTCGACGAGGCTCCGGCTGCGTCTTGGCTCAGCCGACTGCTGGGGGCACTGCGGGCGATGGCGCTGCCGCTGTCGGGTGCGGCGGTGGCGGCGGTCGCTGCCCTGGTGCTGCTGGGTCGCCCCGGGTCTTCGACGCAGCCCGGCCCAGCTGGCGATGAGGCCCCGCTGCTCGATGAGACGCGCGACAAGGGCGGGCTGGCGCTGCAGGTCTATCGCCTGGTCGGCGGTCAGGCCCAGCAGGCGCTGTCCGGCGATGCGTTCAAAAGCGGCGATCGCCTGCGCTTCGTCGTCGATCTACCAGCCCGCGGTCAGGTGGCCGTGCTGGGGGTTGAGCCGTCGGGCGGGCTGTACGTTGCCTGGCCCAGTGGCGCGGTCGACAGCAAGCGCCCGATGGGCAAGCGGCAGGAACTGCCGGGGGCGGTGGCTCTCGATGCCTCGGTCGGTCGCGAGGTTCTCTATTTGGTGTGGTGTCCCGGAGACGCGCTGTCGCCGGCCCAGACCTGCAAGGCGCAGAGCCCAGGCCAGCCACCGAGCTGTCCGGCTGGCTGTCGCCAGTCGGCCTTCGTTATGAACAAGCAGTAGGAGGCGCGAATTCGTCGGCACGTCTGCCAGTGCTTGTGGCTGCTCTGCCTGGTGCTTGGCTTTAGCCGAGAGGCCCAGGCTCTGCCGGAGGAGACCTGGGTCATCGCCATCGGCAACAACCGCGGCGATGCCGACGACATTCAGCTGCTGTTCGCTGAGCGCGATGCCCGCGAGTTTGTCGATGTGCTGCGCGACCAGGGCAGTGTGACGTCCGATCGCATCCGCCTGCTGATCGATGAAAACGCCGATACCGTGCGGCGGACGGTGCTCGCGGTCAACGCGGCGCTGCGCACGCAGCGGGATACCTCGGCGACGCCCAGTGCGCTGCTGATCTTCTACTCCGGTCACGCCGATGCGGAGTCGCTGCACTTGCGCGGCTCGCGCCTCGACTTCAATGAGCTGCGCTCGCTGGCCAGCGGCTCGGCGGCGCATATGCGCATCCTGATCGTCGATGCCTGTCGCTCGGGCAGCGTCACGCGGGTCAAGGGCATGACGCCCAGCCCGGAGTTTTCGCTGTCGCTCGACAACCGCGTCGAAGCCGAGGGCACGGCCATCCTGTCGTCGAGCACGGCCGGTGAGTCGAGCCAGGAATCCGACCGCCTGCGCAGCTCGTTTTTTTCGCACCACCTGGTCAATGCACTGCGCGGGGCCGCCGACCGCAATGGCGATGGCCGAGTCACGCTCGCCGAGGCCTACGCCTACACCTACAGTCAGACCCTGCGCTCCAGCGGACAGACCCTGTCGCTGCAGCACCCGACCTACGCCTACGACGTCAAAGGCAGCGGCGATCTGACGCTGACCACGCCAGGCGGCAGCCAGGCTGGCCGGACCCGCCTGCGCCTCTCGGGGGCCGGGCAGTACCTGATCGCCGAAGAGCGCGAGTCGGGCTCGGTGATCGCCGAGCTGACGACTAGCCGCGATCACGCCAGCATCGCTCTGCCACGCGGTCACTACTTCGTGCAGCGCCGCGGCAGCTACGAGTACCGCGAGTACCGCGTCAACCTGGCGCAGGGCAGTGAGGTCGAGCTGGATCAGCTGCCCTATCGCGCGATTCGCTATGACCAGCTGGTGCGCAAGCGCGGCGGTGTGCGGCGCTCGGTGCATGGCCTGTTCGCGGTGCTGGGCATGCGCGGCGAGACTGAGGCCGGGCTGGGCGTGCTGCCGCATGCGGCTCTGGCCTACAGCGCCGATCTGCCCTGGCTGACCGTCGGAGCGCGTCTGCGCGGCAGCGTCTTTGGCCAGCAGTCGATCGATCAGGGACTCGCCTCGCAGCGCTTCGAGCTGGGGCTGGCGGTGCTGCTGCAGCGCTATATCGATACGCCGTGGTTTAGCGCCGCGTTCGGCGTGGCCTTCGAAGGCGTCTACCTGGGCCAGCGCTTTGCCGCGACGCCGCGCCTAGTCAGCGACCGCAACGGACTGGGCCTGGGAATCGAAGCGCTGTTTGCGCTTGAGCGCTCGCTTGGGCGCGGCTTTGGCCTGCGTCTGGAGGGCGGTCCGGCGGCGCTGCTCAGTCGGCGGGCGCTGATCGATAACGGCACCGAGGCAGGCTTTCAGACCGCGACCAGCCTCAACTGGTGGCTAGGCGGAGGGCTGACATGGCGACGCTGAGTGCGGCGCGGCGCAGCAGTGTTTTGGCGGCTGGCTGCCTGCTTGGGCTGTCTGGGCTGGCGGCGACCGGCTGCGGCGATCCGCTGCTGGGCGTCGAGTTTCGTGGACCTGCCCTGGCCAGCTTTGCGACTGACCTGGCCGCCGGCGGAGCCCTGCCTAGCCGGGATCCCAGCCTGCGCCTGGCGATCTTTTTCAGCCCACAGGGGCCGATGACGACCAGCGTCGACCAGATGGTCGAGCACCTGGCCTCGGCGCGCGCGGTCACGCTGCCGAGCACTCCCGTGGTGAACGTCTTTGAGCCGCCGAGCGACGAGCTGCTGGTGCCCGCTGGCATGGGCAAGGCGGCCTTTGGCCTGGGCCGCCTGCTGGTCTACGAGGACCGCAACGGCAACCGCCGCCGCGATGTCGGCGAGCCGGTGCTGGGGATCGACCCGCCCTCGGCGATCCTGTACATGCCGCAGCCCATCGCCGCTGGCCAGAGCCTGACCACAGCGGATCTGCCGGCCGGCTTCCGACAGGTCGTGCTGCCGCAGCTCTGTGGCCGCAAGCCGCCTCCGGCGACCAGTCCCGATGCCTGCGGCGTGCGCCTGGGCGAGGGCTGTCGCACCGATACCGACTGTGGCGCGGCTGGCTATTGCCTGCGCGAGACCAAGTTTCCCTGGCCGGCCGGCTACTGCGTCGTCACCGATCCGCCGGGCGGCGGCTGCCGCCCCGAGAAAGCAGCGTACTACCCAGCGCCCCGCTACGCGCCGATTCCGCCGGGTCTCATCGGCTTCTATCTGAGGCCCTGCAGCAGCGACAGCGACTGCGCTCGCACGACCGACCGCGACCAGGGCAACTACGTCTGCGATGTTGGACTGCGGGCCTGCTTCCCGCGCAACCTGGCCAAGATCCCGGTCGGCAGTCGCCTCGAAGTCGAGCCCTTCTGCCCGGCCCGCTGAGTCATGCATGCCGCCGTCCGAGCCGGTGCTGCAGACGCGCGGCTGCGCCGGTCCGGCAGGCGACGCTTGTAACCACCGCCCAGCTTGATACGTTGCGACGCGACTCGACCTCGGAAGGAGACTCGCTATGCGTCGCTCTCTGCTGTGCGGTATCGCCCTCAGCTTGCTGGGGCTGACTGGCTCCGGCTGCCAGGCCGCGCTCGACGGGCCGGAAGACGCCAGCCCGGTTGTGCCGGCGCCCGCCACCCTGCATCGCCTCACCCGCGCTCAGTACCAGGCCAGCCTGCGCAGCCTGTTTGGCGACAGCCTCAAGCTACCCACTGATATCGAGGCCGACACACCGCTGCACGGCTTTGCCAGCATCGGCGCTTCCGAGCTGACGATTCCGCCGCGGGCGGCCGAGCAGTATGAAGCCGCCGCGCTCGACGTCGCGCATCAGGCCTGGAGCAGCCCGGCGGTGCGACAGAGCCTGCTCGGTCCGGGCTGCACGCCGACGCAGGAAAGCGATCCCTGCCTGGATGCGTTCTTCACCCGCTTTGGCCGACAGGCCTTCCGGCGGCCGCTGACCCAGGCCGAGAGCGAGCAGCTACACCGCCTGACCAGCCAGCTCAGCGCGCTGCTCGGCAGCCTCGATGAGGCGCTGGAGTACACGCTGGCGTCGCTGCTGCAGTCGCCGCACTTCCTGTTTCGCGTCGAGCTCGGAGAGCCCGATCCCGAGCGCCCGGGGCGCCTGCGCTACACCAGCTATGAGATGGCCAGCCGCCTGTCCTACCTCTTGTGGAATGGGCCGCCCGACGCCGAGCTCCTCGATGCGGCCGAGCGGGGCGAGCTGGTAAGTCGCGACGGCCTGCGGCGACAGAGCGAGCGCTTGTTGGCGGCTCCGGCGGCGCGCGCGGCGCTAGCAGGCTTCTTCAGCGAGTACTTCAACCTCGCGCGGCTTGACTCGATGACCAAGGACAAGGCGCTGTACCCGCAGTTTTCTCCGACGCTGGTCGGGGCGATGCGCGAGGAGATCCTGCGCGATGTCGAAGACGTGCTGTTTGCTGGCAGCACCGACTATCGCGAGCTGTTTCGGCGCCGTAGCACGTTTGTCAACGCTGAGCTGGCGGCGCTGTATGGCCTGCCAGCGCCGGTCGGGTCGGGCTTTGCCCAGCTGGAGCTGCCGAGCACGGGCAAGCGTGGCGGCCTGCTGGGGACGGCCGGCATCCTGGCGCTCAACGCCCATGCCACGGCGACCTCGCCGACCCACCGCGGCAAGTTCGTGCGCGCCTACCTGCTGTGTCAGGACATCCCGCCGCCGCCGGCTGGCGTGGTCACGACGCTAGAGCCGCCGAGCGGTCCGCCCAAGACGCTGCGTCAGCGCCTGGAGCAGCACCGTCAGGATCCGGCCTGCCGCAGCTGCCACCAGCTGATGGATCCGATCGGCCTCGGTCTGGAAAACTTCAACGCCATCGGTGCCTTCCGCAGCCTCGATGAGGGGCAGCCGATAGATGCCAGCGCCGAGCTCGATGGTGTCGCGTTCGACGGTGCGGCCGAGCTGGGTCAGGCCCTGGCCGCCGATCCGCGCCTGGCCGAGTGCTTGGCCCGTCAGCTCTATCGCCACTCGACCGGGCACCTGGAAGAAGCCGCTGAGCAAGAGGGCATTCGCCAGCTGGGCGCGGCTTTTGCCGACCGTCAGTACCAGCTGCTGCAGCTGGTGCTGGCTCTTGTCCTCAGCGACGGCTTTCGCTTGGCCAGCCCGCCCACGACGGCAGGAGGTGTGTGATGTCTCGTTCGATGATGCAGCGGCGGAGCTTTCTGCGCGGTCTGCTGGCTGGCTCGACGGTGGCTGTCGGTCTGCCCTGGCTTGAGACGCTGGCTGGCCGGGCCGAGGCCGCTGCGCCACCGCGCCGCTTCGGTGTGTGGTTCTTTGGCAATGGCGTGCGGCGGCAGCACTGGATCCCGACGGGCACCGGCACCACCTGGACCGCGGGAGCCGAGCTCGCGCCGCTTGAGCCGGTGCGCGCCTATCTCAACGTGCTGACCGGCTTCGAGATGAAGGTGCTGCCGTATCACCCGCATCACTCGGGCATGGCCGGCATCCTGACCGGCGACAGCTTTCA
>CAZVMD010000367.1:0-7125 GCA_964628555.1 uncultured Myxococcales bacterium | reverse complement strand
ACCTGCCGCCGGTCAAGATCCACTGCTCGGTGCTGGCCGAAGACGCCATCAAGGCCGCCATCGCCGACTACAAGAAGAAGAAGAATGCTGGCCAGCACTAACGCCCAGAGCCACAAGGTGGATGCTGCCATGTCGATCACCGCGACTCCCAAAGCCATCGCCGAGGTCAAGCGCCTGTCAGAGAAGCGCAAGGCCGAAGGCAAAGCTGCGCCGCAGGGCCTGCGCATCGGCATCCGCGGCGGCGGCTGCACCGGCTTCGCCTACCTGTTCGAGTGGGCTGACAACGCGCCCAGCAACGCCGACAAGGTCTTTGAGTTTGATGACGGCGTGCGGCTGTTTGTCGATCCCAAGTCCTTTGTGTTTCTCGACGGGACCGAGCTCGATTTCGTGACCAACATCATGGGCTACGGCTTCAAGTTCAATAACCCCAACAGCAAGGGCGCCTGCGGCTGCGGAGAGAGTGTCCAGTTCTGATGGCCTCCGCCCGCACTCACTTTGAAGTCCTTGGCCTGCCGCCGAGCTACTTCATCGATCGCGCCGAGCTAGAGGCCCGCTATCGCGAGGGCCAGCGCCACAGTCATCCCGACCGCTTCAGCCGAGCGCCGGCCGCTGAGCGGGCCCAGGTGCTGCGCCGCGCTACCGACCTCAACGACGCCTACCGCGTGCTCAAGAGCGATGCCCGACGGGCCGAGTACCTGCTGTCGCTGTACGGCATCGATCTGTCCGAAGCGGCCGAGCAGGCGGGGGGGAAAAAGCGAACGCTGGATTCTCTTTTCCTCGCTGAAGTGCTGGAGCTGCGCGAAGAGCTGCAGGATGCGCTGGCGGCGAACGATCCGCCGCGCGTGCAGCGCATCGACAGCGACATCAAGAGCCGCATGATGCAGGAAACAGAGCAACTTAAGGCCGGCTTCGCTCGCCTAGATGCTGCCGGCTCGCGCGATCCGGCCCAGCTTGAGCATCTGGCCGAGGTGCTGCTGCGCCTGCGCTACTACCAGCGCTTTCTCGACGAGATTACTGCTCACCATGAGGCAGACGAGTAGTCCCCGCCAGCGCCCCGCCGCGCCGCCACGCAAGGAAATCGCATGAGCTTGTTACAGATCGCCGAACCGGGCGAGTCGCCCATCAAGTCCGCCTGCAAGGGCCGCGTGGTAGGCATCGACCTCGGGACCACTAACTCGCTGGTCGCGGTTGTCGAAGATGGCGAGCCGCGCTGCCTGGCAGTCGACGCCGGCGGTCGGCGCCTGCTGCCCTCGATCGTAAGCTACGTCGCCAGCGGCACGCCGAAGGTCGGTGAGCCGGCCCGCGCCCAGGCCAGTCGCTATCCGCACGACACCATCGCCTCGGTCAAGCGCCTGATGGGACGCAGCCCGACTGAGATTGCCGCGCAGCAGAGCCAAGGCCGCTTCCTGCAGTACCACCTGGCAGCGCCAGATCCCCAGAGCCCCGGCGTGGTCCGCTTGCTGGTCGAAGGGGGTCGCCGCGCCGTCACCCCGATCGAAGTCAGCGCCGAGATCCTGCGCTGGCTGCGCATGTGTGCAGAAGAGCAGCTATCCGCCTCAATGGGCGGCCCTGATGATTCATCTGGTGACAGCGCGCTCGAAGGCGTGGTGATTACCGTCCCGGCCTACTTCGACGACGCGCAGCGCCAGGCAACCAAGGACGCCGGGCGCTTGGCTGGCCTTAACGTGCTGCGCCTGCTCAACGAGCCGACCGCAGCGGCGCTGGCCTATGGCCTCGATCGCAAGAAGGAAGGCAAGTTCGCAGTCTACGACCTCGGCGGTGGCACCTTCGATGTCTCGATCCTCGATCTGCACGACGGCATCTTCACCGTCATGGCCACGGCCGGGGATACCGCGCTGGGTGGCGACGATATGGATCAGGCGCTGGCCGATCTGCTGCTGCAAAAATGTGACGGCGGTGCGGCTCTGCGCGACCGGCTAGCGACCGATGCCGGCCTGGCTCGTCAGCTCTTGGCGACGGCGCGCAGCGTCAAGCACAGCCTGACCGAGCAAGATCAGGTCGAGGCCGAGCTGATTTTCGACAGCCAACAAGCGCACCGCGTCTGCCTGCGGCGCGCCGAGTTTGAGGCGGCGATTGCCCCGATCCTGTCGCGCACCGCGACGCCATGCCGCCGGGCCCTCAAAGATGCTGAGCTGTCGCCGAGCGAGCTAGATGGCGTCGTCCTAGTTGGCGGCGCAACCCGCGTGCCGGCGGTGCGCCGGTTTGTGCAAGAGCTGTTCGGCCAGCCACCGCTGTGCGATCTGGATCCGGATCAAGTGGTGGCCTTAGGGGCTGCCGTGCAGGCCGACATCCTGCAGAACGCGCGCACCGATGCCCTCTTGATCGACGTGACGCCGCTGTCGCTGGGCCTAGAGCTGATGGGCGGCGTGGTGGAAAAGATCATCCCGCGCAACAGCCGCGTGCCGACCGGGGCGCGCCAGGTATTCACCACCTACGCCGATGGGCAGACCGGCTTCGATCTACACGTGGTGCAGGGCGAGCGCGAGACCGCGTCGGAGTGTCGCTCGCTGGCTCGCTTCCAGCTGACCGGCATCCCGCGCATGGCAGCCGGCATGGCCCGGCTCGAGATCAGCTTCCTTATCGACGAAAACGGACTGCTCGCGGTCACGGCGCGCGAGCTGACCTCGGGACGCGAAGCCCACATCACCGTCAAGCCAAGCTATGGCCTGACCGATGAGCAGGTCGAGCAGATGCTGCTCGATAGCTTTGAGCACGGCGAGTCGGATCTGCGGCAGCGCCTGCTGATCACCCAGCGCGTCGAAGCTGATCGCATCCTGGCGGCGCTGACTGCGGCGCTGGCCCGCGATGGCCAGCTGCTCTCCGCTGCTGAGCGGCAGCGCATCGACGCAGCGCGCAGTGCAGTTGAACAGGCCAAGGCCGGCAGCGATCACCGCCGCATCGCCGACGCCATCAGCGCGCTGGATGTAGCCAGCAAAGAGTTCGCCCAGCGCCGCATGGATGAGAGCCTCAGCCACGCGGTCTCAGGACGCGCGGTGCGTGAGCTCGAAGCTGCGGTCGAGCATGCTCACGGTGTCGAGCAAGCCCATGCGGTCGCCCCCAGCTCGCCGCAGCCCATCCTGCCGCCCGAGACGCGCTAGGCCACCGCCCCAACCCAAGCAGACTCCCCAGAGAGACCGCGCCGCATGCCCAAGATCACCTTTCTCAACGACTACGCTAGCGATGCTGCGGCGGGCGGCGACAAGCAGCCGAAGAGCATCGACGTTCCGGCCGGCACCTCGATCCTCGAAGCGGCGAAGAAGATTCACGCCCAGGTCGGCTATGCCTGCGGTGGCGTCTGCGCCTGCTCGACCTGCCACGTCTACGTCAAGTCAGGCCTGCGCTCGCTGACGCCGCAGAAAGACAAGGAAGAGGACATCCTCGACAAAGCCTTCGATGTCCGCGCCAGCTCGCGCCTGGGCTGCCAAGCCCGCATCCTGCCTACGGCCAGCGAAGACATCGTGGTCGAGATCACGCGCGAGAGCCGCAAGGCCTACTTCGACGAACACCCTGACGAGCGAGTGAGAGAGCACGCCTAGACGCCGACTGCCGCGCCCAAGCCACACGCAACGGCCTGCGGTCAGCGGCTGCAGAGCGGTCTTAGCGCAGGCACTCGTAGCTTAGATCCTGCGGTCCGCTGACGCCGATATTGAAGTCGGCATACAGGCCCAGATCGATGTACGGATCGAGGCCCAGATCGAAGCCGCCGTTGCCGGGTGTGCGATCGACGATGCGCATGGTGACTGTGCTCGTGCGGTAGCTGACCCGCACCGAGCGATCGCTGGCGGCGCAGCGGTCGGTGGCGGTGACCAAGAGGGTATCGCCAACAATGCAGCCGACAGGATCGCTGTCACAGCTCAGCCCGACCTGATTAACCGCGCCGTTTTCGGTCTGGCTGCGACCCAGCGCATCGCACGCGACCTGCGTGGTGTAGCCAGCGATCCGCCCCGGACAGCGCAGCATGCCGCGCCCCTGGTAGTAGTAGTAATGAACGCTCGCTCCAGCGCGATTGCCACCCGGCCCCGGACCTGGGCCCGAGCTTGTACCGCCGCAGCCAAGAAGCCCTGCGCACAGCACAGAGCTCAGCCAGAGCAGCGAGTAGGGCTGGGCGCGGCGCAGCCAGGCATCGGCAGCCGCCTTGTCGCGAGTTTTCGTCATGGGTAAAGGGTACATCGAGAGGCCAGCCCTTAGTCGGGGGCCGGGGCGCGAGGACGGGCGGGGAGCTACAGCACCTGCCAGTTGGTGGCCAAGGGGCCGAAGCCAACGCCGATGCGGCCGCTGCCGGGCATGTTGACGAAGACCGTGCCTTCGCCCGACACCGGGATCACCAGCGAGGGACGACCACGCTGTAGCTGCGACTCGACAAGCTGGGGCACGACCTTCTGAATGACGCGCAGGGCTTGGTCGATGCCCAGCCCAAAGTTGAGGTTGAGCACGACGTTGCCGCCGGCCGCGATGGTCGACTTCTGGAGCTCACCGCTGAGCGCCGCTCCGACTAGACCCGCGATCAGGCCAGGGACGGCTGCGACGAAGTCACGCATCGTGCGGATGGTGGGCTGGTTCGAGGTGCAGGCTCCGGGCTTGGGCTGACCGTTGCAGCCACGATCGTTGGCACCGCACATCGACACACAGATCGCCCCCAGGCTCTCGGCGCCTTGGCCCTGGAACATCTTCATCGCCAAGAGCACATCGAGGGCAGGGATCGGCACGTTGTTGGGATTCTGGATCGTGACCGTCGTCGCGAACTCGAACACCAGCTGATCGCGCGGCGGCGGCGGGCCGATGGCGACCGCGCAGCCCATGCGGGCGATCGGATCGTTTATCACCTGCGGGCAGTAGTAGGCGCCCAGGGCCTGCATGCTGGGCGATCGCGAGAGCCGCAGCGGAGTCGCACTGACCCGAGGATTGAGCAGGTTGGCGGCTCCCTGCACGCCGCCCTGACCCAGGAACTGGTTGAGCAGCGCGCAGCCTGGCGAGCTGATCACCACCAGACTCAGGAGGGCCAGGCGGAGGCCGTAGGCCAGTACCCTGGGCGCCTTGGGCAGCTTCGGCTTTAGGGACGGGGGGTTTAGGGGAAGGGGAATGAGAGAGCTGGGCATTTCCTGCATCTTGAAAATCTTAGGGTGGTTGCCACGTCGCCGGCTACACAAATAGCGCAGGGACCAGGCGACAGGGCATGGACGACGGCAGCGGGCATCTATTCATCGCTCGCGCGTACCGGGTGAGCACAAGCCGTGCTCAGCGCTGATCCACAGCAGACGGCAGCGAGCGCGAGGCTCCGCCACGCTGCGTCGACAGCGCCATGCCGATCAGGACCAAGGCGGCGCCGACATAGCCGCGCGGCTGTAGCTGGGTCTCGCGCAGGGCTAGGTCCAGCGCCAGCGCCAGCAGCGGCTGCACCAGTCCAAGGGCCGAGAGGACCGACAGGTCGAGGCGCTGCAGCAGCCAAAGATAGATGCTCCAGGCCAGCACGCTGCCGACCACTGTGAGGTAGGCGAAGGCCAGGTGCGCAGCCAGCGGCGCCGACAGAAAGCGAGCCGGAGACTCGTGCTGCCCCAGGCTGAGGACGAACAAGATAATCGCCGTATAGAACAGGAAGTACGTGGTGCTGAGCAGCGCTGAGACGCCATTGGCGTAGCGCTTGAGCAGTGCACCGTACAGCGGCCAGATCAGCGCCGCGGCGACCCCCGCCAAGAGCATGGCCTGAAACTGATCGCGGCTACCGCGCAACCCATCCCAGAAGATGGCGCCAACCCCGCACACTCCGATCGCCAAGCCCAACAAGCGCTGGATGCGCAGCGGCTCAATGCCCAGCAGGCGAGCCGCCAGCAAGGTGAACAGCGGGCTCGAAGCGCAGACGATGGCCGTCGTACCGCCTGAGAGCGTCTGCTCGGCAACATAGATGCAGCCATAGCCCAGTCCGTTGAGCAGGCCCGCCGCCAAGATTCCCAGATGCTGGCCGCGCGGCAGCCACAGACCGGACAGCGGCTCGCCCCGTCGCAGCCGAGCCAGGATGCACAGCACGCCGATGAGCACCGTCGCCAACAGGAAACGCAGCGCCGCGCCGAAGAACGGCGGATAGCCGAGCAGACAGATCCGTATGGCCTGCCAGGTCGTCGACCACACCAGGCATAGGAAGGCGTAGGCCAGCGCGAGCACTGCGGCTTAGGGTACGGAAAATTTGGGCACTCTGGCAATGATCCTGTGCCCTTAGCCAGCCCACGATCCGCGCAGAAAATGCAGGCCAGCGACGGGACAGCCAAGCGATCGGCCCCTGGCAGCGGCGACCCTACGACGGCGAGGGACGTGATACGATACCCACAGCCCCATGGTCGACCAGCAGATTGGCCGATACCGCATCGTTCGTCTGATCGGCAAGGGAGGTATGGGCGCCGTCTACGAGGCCACCGACGCTGAGATCCAGCGACGGGCAGCCATCAAGATCCTGCACTCGCAGTTTACGGCCAATGCCGAGATGGCCAGCCGCTTCTTAAACGAGGCGCGGGCCGTCAACATCATCCAGCACCCCAGCCTGGTATCAGCCTTCGAGTTCGGCAAGCTGCCGGATGGCAGCGCCTACATGGTCATGGAGTATCTGGATGGCGAGACCCTGCGCGAGCGCATGAAGCGACAGGGTCCGCTGGGACAGGACGCCATCCGCATCGCCCGCCAGATCGCCTCAGCCTTGGCAGCAGCGCACGCCAAGCACATCGTCCATCGCGATCTGAAACCGGCCAACATCATGCTGGTGCCAGATCCCGATATGCCGGCGGGCGAGCGGGTCAAGGTGCTCGACTTTGGCATCGCCAAGCTGAACGAGGGCAGCACGCCTGGCCAGCCCACTACCCGCACCGGCGCACTGATGGGCTCACCGGGCTACATGTCGCCCGAGCAGTGCCGCAACGTCAGCAATGTCGATGAGCGCAGCGACGTCTATGCCCTGGGTGTCATCCTGTACGAGATGCTGCTCGGCACGCCGCCGTTTGTGGCCGAGAGCGATGCCGAGATGCTGGCGCTGCACATGTACAGCGCGCCGACGCCGCTCGGTGAGCTCAACCCTTCCTTGCGCGGTGAGCTGTCGACGTTCGTGGACCGCATGCTGGCCAA
>CAZVMD010000366.1:0-7132 GCA_964628555.1 uncultured Myxococcales bacterium | reverse complement strand
TCACCGCGCCGTAGGCCGTGCCCGACATGTTCGACACGATGGCGCAGAAGTAATAGGTCGTGCCCGGCGTCAGGCCGCTGACCGTGATCGAGTAGGGCACCGGCGAGCTACCCGTGCCGAGGTCGGTGCCGCCCGAGGTCGGGACGCGCGTACCGAAGGTGTCGTTGCAGGTGCCGGGATCCGTCGTGCTGTAGCGAAAGCGCCCGGTGGTCGCCTCGCCCTTGGGTGTGCCGATGCCGTTGAGCACCGCCGAGGAGGTCGTAATGCCGCTCGCCGCGACGGTGGTGGCAAGTGGCGCAGCGGTCAGCGCTTCGACTGAGTAGCCGGCCAAGAGCGCGACAAAAGCAGCACGCATAAGAGTTGCGAACACGGACGTCCCCCCAAGAACAAAAAAACCAGCCACACAGTAAACAGAAAGCCAGCGACGAGTCGAGCCCCCGCGCTAAGGGTGCGATAGCGCTTGCGATAGCGCTTATGAAGCGCGGCGCGGTCGCTTCGCTGGGCGCGTTTTCGGCCGCTGCACCGCGCTCGGCATCGCCCCACCCAGCCCACCGCGCGGCGCGCGAGGCTGCGCAGGGCGACCGCCGTCACAGCCAGCGATGTGCTGTGCCATCAGCTTGCTGAACAGCGGCAGCGGCTTCGCTACCCCGCCCTGCAGCCAGCCGATCAGCACCATGTAGTAGAACGACAGAAACGCGGTGGCGAAGATCTCGCTGCGCGTGCTTTCGCCAAGCTCACCGCTGCGCTTGGCCCCCTCGACCAGCGCCAGGACGCGCGCGTTGACGCGCAGGACCTGTTCGCTGAAGCGCTCGCGCCACGGCGACTCGGCGAGCAGCGACTCGCGCAGCAGCGTCTTGGATAGCTCGGGGCGGGCCGCGTAGTAGGCGTAGAACGGACGCACGATCGCGCACAGGTGCTGCAGCAGCGAGCCGCGCTGGCGCCGCCGCAGGCTCTTGTCGATGGCCTGCTCCAGATCGTCGTGCAGCGCGGCGTGGAGCAGGCCCAGCTTGTCGGTAAAGTGCAGCAGGACCGTGCCGGCCGAGACCCCCGCCTGGTCGGCGATGGCACGCAGGTTGGTCGCTTGATAGCCGTGCTGCTCGAAGTGGCTGCGCGCCACCTGCAGGATGCTGTGGCGGGTGGCTTCCTTCTGCGCGCGGCGGCCGGGAGGGTTCGAATTCATGGTGGCTGGTCAGGGTGGCTGCGGTCCGGCTACGCAGTGGCAGTCCTAGCGGGCATAGCCGGGGGGGATGTGAACCGCGCAGTATTTGGCCAGGGCCCGCTGCGCAAGGTCAAGCAGCGCGCGATCGGCCCCGCGGGCGGCATGCACCTGCACCGCGATCGGCAGCCCACCGCGCCCCAGCCCCAGCGGCAGGGCCAGGGCCGGCGTCTCGAACAGCGTCGTCGGGACGGTATAGGCCCCGAGGTACTGCGTGTACGGGATGCGACGCCCCTCGTCTTGTATCGGTGCCCCACCCGCCTGGCGGCGGATGGCCTCGCCCATCGCCACCGGCAGGATCCAGCAGGCGTAGCGCGAGAAGAACTCGTCGATGCGACCCAGGATCTGCGCCTGCTCGGCCAGCGCTTCCTCGTAGCCGCGGCGACTGCAGGCCAGGCCCGCGCCCAGGTGCTGCGTCACCGGTCCATCGCCCAGCTTGCGACGCAGCGCATAGGCCGTAAACAGCGCCCGGGTCAGTGCGTTCCCGACGGGAAAGGGCATGCCACTCCACAGCTCATAGCCGGCGATGGTGCCCCACAGTCGCCAGGCCGCCGCCAGATCCACATCGGGAGCGGCGCCGATCTCGACCTCGTGCCCGTCTTCGCGTAGGCCGCGGCACAGCGCGTCGATCTGCGCTGCCGTCGCCGCATCTGGCTCAGCCCCAGGCAGCGACGGGGTCACCGCGATGCGCAGGCGGCCAGCCGACATCGCCGGTGGCGCGGCCGGGCTCTCGCCATCCCCCAGCATGACGTCGAGCGCCAGCGCCAGATCAGCCAGGCTGCGCGCCATCGGCCCCACGCTGAGCAGGCGGTGGAACGACATCTTGGGCCCCTCGGGTCCGATGTCATCGATCGGCAGCCGACCGACCGTGGTGCGCAGACCCAGCACGCCGCAGCAGTGGGCCGGGTAGCGAATCGAGCCGCCGAGATCGGTGCCGACTTCGAGCGGCGCAAAGCCGGCGGCCAGCGCCGCCGCCGAGCCCCCCGACGAGCCACCGGGAGTCCGGGTCAGGTCCCAGGGATTTTTGCCCTCTTTAAAGAACGGGTTGTCGCACTGCCAGTTAAGAGCAAAAAGCGGCAGGTTGGTGCGCCCAAGGACAATCGCCCCGGCTTGCCGCAGCCGCGCCACCACCTGACAGTCGGCGCGCGGACGGTGACGGGCATAGGGCGGCAGGCCGCCGAACGTCGAGATCACGCCGCCGACCCGCAGGCTGTCCTTGAGCGTGATCGGCACACCGTGCAGCCGCCCCAGGGGCTGCCCCGCGCGCTGCGCTGCATCGGCCGCCTCGGCCTCGGCCAGCGCCTCGGCATCGCGCCGGCTGACCACGGCATCAAGCTGGGGGTTCCAGGCATCGATCTGCTGCAGGTGAGCCTGCACCACCTGCACCGCCGTCACCTGCCCGCTGCGCATCAGCGCGGCCAGCTCACCCGCTGAGCGATACACAAGCGAAGTTTCCGTCATCGCCACCTCCTGGGCAGCCCCGGCGAGCCCTGCGACTCGGGCTACGGCTGGCTGCGGTTCTTGGCCTGCGCCTTGGTCTCACCCGACCTGTCCCATTCGCTGGCCACGTTCACTGACCCTGTTCACTGAACTTGTTCACTATACACGGCTCCGCCAAAGCAGGGCAAACCGGTTAGCCCGAGCGCGTACTGACCGCGGCCGTACTGTCGCGCGGTGACTGCAGCGCGTGTGCCCTGCCCGCAGCGACCCGGGTTCACCACGGCTGGGCCAGCAGTGCTTCGGCGAGCGCTTCGCCGCTACGGCTTGTCGCTGCTGGGACTTACGGCAGCGAAGCGGGCTTCCAGCTCAGCCAGGGCATCGCGCAGAGCGGTCCCGCGCCGCAGGCAGGGCCAGAGGTCACGCAGGCCCGCGGGCTACGATGGAGGCGGCTGCACCACGAGGCGGCCGTTCTCTCGGTCGGCGATATACACACCGCTCTCGCTAACCAAGACCCCGCTGGGGGCGTACAGCCGCTCTAGCGACAGGCCGCCGTTGTTGGGATCGCCAGCACTCAGCGTGGGTTGCCCGAGCACGCTCTCGGCGGGTGCCCCGTTGCTCAGAGAAGCTAGTTCGTACCGAACAATTCGATGATAGCCACTATCCGATACATACAGCTTCGATCTGTAGATACATAGACCGCTGGGCGCGTTCAGAGACTTGGCCGACACCATCGCGGCGGTCTCTGAATCGAAGCGGTCCTGGCCCAGCACCCGATCGGCTGCCTGGCCGCTGCTTGGCGCAAGGGTGCTATAGACCAGAACGCGGTTGGCGCCGGTGTCGCTGACATAGATGGCGTTGCCGTCGGTGATGACCGCGCCTGGTGACTTTAGGGTCAGCTCCGAGGGCTGGCCGCCGCGGTTGGGGCTGACGCCGCTAAAGTCGGCCTGCCCCAGCACCACATCGGCCTTCTTGTGGTTCTGCGTCGGGATGCTGTTCCAGATTAGGACGCGGTGATTGTCGCGATCCGCGACATAGATCTTGCCGTCCGCGACATGTACCCCGAGCGGAGTGCTGAGCCCCAGCTCCGCGGTGCCGGCGTTTGCGCCGGTATCACTGTCGCTGAGCTGCCCCAAGATCACATCTGCCGGCTGCTTCTTTTTCGTCGGGATGCTGTTCCAGATCAGGACGCGGTGGTTGCCTGAGTCGGCCACAGCCAAGATCTTGCCGTCAGAGCTCGCGCTGCTGGGCCGCTTCAGCCGACCGCTGCCTTGGCCGCTGACTAGCTGAAGCTCATCGAGCACCAGGCTTGCGCGATCGGCAGGGCTGGTCGGCGGGGCGGCATAGATCAGCACCCGATTGGCCTCTGTATCGACGACCAGGTACTGCTTGCCAGCTCGCGCCACAGCGACTGGCGCCACGAAGTCGGCCTCGGTGGCGACGCGCCCGCGGACGGCATTGCCGGTCAGCGTCGGCTGCCCCAGGACCAGGTCGGCAGGCTGGCCGCTGCGTGTCGGAAAGGACGTCCAGATCAGGACGCGATGGTTCTCGGTGTCACTGACGGCCAGGCGCGAGCCGTCACTCGCGATGCCGCCCGGAGCATTGAGCGTGCTGGCACTGGGGGTCGTGGCATGGCTGTCCCGCTCGCCGAAGCTCCCCTGCCCCAGGACCAGGTTGGCAGCCTGCCCCATGCCGATGATGCGCGTGTTCCAGATCAGCACGCGATGGTTGCCCGTGTCGGCAACCGCGGTCTGGTCACCTGCTACGGCGACCGCTGTCGGTCTGTCCAGCGACGAAGCACTGGGGACGCCGCTTCCCCCGTTGGTGCCGCCTTGCGTAAACAGGGTCTGCCCTAGCGCGAAGCTCGCGGCGGTGTTGTTGGTCGGCAGGCTGTCCCAGACCAGCACGCGGTGATTGTCCGTGTCGGCCACCACCAGCCGGGCCCCGTCGGAGGCCGGCACTCCTTGCGGCTTGCTCAGCGTGGTGCTGCTGGGCGACGCACTGCCGCCGTTGGCGCTGCCGCTCATCGCGTCGATCTGGCCGAAGATGCCGCTGGCATTCGTGATCGCTCCGCTCGCCGGCACGCTGCTCCAGATCAGCAGGCGGTGATACTCGCGATCGAGCAGATAGAACCGCCCCCCGGCGATAAGTGGGCCGCCCGCCCGGAAGGTCGTAGCCGTCGGGGCGGCGTTCGAGTAGACGTTCCAGTAGTACGTGGCGAAGCCATATTTCGTCGGCGGCGGGCTGTAGAAGTAAGCGTAGTTGTTGGCCGGGGCAGCCGAGACTTGATTGTTGGTCGTGATCAAGCGGCCGCCGCTGGCGCTGACCTGCCAGGGATACGGCAGCCACTCGCCAGGCGTGAAGCTGGGATACGCCGGCGTCGGCAGGCTGTGGTTGGCGGTGTTGAGGGCAAAGTCGGCCGGCTGATTGTCGCGGCTGGGAAAGCTGTTCCAGCCCAGGATGCGCCCGTGCACCGAGTCAATCACGAAGAGGGCCCCGGTATTGCTGATGGCAATCCCCCCCGGCTTGTTCATTCCAGTGGTATACGAATTGCTTTTTTCATCCGGCTTACCCAATACAAACGCGGATGGCACTACTGGTTCACAGCGTGCATCTATGCTGCATAGGATTTCTTTTTGCGGCAATACCTGACAACCGCAAACCAGGGCTGTCAGACCAAATAGTAAGCGCATATCAGCCTCCATACGCCGGGGTACCGGATCGTGTTCCAGATATCGCTGGAGCGTGGCGCCGAGGGCTGGTTGCCAGCGCGCCGAGCACCGCCGCCAAGCACTGCGCCGAGCGCCCTCACAGCGCGGCGCGCGCCAGGGCTGTCGTGGCGGCCCGTCGCGGTGCCCGTCCCGCCGGCGGTCGCGCCGGCCAGGCCGCAAGCACGATGCCTCCCACCAACAAGAGCCCGCCGCCGACCAGAAGCGGAATCCCGGGCGTCAAGCCATCCAAGAGCAGCGCGCGCCGCTGGCCATCGGACCGTAGCTCCGTTGCGCACTGCATCTCAAAGGCCATGCTGGGGCTGACGCAGGTCTCGTTGACCGCCAGCGCCCCAATGCCCAGCCCCACAAGCACGCCACCCACCCCCGCCGTCGACACCCCCAAGGCCACCCGCCACGTCGGTCGCCCGAACAGCGTGGAACGCCGCGGCGGGTCCGCGGCCGGCTGCGTGATCAGGGGAGCTGGCGGGGGCTCGCTGTCGCCCGTCGCTGCAGCCGCGCCAGACGCGGCTCCGGTGGCGGCGGGGCTGGTACCACTGCCCGCCGTCTTTTGCGACAGCAGGGCCAGCTTGGCTTCAGCGACAAACTGCGCGTAGCGGCTGGCCAGCTCTGGTTCTGGCTCGGGCTGCGCGCTGTGAAATTGGCCATAATAATCCAGCGCTTTTTGTGCCTGATTTAAGCGATAATAGCAGCGACCAATATTCAGCAATAATCGTGATTCATGCGACTGCTCATAGGCGCTCTCATATAACAATAGTGCCTCTTCGTAGCGCCCTTTCCCGGCCAACTGGATGGCGGCGGCGACCCGCTCGCGACAGATGGAGTCCCCCTGACAGCGATCGGCGGCTGCGGCCTGTGTGCTCCCTGGGGTCAGCGACAAGGCCAGCCACAGCCCTAAACCAAGCGCATCTGTCTTCATGAATCGCAAGAGATTATCCTAATATGAGTACCCAATGATCTTTTCGTCATGCCGACTATTGGCGAATATCATGAGTGCGTCGGTTCTGATGTCCAAGTGACTAATCCATAATCGGTGTGGCCTTTGACGCGGCCGGGCGACGTGGCTTGTCCTCTTTCTTTCGCTCAGACTTCTTGGCGCTGGGGGCCCGACGAGCCAGCTTGGCGTCTTCACTGCGGCCGGTCCCCTTGGCCGCCCCGCTGCTGCTGCCGCTCGACGGATCGGTCGCGGCGCTGCCCCCTGCCAGGGGAGCGCCGCCCGCCGAGCCACTCCCGCCGCCCCCCGCGATCTTCGCCGGATCTCCGCCCGGCGCGGGCTGAGCCGGCGCCGCGCTGGGCAGCACAGGCGTCGCGGCCGACTGCGGAGGCGCTGCGGCGGGCTTCGGGGCGAACAGCCAAAGGGTGCCGGCGCCGCCCCCCAGCAAGGTGACCACCCCGAACGCCAGCAGCAGAGGCCGACTCGGCGGGGGTCGCGCAGCGGAGACGCCTTGTCCAGTCGCACGGGTAATGGTGCCCGCCCCTGACTGGCCGCTCTGCACCGCCAGCGGCACGCCGGACTGCAGCGACGTAGCAACCGCTCCCAGCGGCCCCGCTAGCGCAGGCGAGCGCTCCCCGGTGCGGTCGCCACTCGGCGCATCCGCCGTCGGTTCGAGCGCCTCTTGCCACAGGACATCACTGCCTTCGGCCTTGGCGATGGGTGCCAAGCTGCGGGACGAAGTGCGCGCCGGCAGGCGCTCCTGCAGCTCACTCGCCACCTGCGCCATCGTCGGCCGCTCCGCCGGCTGCTTGGCCA
>CAZVMD010000365.1:0-7138 GCA_964628555.1 uncultured Myxococcales bacterium | reverse complement strand
GCCGCTGCTGCGGTCCGCCAGGCGGGCGACGGCGTCCTAAGCGATTGACCCTGTGCTTTGCCGTGCTCAATGATGCTGTCCATGAGCCCAAAGTCTGGAGAGGGTGCACTGCGCGTACTTCTCCAGCTGGCACGTGCGTCAGCGGCGGGGGAGCCGTATGGCTTTCGCTTTGAGCCGCAGGACTACATTCTTCCGACGGAGGGAGGGGCTACCCCGACCGCGCGGTTTGAGTGGACACAAGAGGTGCTGGCGGACCTGGAAGCGGTTCGCCTGCCAGGACGCAATCCGGCCGTGCTGCAGCGCATGGGCGAGCGCCTGCGGGCCTTTGTCCAGGCGGCGGGATGGGGGGAGTGGGAGCACAAGATTGCCCGGGCGCTCGCGGCGCAGCAGCCAGTCATCCTGACGATTCGTTCGTCGGCCGCTGAGCTCTACGCGCTGCCGTGGGAGCTATTGACGCTCGCCTCGGGGCAGTTCATCGGCGAAGTGGAGGGGCTGCTGCTGCGTTTCGAGTGGCCTGCAAGCGAGAGCATCCCTGAGCTGCCGACGCCACGACCCGAGGGCGGGCGCATCCTGCTCGCCTGGTCGGCGGCGGCGGGGGCGGTCCCGGCCGCTGAGCACGCAGACGCCATTGCTCGCGCCTGTGCGGCGGGCTTTCATCGCTTCCAGGCCAGTACCGACGTGCTGGCCCACGCCTCGCTTTCGCGCATCACCCAGGCACTGGAGGACGCTGAGCGCTCAGGCTCGCCGGTGGCCGTGCTCCACCTTCTGTGCCATGGAGCCCGGGTCGGCGACACGTTCGGACTGGCCCTCGATGGAGAGCATGGCCAGGTCGTGATCGATGCAACGCAGCTCCGCCAGCAGCTGGCCCGATTCGCCGGGCAGGTACGGCTAGTCATCCTATCTGCCTGCGATTCCGGGAACCTGGGAGAGCTGGGAAATCGGCTCGGGAGCGTGGCGCAGGCCCTGCATCGCTGCGGCTTTCAGTCCGTGATCGCGTCGCGCTTTCCCCTTTCTGTCCGGGGCTCCATCGCCATGACGGAGTCCTTCTATCGGGCGCTCCTATCGGGCCCCAGCTCTCTGGAGACGGCGTTTCTGGCGGCGCGCCAGTGCTTGGCCCGGATCGAGACCGACCTGCCCGAGGAGCAGCGAATGCTCGACTGGGCCAGCCTGCAGCTGTACGCCCGTCATGCGGATGGCGACGACACACGCCCGGTGGTGTTCCGGCCGTTCCGGGGTCTCTTGCCGTTCCAAAAGGAGCATCAGCGCTTCCATTTCGGACACGACCCAGAGATCGCGGCGGTGCTGGCCAAGCTGCAGTCGCTAGTCACCCGCCGGCAGCCACGCTTTGTCGTCGTAGCGGGCGCTTCCGGGACGGGCAAGTCATCGCTGGTGTTCGCCGGTGCGGTGCCCAAGCTGCTGTCGGCCAAGCCCGATCACAGCGTCTTGGGAATGCGCCCCGGAAGCAGCCCCGATGCGGCGCTGGATAGTGCCCTGTCGGGGCGGCCCGCCCAGGGGCCCACCTGGCTCGTGGTGGATCAGTTCGAAGAGGTCTTCACGCAGACCGCCTCCGCGGCTGCCCGCCAGGCCTTCGTACGTCGCCTCTGGTCACTGGCCTCGTCGGATGCATCGGGTGTGAGTGTGGTGATTACGCTGCGCGTCGACTTCCTCGGCCGCTGTGGCGATTTGCTCGTCGATGAGGCCGGGCTGCGACTGGATCGGATTGCCTACGATGAGGCGCATCGCGTATTCGTCGCGCAGCTGGGACCAGAACAGCTGCGGGCGGCCGCCGAAAAGCCGGCCCGCGCCGTTGGGCTGGAGCTGCAGGCCGGCCTTGCGGATCGCATCGTGAACGACGTGGGCGCCGAGCCCGGTGGGCTGCCGCTCTTGGAAGATGCGCTGGATATGCTGTGGCAGCGACGCAGCCACCGCACCCTGACCCAAGCTGCGTATGAGGATCTGGGGGGCATCGTCGGCACGCTGCAAGGGCGAGCCGATGCGATCCTGCACCGCCTCTCGCCCGACGATCAGACGCTAGCGCGGCGTCTGCTGGTCAGCCTGGTCACGGTCGCCGATGACACCGCTCTCGACAGCCGCCTGCGCGTCCCGGTGGCCGAGCTACGGCAAGCGGTGGCGATGGACTCTGCGGCTGGCTTCAATCGCGTGCTGAAGGAGCTCGTCGACGCGCGTCTGCTGGTGCTGGGCGACGCTGGGCAGTCGCCGACGGTCGAAGTGGCTCACGAAGCGCTAATCCGCAAGTGGCCCAGGCTGCGCGCCTGGCTGGCCGAAGATCGCGCCGGGCTCTTGCTGCAGCGCCGCGTCAAGCAGGCGGCCCAGCTCTGGGATAGCCAGGGGCGCGACGACTCGCTGCTGTTTCACGGTGCCCAGCTGACCCAGGCCACAGCCTGGCGCAAGACCTGGGAGTCCCGCCTAGGTGAGCTGGAGCGGCGTTTCCTCGATGCCAGCTTGGCCCTCAGGACCAAGCGCGATCCGGCAGCGGCGCGGTCAGCGCGCTTGTCTGGCTCGCTGCTGTTGATCCTCGGTCAGCTGCTTCTTTACGCCATCGCCTTTACCTTCATGGGACACAGCGGAGCCACCCCCGCCACCGTGGTGAAGATTGGCGTGAGCTTCCTCGCCTCAGCCGTTCTGGCAACCGCTTTCTTCCGCCGGACCCTGTTGGCCAACTCGTTTCATCGCGGGCTAGTTCTGCTCGGCCTCATCTGTGTCGCCCAGGTGGTTGCCGTAAGGTTTGTCAGCTGGCGCCTTGGCCTGGGGCTGTCGGCGATGCTGGCTGTGGATACCATGGTTGCGGCCGGCGGAGTCGTGGTCATCGCGCAGCAATACCTTCCCTTTATGTGGGGGCTCGCCGTCTTCCTGGGCGCGACCTCGGTTGCGAACTTGTTCCTGCCCAGCTACGCCTTCGAGCTCTCGCTGACCACCCATCTAGTGGTGCTTCTGGCGCTGCCTTACGCCTGGGCGCGTGCCGCCCGTTCTGGTGCGTGAGGACGCCGGCTCACGGCCGACACCCTGGCTTCTGCAGCGCCCCGCTCCTTTGAACCGCGCAGACACCAGCGAACGCGTGGATCAATCAAGTCGAGCGCGTCTTCGCGCTAGCCACTAGGCCAGTGCCGCAGCGACGGCGTCGAAGCTGGCGCGCAGCGCGTCTTCGAGCTTGTCGGCATCGCTGCCACCGGCCTGCGCGATATCCGGGCGCCCGCCGCCCTTGCCCCCGACCCGAGCGGCCAGCGTGCCGACCAGCTTGCCGGCGTGCAGCTTGCCCGCGGCCGCCAGCGCCTTGTCCAGCGCCACCACCAGCGCTGCCTTGCCGTCGATCACCGAGCCGATGACGACCACGCCGCCGCTCTTTTGCCCCAGCTCTTCGGCGACCTCGCGCAGTGCCTTGGCATCGGCGCCATCGACGCGGCGGGCCGTGACCTTGACGGAAGCTACCTCGCGCTCCTCGGCGAACAGGCCGCTGCCGCCGGCGGTGGCCAGCTTCTTCTGCAGTGCCTGCAGCTCTTTTTCGCGCGCCTTCAGCTCGTCCTGCAGTCGGGCCACGCGCTCCGCGACTTCCAGCGGTCCGCTGCGCAGCGCCTCGGCCGCCTGGGCCAGCTCATCCTGCTGGCGGCTGACATACTCCTCGGCGCCATCGCCGCTTAGGGCCTCGATGCGGCGGATGCCCTTGGCGATGCCGGTCTCGGACACGACCTTAAACAGCCCGATGTCGCCGCTGCGCGCGACGTGCGTGCCGCCACAGAGCTCCAGCGAGGCGCCGATGTGCATCATGCGCACGCGGTCGCCGTACTTCTCCCCGAACAGTGCCATGGCACCGCGCCGCTGCGCTTCGTCGAAGCTGGTCTCTTCATCGTGGGCCGCGACGTTTTCACGCACCGCGGTGTTAACCAAGCGCTCGACACGACGAAGCTCGTCGGCGGTCAGCGGCTGGAAGTGGGAAAAGTCGAAGGTCAGCTTGTCGGGGCCGACGTAGCTGCCCTTCTGCGTCACGTGCTCGCCCAGCACGCCGCGCAGCGCGTGATGCAGAAGATGCGTCGCGCTGTGGTTGCGACGGATCCGGCTGCGCCGCTCGCGATCGACGTGCAGCGTGACTTCATCGCCGACGGCAATGCTGCCGGCCTTAAGCCGCGCCCGATGCACGATCAGATCCGCGAGCGGCTTTTGGGTATCGGTGACTTCGAGCACGCCGCTTTCTCCCAGCCGAATCTGGCCGCAGTCGCCGACCTGACCGCCAGAGCGACCATAAAACGGCGTGCTGTCGACGATGACCTCGACCTCTTCCGGCTGGCCGGGCCCGAACTCGACGCGGGCCGTGCTCTCGCCGGCGACGAACAGCGCCAGCACCCGGCCCTGGCCATTGTGGCCGTCCCGCCCGTCGTAGCCGAGGAAGGTCGTCGGCCCGTGCGCAGCGCGCACCGCGTGATAGGCCGCAGCCACCGCCTGATCGCCCGAGCCGGTGAACTTGCTGCGCTCGCGCTGCTTCTTCATCTCGGCGTGGAAGCCGGCTTCATCGACGGAAAAGCCCTGCTCGCGGCCGATCACCTGGGTCAGATCGAGCGGGAAGCCAAAGGTGTCGTGCAGCTGAAACGCGACCGTGCCGGGCAGCACACGACCGCCATCCGCCGCCTTCTGCCAGTCGCTGGTGTCTTCGATGATGCGCAGCCCGCGATGGATGGTGCTGCGGAAGCCCTCGTCTTCGGCGTTGACGGCTTTGAGGATCAGGCTGCGCGCCTTGTTCAGCTCGGGATAGATGTCGCAGAGTAGCTCGCAGACGCGGCCGCATAGCGTGGCGAAGAAGCCGGCCGGCAGACCCAGGCGCACGGCGAAGCGAATCGCCCGGCGCATGATGCTGCGCAGCACATAGCCGCGACCCAGGTTGGAAGGCAGCACGCCATCGGCGATCAGGTTGGCCGAGGCGCGGCTGTGATCGGCCAGCACGCGCATCGCGACATCGCTCTCGCCCATGCTGCGGCCGTAGGGCTTGCCCACCGCCTCAGCAACCGTCTGCAAGAGCGGCATAAACAGGTCGGTGTCGTAGTTGCTATAGTGGCCGCTCGACAGCCCACCGAGCACGGCGCAGACGCGCTCTAGCCCGGCGCCGGTGTCGATCGAGGGCGCTGGCAGGCGCAGGAGCGGTCCGTCTTTTTCGCGGCGCTCGAACTGCATGAACACCAGGTTCCAGATCTCAAGCCAGGTGTCGTCGCCGATCTTCGACGGATCGGGCTCGCCCTCGCCGACCCAGAAGTGGATCTCGGAGCATGGCCCCTGTGGGCCGGTGTCGCCCATCATCCAGAAGTTGTCTTTTTTGCCCAGCCCGGCGACGCGCGCCTCGGGCATGCCGGTCACCTTCAGCCACAGCGCGCGGGCTTCGTCATCGGCCGGGATGCCGTCTTCGCCCTTAAAGACGGTGAACATCAGCCGCTCTTTGGGCAGCCCAAGCTCGCGGGTCAGGAGGTTCCAGGCGAACTCGATGGCCTCGGCCTTGAAGTAGTCGCCGAAGCTGAAGTTGCCCAGCATCTCGAAGAAGGTGTGGTGGCGCGCGGTGTAGCCGACGTTGTCGAGGTCGTTGTGCTTGCCGCCGGCCCGCACGCACTTCTGCGAGGTGGCGGCGCGGCGATAGTCGACCTGCTTCTGGCCGGTAAAGACGTCTTTGAACTGCACCATGCCGGCGTTGGTGAACAAGAGCGTCGGATCTGAGGGCACAAGCGGCGAGCTACGCACGACCGCATGGCCCCCCTGGCGGAAGAAGTCCAAGAAAGCGGCGCGTACCTGCGCCGAGCTACCGGTCGAGCCTGACGACGGGGAACGATGAGAGCTCATGTGCCCGGTTATATCACGGTCGCCCGGTCGGCTGGGACCGCGGCGCAGCCCAGCCGGCGCAGGGTTGGCACCAGGGTCCGCCAAAGTGGGAGGGCGGCTTTTCGCTGCAATTTCAACTATTTAGCAAATATGGCGGCAATTATCTTACATGGTAAATACCATAATAGAATTGGGCTTATTTATGCGATAAAATTCCTGAAACCGTCGAGTCATTGCCCAGTTATTTACTTTGCTTAAAGGGCACGACAGCGACGAAGTTACGTACACCTATTAGGGGACAAAAATGGGAAGCAATGACCGCAATCACACCATTCATCGCCTTGCCACCCCGTTTATCCTGGCCGGCGGCCTCCTGAGCACGCAGTGCGGACCTCCCGAGGCTGCGCCCCTACCTGGGCCACAGGCGAAAGAGGCGGTCAGCCGTCCGGCCTCCCTGGTCGGGATGGATGGCCCGTACACCGCGGCCAAGGCCGGCGACAAGGTCAATACCTACGCCAAGCTGGCCGCCAACGCGGCAGCAGGCGCGACGAGCGTGACGGTCACCAACGCTGGCAACCTGAAGCTGGCCAAGGGCGACCTGATCATGGTCATCCAGATGCAGGGCGCCGAGGTCGATCTGGCCACCGTCACCGACGGCACCAAGTACGGCAGTGTGACCAACTACCGCAATGCCGGCCTTTACGAGATCGCCAGCGTGGGCGCGGTCGATAACAACACGGGCGTGATCACGCTCGATGGCTGCGCCGGCCTGAAGAACAACTACACCGCGGCGGGTCATGCCCAGGTGGTGCGGGTGCCGCAGTACACGACGCTGGATGTGCCGACCGGCACCTCGATCACCGGCGATGCCTGGGACGGCGAAAAGGGCGGCGTGGTCGCCATGTACGTCAAGGGCAAGACCAACCTGGTCGGCAAGATCGATGCTTCGGCGATCGGCTTCCGCGGCGGCGCGACCGATAACAACACCCTTGGCACCGTCGCCACCTTCGTCAACTTCGCCTCGAAAACGGCCGCCGATAGCGCCGAGCACGGCGAGAGCATCGCCGGCTCCAGCATCGAGTACGACGCGGCGACCGGCAAGTATGGTCGCGGTGCGGTGGCCAACGGCGGTGGCGGCGGCAACGCCCACAATGCCGGCGGCGGCGGCGGCGCCAATGGCCTAAACGGCCTGGCCTGGACCGGCCAGGGGGTCATGTCGACGGCGGCGGCGTTCGCTAACGCCTGGTCGCAAGACCCGGCCTACAAGGCCAACGGCAACAAGCTCACCACCTCCTCGGGCGGTGGCCGCGGCGGCTACACCTTCGGC
>CAZVMD010000364.1:0-7162 GCA_964628555.1 uncultured Myxococcales bacterium | reverse complement strand
GTCTACGCCGGCTGCGCCATGAAGCCAGAGCTCGACGGACAAGTGAAAGACTACAAGGCCGGACTCAACGGCCTGGCCAGCCACACCCGCTACACCTTCTGGGTCGCGCCGCAGGCAGTGCGCGATGCCGTCTACAAGCTGTGGAACGCGCATAACTAACCCCGGCCGCACGCTTTCGCACCCCTGCTCCTCGGGCCCAACGGGCTTCGTCTGCCGGCTGGGAAGCGGGGTCGCGCACAGCCTGCGCGAAGGAATTGCGGCGGCGGCCCAGCGGACACATTTCGTCACTGGCGACCGAAAACCTGCAATGATGACTTGAAGTGTCTTTGCGCAGCGGGGAGAGGGCTGGCTTGCTGCGTTCCCGCGCGCGACGGGGGGAGGCGCAGCCGGCCTAGCCGGCGGGGGAGCGGGAGCGGTCCTCCCAGAGCGCTGCGGGCAGGCGAGGGTGGAGCGGGGGGGATGCCGACACTTCCCTGTTGCAGACCGGGGGATCCGCCATGGCAGCACACCACGAACGACGTCGGCCAGAGTCGGAGCCGTCGCCCTTTGATCCGGCTCCCGCGACGAGCGCGCCGGGCAGCGGCTACAGCGATCCGGGCCCACCGCCCAGCCCCCTGGGCAGCGTCACGGCCGGGACCGGCAGCACCCCCAGCGTGGATCCCTACCACGTAGGCACCGGCCAGCCCTTTGCCGGGGGCATCCCCAATCCGTTTGCCAACCTGTTTGACGCTGGACCGGCGCCCAAGCCGATTGAGCCGACTGTTCCAAAGACGAATAGCGACCCGAAGACGAATGTGATTCTGTTTGAAGGCATCACGATGGATAAGCAAGAGAGTGATGCCGCGGCGGGCACGCTGAATGGTCCGGTGCGGACCTTCTCGGCCTATGATGGTAAGAATGCTGGCACGCAGGATTCCTCGAATACCTGGATCGATCGCGCATATGACTTCTCGGCCCTAAATTCGTATAGCAACACTGCCGACAGCATGTATATTGACCCCAAGACGGGAAAGGTCAAATCTAAAGATCCGGCGGCGATGAATCAGGATCTGCACTATGATACCGTCTTTACCGCGCCGCAGGACTATCTATCGCCGGCTGATATTGGCAAATCTGGGGCGGATGCCCTACTAGCGAACACCGACGGCTCCAAGCCCGCCAAGGACGCGCCTCTGGTCCTCGATGCGCACAGTGCAGGTGGGCAGTCGGCGTTCTATACTGCGGTTGAATTATACAATCGCGGATATACTAATATCGAGATCAATGGCTACGATATGTCAATGACTCCGCACGAGCGAGAGTTATTGGAGAAGATGGGCGTGGATGTCAGCAACGCCACTGGCACGGTCGATGTCATGGGGCATCAGGCCATGAATCCAACGGCGATGGGCATCGACCTGCTGAATAACGTAGTTCATGCCGATAACCCGCTCGCGGCTGCCAAGGGGCTTTATGATTTTGCAACTGGAAATAGCACTTATTATGACGACAAAGTACAGCTGGGGCTAGGCGATGTCCTCAGTTATGGCAATAATGCCGACGAGACGATTTTTGGCTGGCACGAATTCCATCATTACGGTCCCAGCATCGAATATATGAATCAGCAGAACGGCCGACCGACCGGGACCGCGCCGCAGCAAAAGGGCGTGATTCAGCCGCAGGTCGACGCCCGGGCCCACCTGGATGCTGGGCACGGTACGGCGAGCGGCAGCCTGAACCTGGCCGGCACCACGCTGAACCTGCCGGGCGGCCCGAAGGTGATCGGCGACTGGGCGCAGGCCTCGGCGGCGGTCGATCTGCCGCACGGCGCCGGCCACATCAACGTCGGTGGGGAGCGGGGACTGGGGGCCGACGTCAACCTGTCGCAGGGGCAGCTTGATCTGAACTTGTTTGGCCACCACGTCGATGTCGACCAGGCGTACAAGCAGGCGGCGCAGGGGGTTAGCTCGACGGTCAAGAACGTCACGCAGGGCCTGCAGCAGACCGGGCAGCAGGTCGGCAGCTTCCTGCAGGACACGGCGCAGTCGTTCGGTAGCTGGCTGTTCGGGGCGCCCAAGAGCGCGGCTCCCGCTTCGAGTACGGGCGCCGCGAAGAAGCCCACGCCGACGGTGCCAAAGAGCAGCGCCAGCCCGACCGCCAGCCCACCGTACAGCGTCGCCAGCAGCGCGAGCCCAGCCGCCGCGAACACCTCCGGAGGAGCGGGAAGCTGGCTCGCCGGCCTGAGCCAAAACGTCAGCGCGTGGTTTGGCGGTGGCCAAAGCGGCAGCAGTCCGGCCAGCAAGAGCGCCGGCCCAGCCAAGCCAGCGACGACGGCCCAAGCCCACAGCCCAGCCGCGCCGGCCAAGACCGCGCCGGCCAAGATCCCGTTCGGCACTGAGGATGCAAAGGGCGCAACCGGCCGCGTCAGCGCACCACTGCCAAGCTCGGCCCCCAAGGCTGCGACGACCAGCAGCCCGAGCACCAGTGAAGATCACAAGGGCGCGACCGGCCGCGCGGCGTCGACCGGCTCAGCCGCCAAGACCGGGGCGAGTCCCAGCCCGAGCAGCAGCGCAGCGAAGAAGAGCGCCGAGGGACTGGCCCGCGATCCCGTTCCCGTCAACAAGCCGCCGGCCAGCCCGAAGGTGTTCCACGGCCGCTAGGAGCAAGATGGCGTCGTGGTCGTGAAGTGTGAAACAGAAAACCCGTCGCTCGCGAGAGCGCACAGCCGCCGATGTCGATAGCCAGAACCCCCATAAAGCGGTCCGCTCGTGACCGCGGCCACAGTGGCCAAGGAGTCCGTCATGGCCAGGGACTTTGATCGCGATGAGCGTCACTCGAAATCGACCCGTAGCCCGTGGAGCACTCAGCCGCAGCCGCAGCCGGTGGCGCGGCCTGCGCCGAAGTCAACGCCAGCCGCGACACCGACGGTAAACCCGACGCCAGTCCCGCCCATCCCGACGCCCTCCCCCGGCCCGACGCATAAGCCGACGACCGCGCCCAAGGCCACGCCGACCGCCAAACCGACGCCGACGCCGACGCCGACGCCGACCGCCACGCCGAGTCCGACGAGCCAGCCAAGCGCCAAGCCCGGCCAGTCCGGCGGCGGCGGCCTGTTTTCCTGGCTGACCGATGGCATCAGCAACATCAGCACCGTCGGCTCGGCGATTCAGGGCGGGGCCCAGGCGGTGGGCGAGTTCGGCAAGGTGCTCGGCTCGGGCAGCCTGTTTGGCCTCAAGCTGCCGGCCTCGCCCGCGCTGTCCCCGGGCACGGTCAGCAACGCCAACAAGGTCAACAATGGCCTTGGCTTCGGCATGGGCATCGGCCAGACCATCCAGGGCATCACGCAGATGCTGCACGGCGAGGGCTGGGAAGGCGCCGGCAATACCGTCGCTGGCCTGGCCAGCACCGCCAGCTCCGCCGTCGAGCTGTTCCCGGGTGCGGCCAAGCTCGTCGGTCAGAACCCCGCGCTGGCCAAAGTGATCGGCAGCAAGCACTTCGGCATGCTCGGCGCGCTGCCCGCGGCCACTAGCTTCGCCGGCGATGTCTGGAACTGGGCGACGGCCAGCGGCAACGAAAAGCAGCTCGCGGCCAATCAGGCCCACGTCGGCTTCGGCAACCTCGCCGAGTCGCTGGGTACGAGCGCGCTCTCCACGTACGGCGGCCCGATGGGAGCTGCGATCGCCGGCGGCATTGGCATCGGCGAAGCGGTCTACTCCAACTTCCTGGCCCCCAAGGGCTCACCAACCAGCCTGGGCGAGATGTGGGGCATGACCAACGCCATCGTCGCTGCCAACGGCGGCGATCGCGGCAAGACGGCCGGCATGATCTTCGACGGCATGGCCCACGACTCGCGCGCGACCACGCCCAGCGACGGCTCGTTCGCCGGCAACGTCAACCACTTCGCCGGCGGCCTGGCCCAGACCATCGGCCAGCTGGGCATGATCACCAACTACGGCATCAACAGCCTGTTTGGCAATCAGCAGAACTCATGGATGGCGCAGGCCGCCAATGGCTGGCAGCCCCCCGCTGCCGCCCCGGCCAGCCCGCAGCCAACGGCCACCCCAACGCCGACGCCGACCCCGACCCCGACGCCTACGCCGACCCCGACGGCCACGCCGACGCCCGGCCACTAGTCCGCGGCGCTCTAGGCGGGCGCTGCGATCTCGCTATGCAGAGGTCAGCGGGGTCGCGCTGGCATCACGCAGCATCGGCGCGCCCGGACGGTTCTAGGATGTCCGCCCCGCCTGGCTGGCCTTTTCTTTCGCCGGTAGCGCACCGACATAGCTCGCCGCCAGCTCCACCCACTGAAGGAGCGCCCGCGGCTCTAGCTGCGCCGAATCGACGAAGACAAAGCCCGGCATCGTCCGGCCGGTGAAGTTCATGGGGCGAGCACCAGGGCGCGCCAGCGCGACGGCATCCTGCTCCTTGCCGACCCGAAACATCAGGCGCTCGCGGTTCACGCCGCACAGCATGTTGCCGTGCAAAAGAAAACACAGCCCGCCAAACATCCGCTGTTCACTGACCCCGGCTCGTGTCGAAAGAGCCTGCCGCAGCTGCTGCGCTAGCTTCTCGTCATAGGGCATCGTCGTCCTCGCCTTTCGTCGGCCTCGCCTTTCGTCGGCCTCGCCTTTCGTCGGGCGGCAGCCTGGCACATTCACACGGCGGAATGAAGCGGCAAGCTGGCTCCAGCCTGGCGTCCCCGCGACCGGGGCGGTGGCGGCCCAGATGCTTGCACGTCGGCCGGCCAGATGCGCCACAATGACCCCGGCATGGAGCCCGCCCCGATCAGACTGGCTGAGTTCGTTGGCGCGCTGTCTCTGGCCACCGACTTATCGGTCGGGTGTCCGCTGGAGACCGCGCTGCGGGCCACCCTGATCGCGACCCGGCTGGCGACTGAGCTCGGCTACCCGCCTGACCGCATAAGCGACGTCTACTATGCGGCGCTGCTGCGGCTCCTCGGCTGTACTGGCGCATCCCACGAAGAAGCGTGGCACTTCGGTGGCGGTGACGACATCGCTCTGCGGCGCGCCTTTCTGACGACCGATCTCGGTGATCTCGCTGCGGTGCTGGGAACCGCGGTCACTCAGCTGGGTCGCGGTCAGGGAGCCGCCGGCCGGGCACTGGCGGTCGGACGCTTTTTAAAAAAGGAAGAAGGCGGAGCGGCGCTGCCGGGAGCCCACTGCGCACAGGCGATGACGCTCGCGCGCGATCTGAAGATGACCGCAGGCGTGCAGCAGGGGCTGGCCGAGATGTACGAGCGCTTCGACGGCAGCGGACTCCCCGGACAGGCAGGCGGAACGACGCTGGCCCTCTCAGCTCGCCTGATGCACGTCGCGTACGTTGCCGAGATGGAGCGCCTGGGCGGCGGTGCTGCAGCTGCTATGCGCGCCGTTGCGGCACGAGCCGGACGACAGCTTGATCCCGAGCTGGCCGCCCGCTTCCTGCCACGCGCGGCCGATCTTCTCGACGGTCTGCAGGCGACTTCGGTGTGGGAGAGCTTTCTTTCGGCCGAGCCACTGCCGCACCGCATGGTCCCCCCCGCCGAGCTGCCCAGCTTCGCGCGGGCCTTCGCCTGCTTCGTGGATCTGAAGTCGCCCTATCGCCTAGGACACTCGGCTGGCGTCGCCGATCTGGCGGAACAGGCGGCCATGGATGTGGGGCTGCCAGCTAGCGAGCGGCTGCAGCTGCGACTGGCGGCACTGCTGCACGATCTGGGAATCGTCAGCGTGCCCAATGGCATCTGGGACAAGCCAGGCCCGCTAAACCCCGTCGAGTGGGAGCGCGTTCGGCTGCACGCCTACCACAGTGAGCGCGTGCTCTCGCTATCCCCTGCGCTGCGGCCGCTAGCCAGCTTGGTCGGCCGACACCACGAGCGCGCCGATGGCAGCGGCTATCATCGCGGACTTGCCTCTGGGCTCGGCACGGCGGCGGCGCTCTTGGCGGCCAGCGATGTCTACCAGGCCCTGCGCGAAGATCGCGCCCATCGTCCGGCCTTCTCGGCGTCGGAGGCAGCCAGCCTGCTTTTCGACGAGGTGCAGCGTGGCCGCCTAGATGGCAGCGCGGTAGCCAGCGTGCTCAGAGCCGCTGGACATCGACCGCCCAGAAAGCAGGCGAGTGCGGGACCGGATGGGCTCTCCCCCCGAGAGCTTGAGGTCCTGCGCCTCCTGTCGCGTGGGCTATCGGACAAAGAGATCGCGCAGCGGCTGGCGCTGTCGACACGCACCGTGCACCACCATGTCGAGCACATCTACGAAAAGACTGGCATCTCCGGGCGCGCCGCGGCGGCCCTGTATGCCGTCCGCCATGACCTGATCAGCCCCGACTAGCCCGGCTGGCAGCTTAGCGCCCCCCGCTCGCTTGCTGGCCCAGCAGCGTGTTGCAAACGTCAGCGAGGAGGCCAAAGCGCAAGGCAGAGGAAGGGGCCCCTGGTCATCGGCCAGGGAGAGCGTCCGTCTGTACGAGATCCTGGGTATCCCGATACAGCGTCTCGAACAGCTCGCGATCTTGGATCGATACCGTCGTCAGCAGCTTGGACAAATCTTCCATAGACAGCCCCTCGACCGCCCGTCCCGGCAGCGCGGGCGGCAGACCGCGCAGGGTGTCCAGCGCCCCTTTCGCACCGTCCGCTGTCACGGGCTTTCCCGCGCTTCCCTCCAGCGACTTGGGCACCGCCTTCAGCGTCTCGTCGACGCGTTCCTGATCCGTCGGCGGCTTGCCCGCAGGTGTCGGGGCCGGCTTGTCCCCAGGCGGCGGCGTGGGCTTGACCGGCGTCTGCGCCGGCTCGGTCGGCGGCAGTGACAGACACATCGGCGCTTGCGTCCAAGGCGAAAACGGCTGCGGCTTGGACTCTTCAAACCCCGGCAGCGCGGCCCCCGTACGGCGCGTCAAGGCGAGACCGACACCGCCTTCCATCGCATCAACTCTTCGGATGGTGCCTAGCTGCGGCTGCCGCTCGCTGCGGCCGCCGCGAAGGCTGATCCCGTCTTGCGCCGTCGCGTGCAGATACTCTGCCGTGAACCGCAGCGGGCTTACGGCAGCGCGCTCGGCTGGGTCAGCACGTAGTCCAGCCCGGGCGCATGGCAGCTTGCGCAGAAGTTCGTCGTGCCACGGTAGTAGTATGGCGAGCCATAGCTCGGCGCGAAGCCTTCGAAGAAGACCCACTCGCCCGTCTGGTCGTCTTTTA
>CAZVMD010000363.1:0-7164 GCA_964628555.1 uncultured Myxococcales bacterium | reverse complement strand
CGCAGGTAGTCGAGGACGAAGCGCACCGGGCCATAGAACGTCGCGATCGCCGCCACGAAGTAGCCGACGCGCGGCTTGAAGCGCTCCGAGATGAAGTAAAAGCTGGCCAAGCTTGCCGCCGACAGCGCTTCGTACAAGCCCAGGTCGTGCCGACGGAACTTGCTGCCGACGTAGTACAGGCTGTCGCCGACGTTGAGGCAGTGCGGCACGGGACAGGGATAGTCGACGCCCAAGAAGAACTGCGTCTCGCTGCCGGGGTGATCGTGGGCGACGAAGCAGCCCAGCCGGCCGAACATCCAGCCGGTCGCCAGACCGTAGGCCAGCGAGTCGGCATAGGGCAGCACCGGCTCGTTGTTGCGGCGGCACCACACATAGAGCCCAAGCACCGCGCCAGCAAAGCCGCCCATCGACGACAAGCCCGAGCGCGGATCGAGCAGCGCGGACAGCTTCTGCGTGAAGCTGAGGTCGTTCTGGTAGATCAGCACGTCGACGATGTGCGAGATCACAAAGCCGGTGAAGACCGTCCAGAAGATCATGTTCTTGACGTTCTCTTCGACCAGCCCAAGCTGGCGACCGCGGCGCACGGTCAGCGACGCTCCGACCAGAATGCCGGTCGCTACCAAAATGCCGAAGGGATGAATCATCGGCCGGTCGAAGATCGGGATGGACGGGATCTGAAGATAGGGGATCAAAGCGGGCTCCTAGGTCTGGCAGGATAGCGAACTTTGCCAGGCTTTAGAACCGCCTAGGCGCGGCACTATTCCTCTGCGTTCGTCATAGGCTGGCTCTAGCAGATAAGTTATTTTACGTGATAGCTGGGGACGTATCCGGCATTGTAACTATCCGCCCATGGTAGACGAACGACCTCAGCCCAATCGGGCCGCTGTGCGGCAGCTGCTCAACGAGCTCTTCCCGATAGAGGCACAGCTCCGGGCCTTCTGCATCGACCATTTTCCTGCGGTGGCTGGCGAGTGCGGGGATGGCATGCCGCGCAGCTCCCGCTTGAGCCTGCTTCTGGAACGCGAGCATCCCGCAGCCATCGCCGCGGCGATTCAGGAGCATCTGGAGAGCGCCACGCACCCGCCCCTCAGCCGCGAGGAGGTCGAGGCTCGCTTGTGCTCGAAGGCCGTCCCGCGCTCGACCGCGTGCTCGGCCGCGCCAGCGCGCAGTGAGCAAAAGAAGTCCTGGCGAGTCCTGCTGCTCTCCATCCTCTCGTCCTACCTGGCGGGACTGGTCTCGAAGGAGCCCCTCAGGAACGCAGCCGGGCGGATCGCGCTCTGCCTGGCGCAGGCGCAGCAGCGGGCGGCGACGCTAGTTGGCGCGCCGGAGTGGCAGCAGCTTTCCGCCAGCCTGACGACCGCGGTGATGTGGATTCTGGTCGTTGGACTTGTGTTCTTGCCCTCGCCGTCCCCTCGACAGGAGGCATCTCCTGCGCTGGGACAGCTGCAGGAACCCAGCCCGAGCCCAGCTTGCGCCCCGCTGGCCCCGGACTCGCCGCCAGGCGCTCAGCTGGGCAAGCCTCGTCAGCCCGGGGCACAGGGCACAGGCCCGACGAGCTCAGGGGGCAGCGCCAGCCAGAGCGGCCCGCCAGTCATGACGGCAGAGCCCCGGTCCCCAGCTGCTCTCACCGCCACGGCCCCCAGCGGGACGCGCCGACCCGCCCCGCTGCCCGACCAGCCGCCGCGTGCGGAGAGCATGCCGGCTTCAGCAGCTAAGCCCTACGCGAACGGGGGGGCAGGCCAACCGAAGCCGCAGCCCGAGAGCAGGCCGCCAACCGCGCACGCGACGGCGGCGGGTTCGCCCGACTCTGCGGACCAGAGTCCAGCCGTAGCCGGGGCGGCAAGGCCGCCAAAGCCGAACGCGGTCGCTCCCGGAGGCACGACGCCCCAGGCCCCGGAGGCGACTCTGCCGCCCCGCCCCCCCGAGCGTCCCGTGGCCGCCGTGCCGGACGAGGAAGCCAAGATCGAGCTGCAGTGGTGCAACTCCAAGCCGCTGCCGAACCAGCCGCTCTTGCCAGCCTCGCGGAGCCGGCCGCAGATCGTCAGCGGCCGCCGCCTGGTCACTGACCGCGTGCGCGGCTATGTCTGCATCCCGCCCTACGCCATCAGCTCCGAGCCAGTGACGCAAGGGATGTACCAGTTGCTCGTCGGAGAGCAGCCACAGAAGAGCGAATTCAGACCCGGTCGTCCGGTGCTGGTCTCGTATCTGGAAGCGGCCCACTTCTGCAACGCCATGTCCGAGAAAGAAGGCCTGTCGCCGTGCTACGAGTTCTCGCAGGAGGGCAGCCGCGAGACCGTCGCCTGGCGCAATCGAGCGCGCTGCTCCGGCTACCGCCTGCCTGCCCCTGAGGAGGCCGCTGCCTACCACCGCGGCACCGACAACGAGTGGACCTGGGTGACCAGTACCCCATCGATCGACCAGATCGACATCTACGAGGGCATTCCCCGCGGCTTCTATGTCGCGCGCAGCCTGCCTCCGACCGTGGCGGCGAGGCTCGCCAGCCCGCCGCCCCGCGCCCGCTGAGGCGCTACGGCCGCGTCGAGGCCCAGGCTGGGTCGTCGCTGACCTGCTGGGCCAGGAAGTCCCAGAGCTTTTTGCCCTGGGCGGTGGTCTTGCCGGGGGAGCCGAGGAAGGTGTGGCCGTCGCCGGTAACGTAGTAGTATTTGAAGTTCGGCTGCGTCGCGAGGCGCTTGTCGGCGAGGTCGTACAGGTTGCTCTTGAACGTCATCGCGTTCTGGTTGCCGAAGAAGCCGCGGATTACTCGATCCTCGGTGTACGAGAGCAGCGACAGGCGCTCGCCGGGATACTTCTTGGCCATGATGTTGATCATGTCCGACAGATCGTTCTGACAGCCCGGGCACAGTACGCCGAACGTGGACTTTAGGTTCCATGAGGCATACCAGGCATCGCGCAGGTTCTTGGGGATGCCGTTTTCGACGAACACCGGGCCGCTGTCGTCGATCAGATAGACGCGATTGTCGGGGTAGTAGCTGTGCACCAGGTCATAGCTGGCCGCTGCGCCAAAGCCGCCAGCGCTGCTGCCGCTGAGCACGACCTTCTCCGGCTCGGGCAGCGTCGCCACCACGCGCTTGAGGAAGGCGACCAGGTTCGGCCGCCCCTTGTGGTGCATGACCTTCTTCTGCCCCAGGCCCTCGTAGGTCTTTTCCGCGTCGCCGGAGTGGACATCGCCGGTGCAGTAGGGCACGAACACCAGGTTGTAGTCGGCAAAGGGATTCTCGGCGGAGCGATCGAGGATCGAGCCGCCCAGCCCCGCCCGCTGGCTGTCAAACTGCGCCTTGCCATACGGTCCGTGCGTCGAGGTATTGAGCACCGCGCAGGTCAGGTAGTCCCAGCAGGCACCGCCGCCCATCAGGTACAGCAGGAGCTTCTTGCTGCCGTTCCAGTTGACGCCGATCCCGGTCTGGCTGCCGTCATCGCAGACCGCGTCGGGGAAGTCGATCCAGGTCCAGGTGTTGGGAGGTGGCGACAGCGGCGTGCCGAGCGGCGGTCGCATCGACGGTCTTGGGTCCATCGGATCCTTGGGCTTCATCGGGTCCGCGGGATCCATCGCCGGGTCCATCGGCTGCTTGGTCGCCGGATCGTCGGCCCCTGGCTCAAGCATGCCCTCGCCGCCCGAGTCGCTGCAGGCCGCGCCGAAAAACAGCAGCGACAGGCCAAGGGCCGGCAGTGCTCGTCGCAGGCCCGGGGTCCTGGGGGCCAGTCGGTGGCCGGCCGGCCGAAAGGTCAGGTTGATTGCGCGCGCCATCTCGCACCTCGACTTTGCTAACGGGGAAAGCGGGGAAGGATCGGGCCAGCCCGAGGGCGGTGCCC
The DNA here is from genome assembly GCA_964628555.1 of uncultured Myxococcales bacterium. Classification (GTDB taxonomy): domain Bacteria; phylum Myxococcota_A; class Polyangia; order Palsa-1104; family JAEUJZ01; genus JAEUJZ01. The sequence continues at coordinate 3,333 of CAZVMD010000363.1, read as the reverse complement.
AGGGAAGGGGGCATCGTGGCATAGGCCGGCTGGCGCAGCCACAGAATTAAAGTTCCCAAACCGCTCATGCCGCGATAGCATCAGCACTACTTTCCATTGCTTTTCATTGCAGTAAACCCCTTACCACACAAGTACCCCATAAGTATTCGACAGGCGCACCCCGCGCTCGAATTATTACAATTCATCATATCGCTATTATAATTTGTTGCATCAACGCAACATCTACACCCCCCCCAACCCACAACCGATTAGATTCACGAATAGGAGCCTAGTCGTTCATGGCCTCATCAGAAAAACGTATCGCGATCATCGGCGGCGGCCCGGGCGGACTGTTCACCGCCTATCAGCTCGGCCGCCTATCCTCTGTGGCGCACCCGATCACGATCTTTGAAGCCAGTCCGCGGCTTGGCGGCAAGATCCTAAGTCAGCGCTTCTCGACGGACTCTGTGCTGTTCGAAGGCGGCGTAGCCGAGCTGTATCACACGCTGCAGGGACCCGATGCGCTGTGGGATCTGGTGCAGGAGCTTGGCCTGCCGACGGTCGAGATGCACGGGCCGACGGTCGTTTTCGAGGATCAGTTCATCTATGGCGATGAGGATATCCAGCGATATCTTGGCGGCAAAGCCCTGCGGGAAATCAGCAAATTTTATGATCGCTGTACGCAGCAGCGCTCGCCACAGCAGTTCTGCACGTTCAATACACCCAAGCTAAATCGGCATCCGCTTAATAACATTAGCTTTGATGACTATATTGCCGACATAAAAGATGAAAAAGCCAAGCGCTATGTACGTATTTTTAGTCATAGCGATATGGCCACCGAGGCCCACCTAACCACCGCGCTGTATGGCGTCGATAACGTCCTGGTGGACGAGCCGAACTACTGCCAGCTGTATTCCATTGTCGGCGGCATCGAGCGCCTGCCGCAGACGCTGGCCCAGCGCCTGCGCGCCGATGTGCGGCTGCGCTGCCCGGTCCTGGCCGTCGAGCAGACGCAGGGCGCCGACGGGACACCACGCTATCTCGTGACCTTTCAGCCGGGCGAGCAGCGCCGCAGCGCCGAGACGCAGGAGTTTGATGGTCTGGTCGTGGCACTGCCGGTCAACTGGCTGCCACTTGTCGAGTGGCGAGGCGCGCGGCTGCACACAGCGCTGATGCGACACCATCGCGCGTACAACAACCTGGCCCACTACCTGCGCATCACGCTGCTGTTCCGCGAGAAGTTCTGGCAGCCGCAGCTAAAGGACTCGTACTTCGTGCTCGACAACCTCGGCGGCTGCTCGGTGTACGACGAGGGCAGCCGGCACGAGAGCGGCCCCACTGGCGCCCTGAGCCTGCTCCTGGCGGGTACCAATGCGCTGACCCTGGGCAACTTCTCAGACGGCGATCTGGTGGATCAGGCCCTGGCGGCGCTGCCCTGGCCGGTGGCGCAGACGCGGGCCTTGCTGTGCGACTCGCGCGTGCACCGCTGGATCGGCACCGTCAACTCGCTGCCGGCCGGCCGGCCGATCCGCGGCATGCGGCGGCGTCACCTGCTCGCCAAGAGCGGCTTTGCTGGCTTGGTGATGGTCGGCGACTACCTGTTCGACTCGACGCTAAATGGCGTGCTGGCCTCGTCGCGGGTCGCCAGCAAGCTGCTCTTATCGCAGCTTGCCGCGGAGCCGAACAGCTAGCGAACTCGGCGGTTTTGTTGACCGCTCGCGCGCTGCCTATTTGCTTTCCGGCCGGAGGCTTTGTGATACGTTGCGCCGCGCATGCCGTCGCGCCACTCTCGTAAGGTTCACAAGACGCAGCCGGTGCAGTCACCCATCGCGCCGGAGTCCCCTCCCCCCTCGTCGGCCAAGTCAGGCCGACCCGCTGCCCAGACCGCCAAGTCGAGCGCCTCGCACCACCCCCCAACCTCGGCCGCTGTGCATGGCGAGGCCGGTGAGCATGAGCCAGGTGAGCACTTCAAGCCGTTCATTTCAGCGACAGAAGAAGTCGCGGAGCTGTCCTGGCAAGCGGTGATCCTGGGCGCACTGTTCGGCATCCTGTTCGGCGCCTCGACGGTGTACCTGGCGCTGCGAGCCGGTCTTACAATCTCGGCCTCGATTCCGATCGCGGTGCTGTCGATCGCGGTGTTCAAAAAGATCGGCAAGAGCACGATCCTCGAAAACAACATCGTGCAGACCCTGGGCTCGGCCGGCGAGTCGATCGCGGCCGGCGTGGTCTTCACCGTGCCGGCCCTGCTGTTCCTCTCGGGCGGCGAGAACTACTTTCGCTACGGCCAGATTCTGACCTTAGCTGCCGTCGGTGGCGTGCTCGGAATCCTATTTATGATCCCGCTGCGCCGCAGCCTGATCGTAAAGGAGCACGGTCGCCTGCCCTACCCCGAAGGCACGGCCTGCGCCGAGGTGCTGATGGTCGGCGAAAAAGGCGGCAGCTTGGCCAAGCGCGTGTTCCATGGCGTGTTCATGGCCGCCGGCTACTGGCTGCTGATGGGCGTGCTGCGGCTGTGGCGCGACACCCCCGGCCTGCGCACCGGCCCGAAGGACATCTATCCCAACGCCACCCTCGACTGCAACATCACGCCCGAGTACCTGGGAGTCGGCTACATCGTCGGCCCGCGCATCGCCAGCGAGATGGTCTCGGGCGGTGTGCTGTCGTGGCTGGCGCTGATCCCGCTGATCTCGCTGTACCTGCCGGAAGCGCAGCGCGTTGCCGACCTGCATGCCCTCGGCTACACCGACGCCTGGATCGCCAGCCACTCGGTGGCCGAGCAGATCTATCGCGGCTATGTCCGCTACGTCGGAGCCGGGGCGGTGGCCTGCGCCGGGGTGATGACGCTGCTGCGCACGCTGCCGACCATCTGGGCCAGCTTCCGCGACTCGCTGCAAGAGCTAGCCGGGCGAGCCCGCGGCGAGAAGCCCTCGACGGTGCGCACCGAGCGCGACATCCCGCTGCCGGTGGTGGTCATCGGCACGATTGTGCTCGGCGCGCTGATCGCGGTGCTGCCCAACCTGCCCGGCAGCTTCCCGGGCTCGATCGTCATCTCGCTGCTCATCGTCGCCTTCGGCTTCTTCTTTGTGACGGTAGCTAGCCGCATCGTCGGCATCATCGGCAGCTCGTCGAATCCGATCTCGGGCATGACCATCGCGACGCTGATGGGCACCTGTCTGGTGTTCATCGCCATCGGCTGGCGCGGCGACGCGCACCAAGCGGCGGCGCTGCTGGTCGGCTCGGTGGTCTGCATCGCCTCGGCCAATGCCGGTGCCACCTCGCAGGATCTGAAGACCGGCTATCTGGTCGGCGCCACGCCCTACAAGCAGCAGATCGGCCTGATCATCGGCGTGCTGG
>CAZVMD010000362.1:3200-7168 GCA_964628555.1 uncultured Myxococcales bacterium | reverse complement strand
AGCACCTCGTTCTTGGCGAACTCGGCGGCCACCTTCTGCGCCATCTGCTGCTCGTCCGTAAGTTGCAGGTCCATAGACGTGTTCCTCTTGCATGCGACCTTGCCACGAAGCGCCGACCGAGGGCAAGAACGGCAGCGGCGAGCCAGTCCAGTCGCCACCCCCGGCGGTCGCTCCGGCTGCGCAAGCCCATTGTCGTTGTCGCCCCGTCGAGGTAGCGTCGTGCGGTGCCCTCTGTGCCGTCTCCCGCTGAGCCAGACCCGTCTGCCCTCTCGCCGCAGCTCACTTCCCGGCTGCTGCGCACTGACTTGGTGCGCGCGCTGCGCCATGCCTTGCTCTCGCTGGGCGTCGCCAGACAGCCGCTCCTAGTGGCCTGTTCCGGCGGTCCAGACTCCACCGCGCTGCTCCTTGGCTTGGCGCTCCTGCAGCCCCGACTTGGGCTGCGGCTGCACGTGGCCAGCGTCGATCATCAGCTGCGTCTCGAAGCCCGGCACGAGGCTGAACAGGTCCTCGCCTTCGCCGCTCGCCTCGGACTCCCAGGCAGCCTGCTGCGCGTCGAGGTCCCGGCCGGCGCCTCGCGGCAAGCGCAGGCCCGAGCGGCCCGCTACCGCGCCCTTTACCAGCTCGCCAGCCAGCATCAGATCTCGCAGCTCTGCCTCGGCCACACCCGCGACGACCAGAGCGAGACGATGCTCATGCGCTGGCTCGGCGGAGCCGGTACGCGCGGCCTGGCAGGCATGGGACCACAGAGCTCGCTGCAGCCGCCCGGTGAGCCCGCTCTAACCCTCCTCCGTCCGCTGCTCGCCGTCTCACGGGCGCAGATCGACGCCTTCCTCGCGCGCGCCGCAGCCCTGACCGCTCCCCTGCCCTTCTGCGATCCCGGAAATGGCGACCCGCGCTACCTGCGTACTCGCCTGCGCCAGGAGGCCTTGCCACTCCTGCGCGGCATCGCACCGCACCTCGACCAGCACCTCTTCGAGCTGTCCGTCCAGCTGCGCGCGGATGCCGACTGCTTGGATGAACTCGCGGCTCAGGCGCTGCACCGCCTGCGGTCGCGACCGCCGCCGCGCTCCCGCCCGCAGCCTGCGCATGTGCAGGCCCTGCCGGTGCGCGAGCTGGCCGAGCTCGCCCCCGCGATCTTCGCTCGCGTCCTGCAACGGATCGTCGGCTCGGGCTTAAGCGCTCGTCACCTGGCCGCCCTGCGACAGCTCTGTGCCAGCACCGCCGGGCGAAAATGGCTGGACCTTCCAGGCTGTGGCCGGGTGGAGCGCGACCGCGAGCTGCTCCTCATCCCCTGTGCTGTGCCGGGTCCGCAAGTCCCCGCGCAGCCGCCCAGCGACCCCGCGCAGCCGGGCCGATCTACGCAAGTCCTCGACGGCTGGCAAGCCGATGCTTAGGTTGACTGTCACCCTCGCTGTGCAATAATGGCAAGACTTCGCACCGGGGTGGTGATACGGCGTAGTAATGAACGGTGAACCGGCGCGAGCCTCAAAGCAGCCAGCTCCCCCGACGGTAGGCTGCGAAGTCTCCCCCTTCTAGTTTCAAGAGGTGTGTGTTGCGTCAGACGCAGAAGACAGTCCTGGTCTGGGTGATGATGGCGTTGGCCTTCGTCGTCGCCTATGAGCTGATTTTGGGCGCCCGCAGTCAGGGCGAAAAACGCCCCAGCTTTAGCGACTTCATGCAGGCCATCGAGAAGTCGCCGACCCAGATCGAAAACGTCCGCATCGACGGACAGGAGTACATCGTCAGCTACAAGAAGCAGCCGCCTGACGACAAGGTCAAGCTCGTGGGACCCTCCGAGCTCTCGCAGGGTCATGTGCTGGCCGCCCTCGACAAGGCCGGCATCCACTACGAGCTCGAAAAGCGCGATGACAGCGGCTGGCTGACGCTGCTGCTCGGCAGCCTGCTGCCGATGGTGGTCATCGTCTTTTTGTTCTACGTCATCATGCGACAGATTCAGGCCGGCGGCGGCAAGGCCATGAGCTTCGGCAAGGCCAAGGCCAAGCTCCTGTCTGACAGCCAGAACAAGGTCACCTTCACCGATGTCGCCGGGGTCGAAGAGGCCAAGGACGAGCTAGAAGAGATCGTCGCCTTCCTCAAGGATCCCAAGAAGTTCACCCGCCTCGGTGGGCGCATCCCCAAGGGTGTGCTGATGATGGGCCCGCCGGGCACCGGCAAGACGCTGCTCGCCCGCGCCATCGCTGGGGAGGCCGGCGTGCCGTTCTTCAGCATCTCGGGCAGTGACTTCGTCGAGATGTTCGTCGGTGTCGGCGCCAGCCGCGTCCGCGACCTGTTCGAGCAGGGCAAGCGCCACGCCCCCTGCATCATCTTCATCGATGAGATCGACGCCGTCGGCCGTCACCGCGGCGCCGGCCTGGGCGGCGGACACGACGAGCGCGAGCAGACGCTGAACCAGCTCCTCGTCGAGATGGACGGCTTTGAGTCGAACGACGGCGTCATCATGATCGCCGCCACCAACCGTCCCGATGTCCTCGACCCGGCGCTCTTGCGCCCCGGTCGCTTCGACCGCCGCATCGTTGTGCCGCGCCCCGACGTCAAGGGCCGCGAGGGCATCCTGCGTGTGCATGCTCGCCGCGTGCCCATCGGTCCGGATGTCGATCTCGCCGTGGTTTCGCGCGGCACGCCCGGCTTCTCGGGCGCCGACCTGGAGTCGCTGGTCAACGAGGCCGCCCTGCTCGCCGCCCGCCGCGACAAGAACATGGTCGAGATGCGCGACTTCGAAGAGGCCAAGGACAAGGTCCTCATGGGCCCCGAGCGCAAGTCGATGGTCATCTCCGAGAAAGAGAAGCGGATCACCGCTTATCACGAGGCCGGCCACACGCTGGTAGCGCGCCTGATCCCCAATGCCGATCCGGTGCACCGCGTCACGATCATCCCGCGTGGCCCGACGCTGGGGGTCACGCAGCAGTTACCGGTCGAAGACCGCCTCAACGCCACCAAGGAGTGGGCCGAGGGCACGATCTGCGTGCTGATGGGCGGCCGCGTCGCCGAGGAGCTGATCTTCGGCCACTTGACGACTGGAGCTGGCAACGACATCGACCGCGCCACCGACCTAGCCCGCAAGATGGTGTGCAGCTGGGGCATGAGCGAGAAGCTCGGTCCGCTGACCTTCGGCCGCCGCGAAGAGCACGTCTTCCTCGGCCGTGAGATTGGCCAGAGCCAGAACTACTCCGAGGAGACGGCGCAGATCATCGACTCGGAGGTCAAGCGCATCGTCATGCATCAGTACGGCCAGGCCCGCTCGCTGCTAGAGAGCCATCTGGACCAGCTCAAGGGCTTGGCTGAGGCGCTGCTGACCAACGAGACGCTGTCTGGCGATGACATCGACGTCGTCATCAAGGGCGGCACCCTGCCCCAGCGTCCCAGTCGGCCACTGCCGAACCGCAGCGACGCCAGCCCCGGCGCCCCCAGCCCCTCCCCCGGCCTCCTCACTCCCGGCCTCCTTACTCCCCCCACCCCCGAAAAAGCCTAGTCCCCCTAGCCCGCTACGCCTCGGCCCCCTGACCCGGCCTACAGCCCAGCCCAGAGGCCAAGGCGCCTGCAGACGCCGTCATAGCTCCGCCAGCTCAGGCACCGGGACGCTAGCCAGCTCTCTGGGTTCGAGCTTGTGTAGCCCGCCGCCGTAGACCCGGCCGGCGCCCAGCAGCCGCTCGGCGGGAATGCGGTTCAGCGCCTCCCAGACGCGACGCAGTAGACCCGAATCGGCGGCCAGCGCGCTCGCCAGGTGCGGCTGTGGATACAGCGCCAAGTAGACATTGGCGACCGTGGCGCGGGACGCATTCAAGATGAACCGGAAGGGGCGGCCCGTGCGGGCATCGCCGCGACCAAGATAGGTGCAGACGATCGGCGCCGCCGGTCGCTGCTCTTGCGCGTACCAGGGCGAGCGATGACGGCACAGGTAGCGCTCGTGCAGCCCGCGCTCCCGGCCCTCCGCTAGATACGCGGCAAGC
>CAZVMD010000362.1:0-3100 GCA_964628555.1 uncultured Myxococcales bacterium | reverse complement strand
GGACTGCGGAAAGCGCGTCCACTTCGGCTCGTGCAGGAGCACATCGGCAGGGACTTCGCGGCTCTGGGCCGGTGCGCTGAGCGATCCGCCGAAGCTGAAGCGCACCCGATGCCCTATAGGTGGCGGCGTCTTGCGGAACCAGACCACAGCAGACGAGACCAGAGCATCGGCGAACTGCACATCGCTCGGATCAAAGCGGTGAATGTGCAGCAGCGTCACGTGGCCCAGCAGGTAGCGCTTGAGCTCGGCGCCATAGTTCACATCCATAAACTCGCTGGGGATCAGCCAGCCGGAGAGCCCCCCCTCCGCCAGCCAGGCCTGGCTAAGCGCCAGAAAGTAGCCATAAAGCCCGGTCAGGCCGCTCAGTCGCAGGCCGCTAGTCTCGACGGTGCGCTGACCAAGGCGCAGCTTTTTGTCCGCCTTTACGTGGTGATGGCGCACGTACGGCGGATTGCAGATCAGCAGGTTGAAGCCAGCCTCGGGCTGCGCTTCGGTGAAGTCCTGCAAGCGCAGCGTGAGCCCGCGGTCTTGCCACAGGCGCAGCGCCGGAAGGCCGTAGTGCGGATCGAGCTCGAAGCCCACCGCGTCGGCGATCCGCGAGGCCGGAAAGACCTGCCGCAGCGCGGAATAGAACGCGCCAGTGCCGAGCGCCGGATCGAGGAAGCGCACCCGGCTACGAGGCGACAGCTGCTGCTTGGCGTAGCGCACAATGTCCAGCGCCAGCCCCGTCGGCGTCGCGAACTGCCCCAGGCGATTGCGCTCGGTCTGAGTCTTTTGGCCATCGAGCGCGGCTTGCAGCGATAGGCGCTGTGCCTCAACGTCGGCGTGCGGCGTCGGCATCGCTAGAGCCCGAGTGCGGCGAGGTCATCAGCCATGGTCAGGTGCAGCTGGACAGGGGGGAGGGCTGCGGAGGGGTGACGCTAGCAGAAAAGCTCAGAGCCGATGCGCCTTGTTGTGCCGCGCTAGCCACGGGTCACAAGCTCAGTCGGGCGGCAGCCGGCTTGGCGATTAGCCTGGCAGCTCAGCTAGCTCAGCCGCCGTATCGAGGTCCTGTCCCGCCTGATTCAGCTCATCGACCACCGTCTTGAGCTCCTCGCCCAGCTTGGCCGCGCCGACCGAGCGGTGCCGCACCGCCGCCAAGCGCAGGCGATCCAGGGTCGCGACCTGATGGTGCAGGCGAGCAATCGCGCGCTGCCGCCCCTTTTCGATCTCATCGAGGTAGGTGAGCTGCTCACGCAGCGCCGACAGGGCCCGCTCATACTCGCTGCGCACGCCCTCATCGCTGGCTGCTTCCCGCCGAGCCGAGAGATCTGCCACGCGCTTTTCGAGCTCGGTGCGCTCGCTCTTTTTGGTCTGCGCTTCGATGTCCTGCCACTTCTTGCCGAAGCGAGCGATCTTCTTGACTAGGTCGCTGGCCGCCGCCTTAGCCTGCGGGTGTTCTTCCAGCGCCTCCGTCGCCTGCTGATAGGACGACACCGCCTGCAGCACCAGGCCGGCGATCTCATCGCTGGCCGGTGCGGCGGGCAGCAGCGCCTTCAGCTCCTTGTCGAGCTGGGTCGAGCGAACAAGCTGCAGGTGCCGGACCACGGTCGCGCTCCCCACGACAAAGCCGACGCCCAGGCCCGACAGCAGCGAGGCCAGGCTGCGCGGTAGCTCCAGAAAGGCATCCTGGGCGCCGAGGGCAGCCGGCAGCCGCTGCGCGACGATCGCCGCCAGCGATCCCAGCCCCAGCATGCCGAGCCCGCGCAGCACTCCCAGGCCGCGCGCCAGGTACAGAGACAGCGCCAGCGCCACCCCTGCCGTGCCCGCCATCGCCCAGCACTCATGCGTCCAGGCCTGCTGCGCCCCGAAGCCGCTTGCCGCCCCGGCCAGGACCGCACAGGAAAGGATCCACGCCTTGTCCCGCCGGTGCTGAGGAGGCAGAGCCGCGCTGCCCAACAGAGCCACTGCCGTCGCGCCATACAGCCAGGCCCAGCCGCCGCGCAGGCCACTGACCTCAGCCAGATAGCCCGAGGAGCTACCCACGACCGCGTGCAGAAAGCCCAAGAGCCCACCCGCCAAGGTGGTTCGCAGTACCGTCCACTGAAAGCCCAGATGATCGGAAATCGTCAGTGTTCGCTTCATGACAGCGATCAACGCACATTCCAGCGAGGCGGTCTAGCGAACGGACCGCACGCCAGCAAGCGCACAAAAACAAAGGGAGAAACCCGGCTGGGCTTCTCCCTTTGTTGGGCTCCCGACCCCCCGCAGGCTGCGGGGGACAGGAGCCGGCTCGCGTAGCGAAGCTAGGCGCTGCTTACTTGCAGCACTCGATCTTCGCTTCGCTATAGCCGCGCGTCATGCCCGACGAGCAGGCGGCGCCGAAGCTGATGTTCTTCAGCGTCGAGCCCTTCATCTTGCAGAACGCCTCGGCGGCCGCCTTCCAGTCCGGCTCCGAGCGGCAGACGCCGGCCCCACCAACCAGGTCGGTCGTGCACATCGGAGGAGGTGGAGGAGGCGGCGGCGTGCCCGGGCAGCACTCGTAGGTCGCGCTGTTGAAGCCGCGGCCACCCGAGATCATGCAGGCCATGCCGAAGGTGATGTTCTTCAGCGTCAGCATCTTCGAGGCGCAGTAGCGCTCACCGGACATCTTCCAGTCACCGTCGCTCTTGCATGTCGTCGTGGTGCCACCGTCGGTGTACTTGACGCACATCGGCGGCGGGGGCGGCGGCGGCGGCGTGCCGGGGCAGCACTCGAAGGTGGCGCCGCTGAAGCCGCGGGTCATCGGGCCAGTGCAGGCCGCGCCGACCTTGACGCTCTTGAGGGTCAGCATCTTCGACTTGCAGAAGGCCTCGCCGGCCGTCTTCCAGTCCGCTTCGCTCTTGCACACCGAGGGATCGCTGACGCTCTGGGTGATGCACATCGGCGGCGGCGGGGGCGGCGGCGGCGTGCCAGGGCAGCACTCAAACTTGATGTCGCTGTGGCCAGGCGTTCCGTCCGGGCGACGGCAAGCAGCGCCGTAGGTGACGTTCTTTAGCGTCAGCCCGCGCGAGCTGCACATCTTGTCGGCTTCCGCCTTCCAGTCCGCCTGCGACTTGCAGACGCCCGGTCCACCGGCGCC
>CAZVMD010000361.1:0-7187 GCA_964628555.1 uncultured Myxococcales bacterium | reverse complement strand
GAGATCGACGGTCGCTCGGGTGGCATCATCCTGCGCCGCATGCTCGGCCGCGGCGATGCCAAGGGCACGCAGGAGCTGCGCCAGGCCTTTGAGATCGGTCTGCCGATCGAGGGCCTGGTCTCGGCCGTGGTCAAAGGCGGCGTCGAGGTCCAGGTGGCCGGGGCGCGCGCCTTCTGCCCGATCTCGCAGCTTGAGCTGCGTCATGTTGAAGACGCGGCGATCTTCGTTGGGCAGCGCCTGCGCTTTAAGATCACGCGCTTTGAAGAGGGCCGGAACCTGAACCTGGTGCTGTCGCGGCGCACGCTGCTCGAAGCCGAGGCGCAGGAGCGAGCCGTCGAGCTGCGCAAGAAGCTGGCGGTCGGCGCGGTGCTGCGCGGCAAGGTCACGGCGCTCAAGGACTACGGCGCCTTCGTCGATCTTGGCGGCATCGAGGGCATGCTGCACGTCAGCGAGCTGTCGTTCCAGCGCGCGCGCCATCCCAAGGATGTGCTGGCGATTGGCCAGGACATCGAGGTCCAGGTCATCAAGCTTGAGCCCGGCGATGGCAAAAAAGGCGAGCGCATCTCGCTGTCGCTAAAGTCGCTGGCCAAGGATCCCTGGTCGGATGTCGAGACGGACTTTGCGCTCGGCAGCCAGCACGCAGGGACGGTCATGCGCTGCGAAGACTTCGGCGCCTTCATCGAGATCGCGCCGGGCGTCGAGGGCCTGCTGCACATCAGCGAGCTGGCCGATGCCCAGGGCAAGGGCGGCAAGCTGCGTCACGCCAAGGACGCCGTCAGCCCGGGCCAGAAGATCGACGTCGTGGTCAAGCTGATCGATCGCGACAAGCGCCGCATGGCGCTCGAACTCGCCGCCCGCCACAGCGCGCGTCGCGAAGAGCAAGCCGCAGTGGCCAGCCTGGCGCAGTCCGCATCGGCCCCCCAGCGCTTCGGCACCTTCGGCGATCTCCTCCAAGCCCGCCTCAACGCCGCCAAAAACAAGAAGTAAGTAAGGCTGGGGCCGCCCCGGGACATTTTTTGAGGCGACCCGACTCAAAAAAGGTCACGGGAAAGCGGGGGCCCCGGCCGTGCAGAACACCTCCGTGGGGGCGTTCGCAGCTTCACTTGTAAACATCTTCTAGGTACTCACCTCAGTCCCGGTCGCACCGATCAGGACTCTTCCGCAGCACTCAGCTCAGTCGTTTCCCAAGGAGGCATTCGTGTCGCACTCGCTTCGTCTGTCGATGGCGCTCTCGGGCGCGGTGTTCGCTCTTTCGGCCTACGCTCCCGTCGCGTCGGCGCAGCAGCTTGATCTGCCGCGTCCCAGCCCCAACGCCAAGGTCAGCCAGATGGTCGGCCTGACCGAGGTCAGCGTCGATTACAGCAGCCCAGCTGTGAAAGGCCGCAAGGTGTGGGGCGGCGTGGTGCCCTTCGGTCAGCTCTGGCGCACCGGCGCCAATGCCGCGACCAAGATCACGTTCAGCAAGGACGTCACGGTGGCCGACAAGCCGGTGCCGGCCGGGACCTATGCCCTGTTCTCGATTCCGACGGCAGCTGGCTGGACGCTGATCCTCAACAAGAACCCCAACCAGGGCGGCACGGATCAGTACAAGCAGGATCTCGATCAGCTGCGCTTCGAGGCCAAGCCGCAGCCGAGCCCGGCCCGCGAGCGCCTGACCTTCGTGTTCAACAACACCACCGAGTCGACGACCTCGCTCGATCTGGAGTGGGAAAAAGTCCGCGTCTCGATCCCGATCAAGGCTGGGACCGATGCGCAGGTGGCAGCTGGCATCAAGGCGCTTGAGAACAACGCCTGGCGCCCGTGGAACAACGCGGCTCGTTACCTGCTTGAGAGCAAAAAGGATCTCGATCAAGCGATGTCGCTCATCGACCGCTCGATCGGCATGAAAGAAGACTGGTTCAACGTCTGGACGAAGGCGCAGATCGTCGCGGCCAAGGGCAAGGCGGCTGAGGCCTGCCCGCTGGCCCAGAAGGCGCAGGCGCTGGGCGAAAAGAATGCCGATGGCTTCTTCTTCGCCGCCGAAGTGAAGAAGGCCATCGCCGACTGGAAGTGTAAGTAGTCTGCGCAGGGGGGCGAGGCTGCATACGTAGTAGCGCTGGGGGGCGGCGGCGGGCCAGGTCGGGGGCGAGGCCAGGCCGAGGGCGATCGCGGGCTTGTGGCGCGCGCCGAGTTGAGCAGGCAGCAGCCGCTCGCGGGTGGGCCTATGGCCTCTGCGGCCTGCGGCCTTGACGCTTGCCTTGGCGTAGAAGATGCGAGAACCTCAAACATGATGCACCCTTCTACGCCGTCGACACCGCCCCCTGGGGCAGACCTGCGGGCGCTGCGGGCCCGCCTGCTGGAAAAGCTGAGCGCGGTCAAAGCCTACTTCGAGGCGACCAGCATCAACCTCAACCTGCGCTCGCCGTACTGGGGCGCGTTTGACGCGCTGCGCCGCAACCAGCCGCTGGCCGAGTCCTTCGTCAACGATCTGCAGCAGCTGCTGAACTTCCTCGACAATGATCTGGCGCCGGTGCTGACCTCGCTGCAGAGCGCCGGAGCCCAGGCCCCGCCGCCAGCCACCTCGGCCTGGCGCTCGGCTGAGCCGGTGAGCCCGACGATCAACGAGGATCAGACGCGCCTGCTGTCGGATCTGGCGGTCGAGCAGCGGCGCGAGCTACCCGGCACGCGCTCGTCGGGGCGGGGACTGGCGGCACCGATTATCGACATGGATGCACGGCTGGCTCCGGCTCCAGCCCCGGCACCCGCGCCCCCACCGCGGTCGCGCGGCGCCGAAGTGCGCGCCGCTCTGCTGCCCGAGTTCGACGTCGAGACCTCGCCGATTGAGCTCTTGCCCGAGCCGGTGACTTCGCGGGCTGCGCCGGCGGTGCGTGGCCAGGTGGCGCCCAAGGAACCCAAGGCGGCTGCCCCGGCGGCCAGCCCAGCTGGCGAGCGGGGCCGACGGACGGCGGCGACCCCGGCGGTGCCGACTGCTCCGGTGGCCGCTGCCCCCGAGCCGGCTCCTGAGCCAGCCCTGTCGCCGCGCGCCGCTGCACTGGCCGCGGTCGTGACGCCCGACCCCCCCGCGCGCAGCGAGAGCCCTGCCGCAGCGCCGCTGGGCCGGCCTTCGCAGCTCAACAAGATCATCTCGCTGCCAGCCGTGCCGCAGACCTCGTCGATTGTGACCTCGGTCTCGGCGACGACGGGCACGCCGCGGCTGTCGACACAGCACAAGATCATCAGCACCGAGCCGCCGCCCGCCGCTCCACCGGCCGCCAGTGCGGCCCCGGCCGCGAGCAAGCCCACGACGACAGCGCCCGTCGCTAGCCCCGCGCCGACCAAGGCTGAGGCTAAGCCGGCTGTCGCCAAGTCAGTCGTTGCAGAGCCAGTGGCCAAGCCGAGTGCGAGCAAGCCGGCAGTAGAGAGCAAGCCGGCCGCTGCGGCGCCGGTCGTGGCCAAGCCGACGGGGTCGATCCCGGTGATCGCGACGCCAGCCGCGGCTACTGCCCCGGCCGCCTCAGCGAGCGTGAGTGGCAGCAAGGCTACGGCGACGCCGGTCGCGGCAGCACCGAAGTCCGCCGCAGCGACGCCAAGCACCGCCGCCAGCAGCCCGGCGGTGGCCAGCAAGTCGACCAGCCCCGCCGCCAGCAAGCCGCTGGCCGCGGTTTCTACCAGCAAGCCTGAGCCGCTAGCGCCTGCCGTCGCTGCCCCCGCCGCCAGCCCCGGCAAGGCCGCCGCCAGCAAGCCGGTTGAGGCGGTCGCCGCCAGCAAGCCCAGCGAGAGCAAGGGCGCAGGCAAGCCCGCCGCGACCGCACCCACTGGTGCTGCTCTGGCCAGCAAGCCAGTTGCTGCCGCCAAGCCAGTGGCCGAGAAGGCTCCGGCCAAGGCTAGCCCAGCGGCCGCCAAGCCAGCGGCGAGCGCGATGCCGGGCAAGGGCGCCAAGAAGAAGCAGTCGGTGCTCTTCGATGAGTCGGATGTCTCGCAGCCCGGGACGCAAGAGACGCCGTCGCAGTTCTTCCGCCTGCTCGACGCCAAGCTCGACGACGACGAGTAGCCGCTGGCCAGCCGAGCCGGACCCGGCCTGCTTCACCTACTGCCGCCGATCTTTTCCATCGCCAAGTGGGCTATGGCACAGTGCCCGCCATGCCACGCAAACGTCATGTCGAGCCGGTGCGCGATGCGGCCTCGGCCCCGGTCGCCGTGCATGCCTCGGGGGCGGTGCCGGCGCGCTTGCCTGAGCTCGATCCCTCGGCTGCCCATAGCGAAGATCAGTTCGACGCCGCGCTGCGCCCGCGGAGCTTTGGCGAGTACATCGGTCAGCTGAAAGTCGTCGATAACCTCAAGGTGTTTGTCGAGGCAGCGCGCCGACGCGGCGAGGCTCTGGATCACGTCCTGTTCTGCGGCCCGCCGGGCCTGGGCAAGACGACGCTGGCCCACCTGATTGCCACTGCGCTCGGCGTCACGCTGCGGCCAGTCGGGGCACCGGCGATCGAGCACAAGGGCACGCTGGCCAGCTACCTAACCAGCCTGGGTGAGCGCGATGTCTTGTTCATCGACGAGATCCATCGCCTGCAGCCGGTGGTGGAAGAGTATCTGTACCCGGCGATGGAGGACTATCGCATCGAGATCCCGGTCGGCGAAGGTCCGGCGGCGCAGCTGATCCATATGAAGCTGCCGCGCTTTACGCTGGTCGGAGCGACGACGCGCACCGGGCTTCTGACCTCGCCGCTGCGCGATCGCTTCGGCATCGTGCTGCGCCTGGACTACTACGCCCCGCGCGAGCTGGCCGAGATCGTCGAGCGCTCGGCCGATCGCATGCGCATTCGCATCCATCGCGAGGCCTGTCTGGTCATCGGTCAGCGGGCCCGCGGCACGCCGCGCATCGCCAATCGCCTGCTGCGTCGAGTGCGCGACTTCGCCGAGGTGGCCGGGGTGCGCGAGATTCTGCCGGGGCCGGCCGGCGAGTGGCTGTCGCGGCTGGGGGTCGATGCGCTGGGGCTTGATGACATGGATCGCTCGCTGCTGCGCTGCTTGATCGAGCGCTTCGATGGCGGGCCGGTCGGTATCGAGTCGCTGGCGGCGGCGGTCTCGGAAGAATCGGACACGCTGGAAGACGTGTACGAGCCGTACCTGATCCAAGAGGGCTTCCTGATGCGCACGCCGCGCGGCCGCATGGCAACCCGTCGCGCGTACGAACATCTGGGCCTGCGCCCACGCGATCCGGTGGCGCGCACCGCGTCGCTGTTTCCCGATCTCGAAGGCAACGACTGAGCGCGCCGAGGGGCTCGCGGCGATCCAAGATCGTGCTCGACGCCGCTTCCAACGCAGCCTACGGCGCTGAGCTTCCCAGCTTGCGCCGCACAGAGATCAGGCGGATGTGTGTCTTGAGGCGCTTCTTGAAGGGAATGCGCACGTTGGCCTTGCCGCTGACTTCGTCAAATGTGCCCCCCAGGCTCAAGACACTGGAGTCACTGCGCGGCAGGTTGACGGCAAGCTCGGCCCGCAGGGCATAGCGCGCGATCACCGGACCCTGCGGGTCGTGCAGCGGCCGCACGCGGACTGCCTGCTGCACCGCGCGCAGCGCCTCGCGATCGAACTCGCGTGAGCCCGAAGCGCGGAGCAGGCGCACCGCGACAACGGCCCCAGCGCTGTCGAGCTCGACCTCCACTTCGGCTTCGCGTCCGACGGCGGCTTCGTCATAGGCGTCCTGGGCAGCGCGAGTTTCAGCCATTAGTCGGTTCACATCGATTTGGCGCACGAGCCAGCCGGTCTGACTGGTCTCGGGCGCGGGCGTGACTGGACGCACGAGCTGGCGCAGCGCTAGCTCGCCGCGGGAAGCGCTGCTGACCGATTCGGCTTTGGGGGTAAACAGCTTCTCGAGATCGTGCTCGACCTCACGCCAGCCGGGGGCCACGCGACCTTCGCGGACCGCTGCCAGCCCCTCGCGCTGCGCCTGTTCTTCAGCGAGGTGCGAGGCCAAGCCCTGGCCGGGAGCCGGCGGCTTGCCCTGACTGCAGCCAATCGCTTGGCACAGGGCAGACTGCGGAAACAGATCGATGCGGCCGGTGGTCGGCGGCGGGGTCGGCGCAGGCGTGGGATGCGGCGGCTCGCTGACTGGGCTGGGGGCGGTCGCGGGGGTGGCGCGCGGGCGCTCTC
The DNA here is from genome assembly GCA_964628555.1 of uncultured Myxococcales bacterium. GTDB lineage: Bacteria > Myxococcota_A > Polyangia > Palsa-1104 > JAEUJZ01 > JAEUJZ01. The sequence continues at coordinate 1,055 of CAZVMD010000361.1, read as the reverse complement.
GCGCCGGCTGACTGGTCGTCGCGGTGGCCATGGCCAGCTGGGGGCTCGCCGGAACCGGCGGTGGCGATAGCGGCGGCCGTGGCGGCGGCGGTGGCAGCTGAGCGGTCGGCGCTGGTCGCGGCGGTCGCGGCAAAAGCTCGATGGTCGTCGTTCGGCGGCTTGGCAACAGCGGCTTTGTCGTCGGAACGACCTGGTGCCACAGCGCCCAAGCGAGGCCGGCGTGCAGCCCGCAGCTGAGCAGGAACGCCGGACCGGTCTTTGAGCTCGGCAGCACCATGTAGACAACAACCATAGACCCTAAGGACTTCCGCGCCACTGCGCCGGGCCGGGCGTGGTCGGGCCCAGCTAGCTGTCGGGCTGGCTGGCTGCTGCGCGGTCGTGGCTAGAGCCGGCGCCACAGCCGGCGACTCACCGCGCCCCATCGTCGCTCGGACCTCGGATATAGTGGGTAAGGTCCAGGAGTAGATGAGCAACACTGCCCTCGGTCCCCCAGCTCCCGCAGGCTCGGTGCGCTGCCCACACTGTGGCGCGGTGTACCCGACGGCGACGCAGCATGTGTGTGCCGAGGAGCCGACCTCCGCGCTGGCCCTAGCGAGTGCCGCCCCAGCGCCGCCGGAGTCCTCGGTTGTACCCGCGGGCGACGAGCCGGATGGGCTGCTGGGCACGACGCTGTCCGAGCGCTACGAGATCCAGGCCCGCATCGGTCACGGCGGCATGGGCGTCGTCTATCGCGCCCGCCACAGCCTGCTTGGCCGTACAGTGGCGGTCAAGGTGCTGGCCAAGCACCGCAGCGAGACAGACCAGCGCCGCTTCTTGCAAGAGGCGCGCTTGGCCTCGCAGATCGTGCACCCCAACATCGTGTACATCTCGGACTTCGGTGTGCTGCCAGACAGCCGGCCCTACCTGGTCATGGAGTACATCGAGGGGCCGACGCTGGGGCGGATCCTGCGCAAGGCCGAGGAGCACCGCCTCGATCTGTTGCGGGCCCTAAAGATCGCGCAGCAGATCGCGCTTGGCATGCAGGCGGTCCACGACAAGGGCATCGTGCACCGCGA
>CAZVMD010000360.1:0-7240 GCA_964628555.1 uncultured Myxococcales bacterium | reverse complement strand
AGCTTGCCCTGCATGAACAGCTGCATGCCCAGGTTGGGGTTCTGCAGCATCGACACGAAGTCGGCGTTGGTCACTTCGATGGTGCACTCGGCACCCGCGCCCACGCCCTTGCTGATGCTCGGGGCGGCGGACTTCAGATCGACGGTCCACTCACCACCGCCTTCACCGGTGATCTTGAACACATAGACCGCACCAACCGCCTGCGCTGCCGCCGGGTTCTTGGCGATCGAAGCAGGCAGGATGTTGTCGAAGAGGTCAGAGGCGGAGGTCGGGGTGGCAGCCATGTTGTTGCTCCTTCTTGGGGGAACGGATGGGAGGACGGGGCAGCGGCTTCGCTCCGCACGGGGGCTAAGAGCTTGCCTGGCGTCCTACGCATGGTGATTAAATGATGCGATTTTCCGTACCACGCTGCGCCCCGGCCTGTCAACGCGCTCGCGGCGGCCGAGATCGGGGCCTTTTTCGTCGGAAACTTCGCTGGGTTGCCCGACTTTTTCAGGGTTGAGCATGGCTGCACGCAAAAAAAAAATCGCCTCGCCGGTTGTGCCCTCGCCTGCCTTGGCCGCGGCCGCCACAGGTACAAGCTCGGCGCGCTCCGCATCGCTTCCGGCGTCGCCCCTGCCGGCGTCCGCTGGGCGAGCTTGGTCGCTCGCTTCTGCGGTGGATGGGTATCTCGATGTGCTGAAGCTAGAGCGTGGCCTGGCCAAGAATTCGCTGCTGGCCTATGCCCGCGATCTGGCGCACTTCGCCGACTTTCTGCAGCGCTACGATGCAGCGGCTGAAGCCGACATCCGACAGATCAGCGCGCGCCACGCCCTGGCCTTTGCCGTGCACCTGGGGGCGGCCGAGCTTAGCCTGCGTTCGCAGGCCCGGATGCTGGTGGCGCTGCGCGGGCTGTCGCGCTACCTGCGGGGCGAAAACCTGATCGACCACGACTTCGCCGAAGAGGTCAGCCTGCCGCGCCTGGGGCGACCGCTGCCCAAGGCGCTGAGCAGCGAGCAGATCGAGGCGCTGCTGCGGGCTCCCGATGTTCGCAAGCCGCGGGGCTGTCGCGATGCCGCCATGCTGGAGCTTCTGTACAGCACGGGTCTGCGCGTGTCTGAGCTCATCAGCCTGCGCGGCGAAGATGTGCAGCAGGACTACCTGCGCACGGTCGGCAAGGGACAAAAGACGCGCATCGTGCCGCTTGGCGCCGTGGCTCGCGAGGCCATCGCGCGCTATCTCAGCGAGGCGCGCCCACAGCTTCTGGGCGGGCGCGTCCACTCGGCGCTGTTTGTCACTGAGCGCGGGGGACCGATGACGAGGCAGGGCTTCTGGAAGCTGATCACCGGCTATGCCCGGGCGGCGGGACTTGATGCGGCGGCGCATCCACACGTGCTGCGCCACACCTTTGCCACCCATCTGGTCAACCGGGGCGCCGACCTGCGCGCGGTGCAGGCCATGCTGGGGCACGCCGACATCAGCAGCACGCAGATCTATACCCACATCGATTCGCCGACGCTGCGCCGGGTCTACAAGAAGCATCATCCGCGCGCCTAAACCGCAGACCGCGACCGCGGATCGGTGCGCTTTCGGCCGGTAGAAAATTTGCCGGCCGGGTGGGCGGATGATAGCCAAACAGGTATGTCCCAACCCTCGTTGTTTGGTCCTTCCTTCGCTGGCCCAGAGGGCGATCGCCGTCGTGATGGACGGGGTGCCGAGGTCAGCAGCGAGCTGGCCCTGGCCGTCTCTTCGGAAGAGCTGAGCCCCAGCCCGCAGCAGGAAGAGCGCCGCTATCGTCGCATCCTGGCGCGCAAGGAAAAGCTAGGCGACCTGTTCGGCATGGCGGCTTGCTACATCCGCCTGGGCGACCTGTACCTCGCGCGCGGCGACAGCGAGCAGGCGGGGGACTTGTACCGCAAGTCGCTGCGCTTGGCGCGGGCGGCGAACACGGCGCGCAAGTCGCTCCTGCCAGAAGACCTGAGCTAGTTGGCGGCGCGATCGGGACTCGCGCTGGTGGTCTCGCTGCTGGCGCTTCCGTCTGCGCTGGCGATAGCCAAGGGGGAGCAGCCAGCCCAGCCCCTGCCTGCCGAAGCAGCGCTGCTGGCGCGGGCCGAGCAGCTGCTCTTGGTGCAGAGCGCGGACTGGGATCAGGCGCAGGCGCAGCTGCAGCGCTTTGCCCGGCCGCGACCGGGTGCTCCATTTATTCGCGTGGGTGCGCCGCTTCTGGCCTGGGTCGGGCGAGCCGGCATGGCCTGGCGCAGCGATCGCGATGAGGCGACCTCCAGTGCCGCTGCGTTGGGGCCGCGCAAGCGCGAAGGCGATGGTCGCTCGCCGGCCGGTGTCTTTGCCCTGGGCGAGCTGTGGGGTTACGCCGCAACGCCACCAAAAGGCGTGCGCTGGCCCTACCATGCGATCGACGACCGCGATCGCTGCGTCGATGATCCCGACTCCCCCGATTACAACCAGCTGCGGCGAGTACCGCCGGTGGGGGCTGAGCCCTGGCGCTCGGCCGAGCGGCTGCGCCTGCCGACCGAGCACTACAAGCTGCTCCTGACCATCGATTACAACCACCTGGTCTCTGCCGCGGCAGCCGGTGCCCATCCCCGTCCGCGTCCGCATCCGCGGGCCGGCAGCTGCATTTTTTTGCATATCGCGCCGCCGCCCGGTGCTGGGACGGCGGGCTGCACAGCGCTTTCCGAAGCGGATCTGCGGCAGGTCCTGACCTGGCTTGATCCCAAGAGGCAGCCGCTTTTGATCCTGCTACCTATCCCGGCGCGCCAGTCCGCAGCTGAGCGCTGGCAGCTTCCCGCCGAGCTGTTCCAGCCCTAGCGCCAGAGCCTGCCAGTCACCACGCGCCGCGACAAAAATTGTCAGCGCATACGGCGCTGTTACGCTGCCGCTGTGGACTGCTCGTCTTGTTACTACCCCAATGAGGACGACGCGCGCTTCTGCATACGCTGTGCTGCGGCCTTAGGGGTCTCTATCCAGCAGCTGCCCAGCGAGCCGCCGCCGGTCCCCGCTGACCTCAGCAAGGCCCAGGTTCCCGACGGAACTAGCGGTCTGTCGGGCAACTTTCTCGGCGAGCGCTATCGCGTCCTGCGCTGTCTGGGCAGCGGCGGCTTCGGCTCCGTCTACGAAGCCGAGGAGGCCGACACCGGGCTGCGCGTGGCCGTGAAGCTCTTGCATCACTCGGCGCTGCTGGACCCGCGGATGCGCGAGCGCTTCCTGCAAGAGGCGCGGATGATCGCCGAGCTACGCAGTCCGCATGTCGTGCGCTTGTACGACTTCGCAGTGACGGAGAGCTCGGCCATGCCGCGCGCTACGGCGACCGGCAGTCCGCAGGCGGCAGCCGAGCGCGGCGGCCTGCCCTACCTGGTGATGGAGCTCATCGAGGGCAAGAACCTGGCCGCGCTGCTGATGCGCGGTGTGCTGGCGCCGCGGCGGAGCTTGAACATCATGGCCCAGGTCTGTGCGGCGCTCGGTGAAGCGCACGCCTTGGGCATCGTTCATCGCGACATCAAGCCGGACAACATCCTGCTCTTAAAGACGCCGCCTTCGCCGAGCGTCGATGGCGACTTCGTCAAGGTGGTCGACTTTGGTGTGGCCCGGCTGCGCGGCCCGGCGACGCGGCCCTCCGATGTCCTCGGCACGCCGGCCTTCATCTCGCCCGAGACACTGGCCAACGAGCCGGTCGATGGCCGCTCCGATCTGTACTCAGTCGGCATGCTGCTGTGGCAGATGATGCTGGGCGACCTGCCGTTCCCGGCCGCCAACCAGGCGGTGATGATGAGCTCGCACCTGACCGCGCCACGTCGCAAGCCGTCCGAGGTCCTGCCGCAGCTCCGCGGTCGCTTGCCGGCCCGGCTGGAAGAGCTAATGGTGCGGCTGATCGCGCGTCGTCCTGCCGATCGTCCCGCCAGCGCTTACGAGGTTCGCGCCGAGCTCTTGCCGCTTCTGCCGCTGGTTCCCGAAGATCCGTTCGCAGACATGGCGCTGCCCAACTTTGGCCCGTGCTGGGACGGTCCGCTGGAGCCGCTGCCGCCCGCGTCGCACGCGGTCACTGCGCGCCAGTCTAACCAAGCGGCGGCGCCGGCTTCACTGGCCCAGCGAGACAAAGAGGCATCGCCCGCCGCAGGGCGCCGTGATCGCCAGCCCCCTCGTCCCGGCCGCCAGCCGCTCTACAAGCGCTTGCAGCGACTGTTTCAGGGCAGCGCACCGCAGCGCTAGCCGGCCTGCCGGAGCGCAAGTTTCCGTCTTAGGCCCTGCCTCGCACCGTACCAAGCAGCCTAAAAACGCTGCCGAACCTACATAATTAGATAGGGGGCACACCGAGGGGAAGAGCCGCTCTTGGCCACGGCGGCGAGCGATCGCAATGCGGTGTTGCAGCATAAGGCCGAGCCAGGTCGCTGCGCTGCGTGAAATGTCTCGCTGCAGCCGGCCGACCTCTTGACCTCAGCCAGAGGATCATGGTCTCTTAGTAAGCTATGGTAAGGCTTCCTTTTGTCTCCGTTCGTATGCTAGGGCCCATGCTTGGATCTGCACTGGGGCTCCTGCTGGCAACCGGTACAGCCCAGGCCAATGAGTGGTGGCATGAGGCCGATCGCGGCTGCGGCCTGATCGAAAACTGGAAGAAGACGAACCGTATCGCGGATCTGCCGGGCTGCGATGGCGAGCTGCCCAAGGGCGCGCCTCCCGGCGAAGTGGCGATGCACGACGCCAAAAAGCAGCTGCGCGAAGCCGAGAAGCTGATCGAGCAGGAGAAGACCGGCGAGGTCGAGGCCAAGATCACTCAGGCCACCGAGCTTATGAACCGCGCGCCGAACGATCCGCGCGTTCACTGGGCCCGGGGTCACTACGCGCAGGCCATCAAGGTGCTGAAGAACAAGGTTGCGCTGCTGCCCAAGGTGGCCAAGCTGCGCAGCTCGTTCAAGACGGTGAGCGATCTGGCGGGTCAGCCCAAGCCGGATGGCAAGGCGCTGGGCGATGCGATCACCGCCTGCGTCGCAGCGTTCAAGGAAGTCGAAGGGGCCGGCGTCGATCTGGCGATGCCCTTTGAGCTGACGGCTGGCAAGACGCGGCCGCTGCGCGAGGACCTGCAAGAGTGCGAAGCCGCCAAGAGTAAGGTCGGCGACGCTGCGGCCAAGCCGCCTGAGGCGGGTAGCAAGCCGGACGAGACCAAGAAGCCGGATGAGACCAAGAAGCCGGCCGGTGGCAGCGACGGTGGCGTTCCGCGTGAGAAGTGGGTCAAGAAGCTCAAGGGCGATCGCAAGAAGGTCTTCGAAGATCACGCCGATGCCTTCCCCGAGTTCGAAGGCGATGCCGGTCCGAAGGGCGCCTCAAAGGCCGCCGAGTGGAAGTACGGCAACGAGGTCTTCCGCTTCAAGGGCAACAAGCTGCTGAAAGAAAAATAGGCTCGCATGCCCGTCCCCAAGACCCCGCTGTGCACGGTCGACGCCATCATTGAGCTGCTCGATCACCCGCACACCCTGGCTCATCCGACCCGTCCGGCCTTTGTCCTGATCGAGCGCAAGCATGCGCCGCTCGGCTGGGCTATCCCCGGGGGCTTCGTCGATGTCGGCGAGTCCCTGGCTCAGGCAGCGGTGCGCGAGGCGCTGGAAGAGACCTCGCTGTCCGTCACGCTGCGCGAGCAGCTGTTTGCCTATTCGCAGCCCGATCGCGATCCGCGGGGGCACACGATCTCGACGGTGTTTATCGGTCAGGCGCACGGTCAGCCGCAGGCCGCCGATGATGCCAAGAACGTTCGCGCGTTCACCGAAGAGACGCTGCCCGAGCTGGCCTTCGATCATGGTCAGATCCTCGCCGACTACTTCGAATTCCGTCGCAGCGGTCGCCGCCCACCGGTCTCGCGCTAACCCCGCTCACCTCAGTCCTGGTTTGACTTCGCTTGCCTTAAGCCGGGGCTTGCGTGCTACGGCATGGGCATGCCGCTGTCCTTCCCTCGCTCGGTCTCGCGCTTACTTTCTGCTGCTGCGCTGCTGCTGACCGCGGTCGCGGGCTGCAGCCAGGCTCCGCTCGATCCATCGCCCCCTGCGGCCTGGCTGGGCGAGACGCGGGCCATCCTGCCGGGGCCGGGTCTGCCCGTCGAGTACACCGAGCTGCGCGATCGCTTGGGTGCGCAGTCGAACAACAACCTCGATGTGGTACGCCATGACGGTCAGGTCTTCTTGGCGACGCGCTTGTCTAAGGATCACTTCGCTTCTGCCGACAGCTGGATGTTTGTGTTCTCGTCGAGCGATGAGCAGACCTGGCGCTTTGAGGCGCGCTTCTCGGTCGGCGCGGATCTGCGCGAGCCGCGCCTGCTGTCGTATCGCGGCCGGCTGCACCTGTATCTCGCCAAGCTGGGCGAAAATCCGCTCGGCTTCGAGCCGCAGGGCATGCTGATGAGCACGCGCCAGGGAGCGGCTAGCTGGAGCCCGCTGCAGGGGTTTTATCGCCCCGCGGAGCCCTACATCCCGTGGCGCAGCAAAGAGCGCGCTGGCCAGGCCTTCCTGATCACCTATCGCAACGGCGAGCACATCTACGACTTCTCGGGCCTGCCGCTGACCATTGAGCTGTTGCGCAGCGACGATGGTCAGCGCTATCTGCCGCTGCGAGGCGAGGCGCCGGCGGTGCTGCGCGGTGGTGGCTCGGAGGCCGACTTCGAGCTCGATGGTCACGGTGATCTCTATGCCGTGGTGCGCAACGAGGCCGGCGATGAGTCTGGCTACGGCAGCAAGATCTGCACGGCGGCGGCCGCTGATCTTGCGACGTGGCGCTGCGAAAACGATCCGAAAAAGTACGACTCGCCGCTGGTCTTTCGCCATCGCGACGACCTCTATCTGATCGCGCGCCGCAATGTCTCGGAGAGTGGCCACTACGCGCTGCATCCCGAGGCGCCGTGGTCGGCAGGCGAGAGTGCTCTCAACCTGCTTGATTACTCCAGCCGGCCGAAGCGCTGTGCGCTGTGGCGGATCGATCGCGGTGCGCTGCGCGTCCAGCACGTGCTGGATGTACCCGGCTGGGGCGATACCTGTTTTCCGTCGCTGCTGTTCCCAGCTGGCGAGGTGCCGGGCAGTGGTGGAGAGGGCGGCGGGCCGCGGCGGCTGGTGCTGTACAACTACTCTTCACCGCTCGATGATGCCGAGGGCGCTGAGCGGTCCTGGGCGGAAGCGCAGAAGCGCGAGACGCGGATCTACCGCAGCGAGCTGTGGCTGCCGTAGCGCGGGGCAGGGATGTGAGGAGAGGAGGCGGGAGCGGCGTG
>CAZVMD010000359.1:0-7374 GCA_964628555.1 uncultured Myxococcales bacterium | reverse complement strand
CCGGCGTAGACGCCAAGCTCGGTCCAGATCATGTGCAGGTTGTCGCCGACCGGCACCGCGAGCAGGCTGGTGCGGCTGGCGCCCTTGACCCAGGTCGACTGCGTGCCGCCGGGGCCGACGATGAAGCGCAGGTCGCCGGTCTTGGTCGAAAAGATCTCGCCCTGCGAGTCCGACACGACGTTGGTCATCTTCTGCAGCTTCATGTTGCCCTTGGGGCCGACGAACAAGCGGAACGCAGTGGCGGTGGCGCTGGTCGAGCCCTTATCGACGTAGTAGTAGTTGCCGCGCTCGTCGCGGGCCAGGGCGTGCGGCACGTGCAGGTTGGGAATCGGCGCGAAGCTGGCGGCGGTCAGAAGCGGGGTCGCCTCGGCGGCTGGCAGCACGCGTAGCTCGGTCTTCTGCTTGCCGCAGACCGCGCTGCAGCTTCGCTTGTCGGCATCGAAATCGACGGAGGAGTGGACGCGGATGTCGGTGCCGCGGAAGTCGGGATTGGCGGTGGGGTTGACGAAGCGCGGATCGAAGAACGTCGCCCCGCCCAGGACATCGACCAGCGGCACGCGGGTCATGCGCTTGCTGTCGCCATAGTAAAGCTGCGCGTGGTTGCCGCCCGGCACGTGCAGGACGAAGTGGCCTTTGCCGTCGGTACACAGGCCGGCCTGGGCCAGCGTGATGCGCTGCCCGAGTGTGCGCCCATCGCCCCAGGGCGCGGCCTCACCGGCAGCCTTGTTAAGCGGCGCCGCGACCTCCAGCCCTTCGAGAGCCTGGGTGGCGAATTCGTCCTGGTTGCCTTTTTCGGGATCGACGGCGAGCTCCAGCTTGCTGCCGTTTAGCAAGAGCTTGTGCGGGCCGCCCCAGCTACAGCTCAGCTCTTTGACCTTGTCGCGCAGGATGCCGGCGGCGATCGGGGTGCGCTTGCACAGCGCGGCCAGGCTAGACAGCGGGCTAGAGCAGAAGCTGCTGACCGAGTAGGTCTTGAGCACATCGTCGCTGACCGAGGCCCAGGCGATCTGCGCCTTGAGCTTGCTGCCGCAGGCCTTGTCGGCTTCGGCCACCGCTTCGGCCAGGGTCTTATCGTGCTCGGCCTGCTCGTCCTTGCGCGAGAAGTTGCTGAAGCGAGCCAGCGAGCCATCGGCCTTCTGCTTTTCGTGCTGGCTCAAGATGGCGGCTGGGTTTGCGGCCTTGCCCGCCGCTTCATCGACGCTGACTGGGTGCGCGACGCGGACGTCGCCGGGCAGATACAGCTCCCAGCGGTCGCGATGCTGGTGGTGTACCTGCACGAACGAGAACGAGCGGCCGCGCCACTGCGTCGTGTAGAAGTCAGAGTTGCCGTTGCTGTTGCGCTTGTAGGGCAGGGCCAGGCCCTCGATCGGCGTCTTGGTTCCCGTGACCTGGATGATGGCGTTGCCGTCTGCCACCGGCTTAAGCTGGATCAGCGTCACCACCTGACCGCGCGGGCTGCGCAGGACCAGGGTGCTGTCGACGTTTGGGCTCTGCGCATGGGCGAAGACGGCGATGCTCGCCATCCCCGCCGTGACCAACGACACTCGAAACAATCGCTGCATAGGTTCCTCACCGAGGCGAAAGTCCATAAATCGCCGTCGTCAGCATAGCCTGCCGCTCTGGCTGGCAAAAGCCTCTTTCATCGCCGCGTCACCGCCCGAGGGACCCTAAGTACTGGCTAGCTGGGCTGAAAGCTGCCCCGCTGGGCTGGCGAGTCCCGGCACAGCCGTGCCGATCGCGCGCAGCGGATACACTGTCGTTCCACACCGTCATGTCAAAAACCAGGGAGACCAGATGAGTAAGCAGACTGCCGGCGCAGGTCGGCTGGGGAAAAAGGCGATTGTGCTCGGCGCGAGCATGGCGGGGCTGTCGGCGGCCCGGGTCCTGACCGATCACTTCGACGAGGTGCTGCTCGTCGAGCGCGATGAGCTGGCCGACTCCGAGGCACCGAGAAAGGGCGTGCCGCAGGGGCGTCAGCTGCATGGCCTGCTCAAGGGCGGCGAGCAGCTCTTCGAGCGGCTGTTCCCCGGCTTGCTGGCGAGCCTGCTGGCGCGCGGCGCGGTGCAGGTCGACTTCAGTCAGGAGGTGCGCTGGCACCACTTCGGCGTCGATAAAGTCCGCTTCAATAGCGGCATCATCGCCACCATGATGACGCGGCCCTTCTTCGAACAGGAGGTGCGTCGTCACGTGCGGTCGCGGCCCAGCATCCGCATCCTGGACCAGCACGATGTGGTCGGTCTGCTGGCCAGCCCGGATCGTCGCCGCATCGTCGGGGCCAAGCTGCAGCGGCGCGATGGCTCGGACACCCCGGAAGAGATCCTGGCTGACTTGGTGGTCGATGCCTGCGGCCGCGGCTCAGCGACGCCGAAGTGGCTGGGTGAGCTGGGCCTGACGCCGCCTACCGAGACCAAGATCCGCGTCGATGTCGCCTATGCCACGCGCCTGTATCGCCCACCCGCCGCGGATCAGCTGCCGCCGTACAAGGGGCTTTACATCATCGGCACGCCGCCGCACAGCAAGCGCCTGGGCATCATCGCCCCGGTCGAAGGCGGGCGCTGGATTTCGCTCGTCGCCGGCATGCTGGGCGATCACCCGCCGACCGACCCCGAGGGCTTCTTGGAGTTTGCGCGCGGCCTGCCGATCGACGACATGCATCGCCTGCTGCGCGTCGCCGAGCCGCTGTCGGAGATCTACAGCTACAAGTTTCCCGCCCACCTGCGTCGTCACTACGAGCGGATGAGCGACTTTCCCGACGGCTTGGCGGTGCTGGGCGACTCGCACTGCAGCTTCAACCCGATCTACGGCCAGGGCATGACCACGGCCGCGATGGGCGCGATCGAGCTGGGCGAGTGCCTGCAGGAACAAGCGCGGCGGCAGCCGGGCTCGCTGCAGGGACTGTCGCGGCGCTTTCAGGTCCGGCTGGCCAAGTGCGTCGACAATCCCTGGCTGATGGCGACCGGCGAAGACCTGCGCTACCCCGAGATCGAAGCCCAGCGGCCGCCCGGCTACGCAGCGATGAAGTGGTTCCTGGGCCGCCTGCATCACGCCGTCGCCCATGATCGCGTCTTGGCCCTGCACTTCCTGCGCGCCATGCACATGCTTGAGCCGCCGACCAAGCTCTTTGCGCCGCAGCTTGTCGCCCGCGTCCTGCTCGGCGGCATCGCCGGCTGAGGCGTCCCGCTGGCCTCACCTGATCAGCGTGCGGCGGCCGGAATCTGAAACTCCGCCGCGACCTCTGACAGGCTGCGGTGCTGGCTCGGCCCCGGGTCCGACGCCAGCTCGTACTCCACGACGAAGCGATAGCGGCCCGGCTCGAAGCGCAGCGGCTGGCCGTGGCGAACGAAGTCCCAGTCGCCGGGGTCGATGCCCGGATGCTCGACGAGCTCGACATTGCCGCACGCCTTCTGCGGCCGCCCGGCCTCCTTCGGCGTTTCGGCGTTGACGACGGGCGGATAGGCCTGCCAGCCCCCGCCGAGCAGCGACTCCAGCCGAGTGGCGAAGGAGTGGCTTGGGCCCGTCCCGCGCAGTCGGCTCGGGGTGCCGTTGCGCAGCAGATAAGCGGGCTCGCCCGAGGCCTCCGGGGTCCAGTCGGGCGTTAGGCGGACCTGGTCGCTCGGCGGCAGGTGGCGTTCGCTCTCGACCGCGATCTGGCCTGCCTGGTCGAAGCTCAGGCGCACGCGGACCGAGGTCTCCCGCCCGTCGATCGGCAGGCTCGTCGCGGTGCCGAGCAGGATGTGAGGGACCGGCCGTTCCTCCGGGGGGCGCGGCTCGAAGGCATAGCTCAGGCGCTGCCGGGTCTGAAACGGCACAAACCAGCTCACCGGCTGCAGCCGCAGCGGCGGCTCGTCGCTTCCTCCCCGGGCCGCGGCCAGCTTGGGGCGCCACTCGGCCTGGTGCCAGTCCCCCAGCGACAGGCTCAGCTCCCCCGGGCGGGGCAGCCCACGGACTTCGATCGTAAGCGGCGGCTCGGGGCGATACACCGCCTCGGCTGGCCTGGGGCGCGGCGGCAGCGCGACCAGGCGAGGGCAGGGCAGGGGCGGCAGCGTGCGTCCTTCGGCCAGGCAGGCCTCGACAGCCGGCTCGAAGTGCTGCAACAAAAACGGCAGATCCGCCGGTCGCCGCCGGGCCCAGACTCTGGCTATCACGTGATTGCTGCGTCGATGATACGAGTAGGTTCCGGGCTTATTGCTCGTTGCCTCGTCTATCGGCACAAGACGATAAGATTCATTTTGATAGAATCGACGAGGGCTTACTGGGATTCGAGCATGTATTGTTGGATACCAGACGGCAGGGATCTCGTTATCTTCATGTTCGGATTCCCGTACACGAATCGTTACTCTGAAGCTCTGGCCATTAGCTAACCCGATATCCGGAGTCGTGAAGCCAAACGTCTCATGTGGGTAGGCTTCGTCATTCCCGTGCGTGTCCAGCGACTGCCGGATAAAGAGCTGGCCGGCGCCGACCTCGGGGGCCAGGGGGGCCACGGCCTTTTGCGCGGCGCGGAGCTGTTCTTGGCAGCGCGCCTTCCACAGGCGATAGGCTTGCTGCGGCGTCGGCGGCAGAAACAGCGACGGTCCCGGCGCGGCGTCTGGGCTTCCAGCACAGAGCGGACATAAGAGCAGGAGCGGCAGGCAGGCGAGCCGCCGCCATGGCCAGTGACGGCCTAGCCGGCTGCAAGTTCCAGCCCCAGCTCCGACGAGCGACTGCCTACCCTGGCCCATGCTGCCGAGCCCCCAAGCCGCCCCAAAGCGACCTGTCGGGCATGTTATCAGCTAGCCACTCTCGGCGATACGCTGCAGCATGCGGCGCACCATGTCCGCCGGCATGACGCCGCCGTGCGCGCCGAGCTTTTCGAACATCACCACGCCGAACAGCGACGACATGAGCAGCAGCGCCGAGGCGGCGGGATCGCGGACGCCGGCCCGCTGGAAGTAGCTCACCGCCTGCCAGCGCATGGCCGACAGCGCCGAGTCAGGATGCCGCTGGGCGAAGTCTTCGAACTGAAACTCGGGATAGGAGAGCAGCGGCAGCAGCACCTCGGCGATGCCGCGAAAGTAGTCGAGCATGGCCTCGCCGAGCGCCACCAGGCCAGCCATACCCTCGACGGGGGCAATGGCCAGCTGGGCGCTAAACGCGGCGCCGGGGGGCGGCGCCATGGCGGTGAGAAAGAGCTCGGCCTTGTTGCCGTAGCGCTGGAAAAGCAGGCCCTCCGAGACGCCGGCCCGCCGGGCGATCTCCTTGGTCGGGACGGCGAAGCCGCGCTCGATGAAGCAGGCGCGGGCCGCCGAGAGCAGACTGTCGTCGGGAATCGTGCGCTTGCGAGCCATCGCTTAGGGCGGCGAGGTTGGCACAGTGCTGGGGGTGCGGGCCAGCAGGTACAGCGCGCCCGGCACCTGGCCTTCCTCGATGAGCTCATACCCAGCGTCGGCGAAGCGCTGCAGCCAGCGCAGTCGCATCGGCCGCGAGCCGAAGTAGTGACCGTGCAGCAAGGGGAAGACGAAGCGCATCCAGCCGTCGCGGTTGATGGCCACGACCAGGAATTCGCCGCCCGGCTTTAGCACCCGCCGCACCTCAGCAAAGGTCTTCATGACGTCGGCTTGGCTTAAGTGATCGACCGCCGCGACGCTGAGTGCGGCATCGAACCGCTCGTCGGTAAATGGCAGCTGACGCATGTCGCCGACCTGGACCCGCAGCCGGTCGGCCACGCCCGCTGCCTGGGCGTTGCGCAGCAGGCGCTCGCGGCTGTTGTCGGGGATGCCGTAGTGGTTGGCGAAGATGTCGACCGCCGTGACCTCGGCCCGCGGCCGATCGCGCAAGACGCCGATCGTTGCGCGGCCCGAGCCAGCTCCCAGATCGAGGACCCGTCCGCCGCCACTTTGCAGGAAGCGCGCCGTCGGCAGCGGCATTGGCCGATTGAACAGGAAGCGCTCATGAATGATCCAGTGGCTGCTCACCCCCCACAGCCCGATCAGGCCGAGCACCCCGAGCCAGGCCGGGCGAAGGCGGCGCCACAGGCCCAGGGCCAGCCCCGAAAGAGCCAGCAGTCCGACGAGAAGATGTCCGTGTGTCCAAGGCCAGTCGTATCCGAATTCCATGATTAATGAGTATGCACTCATTAATTTCTGGGCGCAAGCCCGGCGGACCAGAAAGTGGGCTCTGGCCTGCCGCAAGATTCGGCCGCACCGCCGCCGCCCGGCGGGCTACCATGATCGCCGCGTCGGTCCCGCGTCCGCTGCGGGTCGAAGGTGAATCCGCCGCCTCCCACTGAAAGCGCGCTCGCGCCAAAGGAAACTCCCATGGGCAAGTTCACGGTTACGCACGAAATTCACTGCAACCAAGAGACGTTTTGGAAAGTATTCTTCGACCAGCCATTCAATATAGAGCTTTATAAGACGCATCTGCGATTCCCTGATTTCCGCATTATCGATCAACGGGAAACCACGACTGAGATTATCCGCAAATGCGCAGGTACGCCGAAGATGGATGTGCCAGGTCCGGTGGCAAAGCTGATTGGTTCCAACTTCAGCTACCAGGAAGAGGGAAAGTTCAATAAGGCGACGGGCATCTGGCAGTGGAAGATGCAGCCGAGCACGCTGGCCGACAAGATGCGCAACGAGGGCTCGATGCGCATCGAGCCGATCGGCGACAACAAGGTCCGACGCATCGCCGACATCCTCATCGAAGCCAAGATCTTTGGCGTCGGCGGCCTGCTGGAGAGCAGCGGCGAAAAGCAGCTACGCGAGGGCTGGGCCGAGAGCGCGGTCTTCATGAACGACTGGATCAAGAAGCACCCGTAGCGCGACCTGACGCGTGTCGCCAGGCGACCTAGCTCGGTGGCCGAGGATGAGGCTATGGGAGGGGGAGTCCTGCGGGAGGGGGAGAGCGACTCGGGGCGGTCGCGCCATCGCCGATCGCCCCGGGCCAGCGACTAGCCGGGGGCGGTGCCGGGCGAGGTCGGCGTGCCGGTCGGCGGGGTGCTGGTATCGCCACCACCCGTGCCACCGGTGCCACCGGCCGGCGGCGCACCCTGCGTCGTGGTCGGCTTGTCACCGGTGCTGCCCGCCTTGGGACCGCAGGCCAGGGTGCCCAGGCTCAGGGCCAGCAGGGTGAGGACGCCCAGCTGCTTGGCGACGCGGTAGGTAAACCGGTAGGTGAAGCGATAGGTGAACCGCGGGCTACCTTGGCTGCACAACACGCCATCGTTCTTTCGTTCGCTCATGTTTCTTCTCCAGGTCAGCTATTGATGGGTCTGCTACAACCCCCAGCTCCGACGAGGAAGCTAGGGTAGGAAGCCGGCATAGTAGTGAGGCCGGCGCGACAGGGTCAACGGTCAACGACGGTCAAAATGGCGGGCTATTTGATGGCCATTTTGAC
>CAZVMD010000358.1:0-7381 GCA_964628555.1 uncultured Myxococcales bacterium | reverse complement strand
CGAAGACATGACCGACGCCGACTACATCACCTTCAAGCCGGCGACGATGGGCACGGTGTACTTCGCGGCCAGCACGGTCACGGGCGGCCAGCTGACGGTGCAGCTCCTCGATGCGACGTGCTCGGTGATGGTCGGGGTCAACGGAGCGCGCACGGCCAACGGCGCGGCGGCGCAGGAAGAGACGGTGAATCCCGCCGTCACCTACTGCCTCAAGGTCTCGGGCCAGGCCAAGACGCCGTACACGCTGATCATGACCCAGGACATCCCGTAGCCACCTCTCTCTCGGCTGGCCTTGGACCCGCGGCCTGACGCGGTGGACGCGGGGCGGCCGCTCTTCCTTCTTCACCCCACGATCGCTCGCTTGCCTGGGCGCTGTCCCTCGTGCAATGGTTCGCCCCTCTGCGAGGGATCGAGGCCATGCGACGAAAAACCTTCTCTTCGACGATGTGGGGAGCTGCCCCCGGACTGACCGGACTCACCGGGCTGGCCGCGCTGTGTTCGCTCGGGTTTGTGACCGGCTGTACCGACCCGATGGGGCTGGTCGACGAAGAGGAGGAGAAGCGTCGCCGCGACATGGCGGTGGCAGTGGTGGATATGACGGCCGGCTCGCCCGATATGGCGCGTCCACCGGGTGACATGGCCAGCCCACCGGGCGATATGTCGACAATGCCGGCCGATATGTCGACAACGCTTGGCGACATGTCGATGACGCCTGGCGATATGGCGATGACGCCCGCCGACATGGCGATGCCGCCCGCCGACATGGCGATGATGCCCGCCGACATGGCGATGATGCCCGCCGACATGTCGATGATGCCGCCCGACATGTCGATGATGCCGCCCGATATGTCGATGATGCCGCCTGACATGACGATGCCGCCTTCCGACATGTCGATGAGCATGCCGGACATGACGACGACCTATACCTGTCGCGGGCTGGATGCGCCGGGCGCGCTGTATCAGACGGTCTCGGATGCGCTGCGGCTCCCCAACGGCATGCCGACGCGCGCCTATACCTATGACTACGACGGCAGCGGCCGGGCCAAGAACCAGCTGCGGGCCCTGGTCAACCTGGTGGCTCTGGCCGGTCTGGACCTGCAGGGGCCGATCGATGATGCGGTAAAAAACGGCCTGACGCTGCAGCTGGCCAGCCTCAAGTCGGCCAGCCTGACCGGCTCTAGCTGCGTCGGTGTGCAGGTGATCCCGGCCAAGCCCGCCCGCATGCCGCCGAAGTTCGACGGCACCGACATGCTGGAAAAGGCGATGACCACGCCGGCCAACCTGATCGGCAGCATCACCGCCGGCAAGCTGAGCACCAAGGCCAGCCGGGATCTGTTGCCCAGCGAAGACGCGGTGCTGGATCTGCAGATCAACATCGGCGCTATGGCCATGACCCTGCCGATCCACGGCCTGCACGTCGAGGGCACGGTCGAGCGGGTCGGCGCCGTGACGCGCATCAAAGACGGCATCATGCACGGCGTGGTGGCCCAGAGCGACATCGACCTGCGCATCTTCCCAGCCGTCGCCGCGACGGTGACTGGCCTGATCAACAGCGATCCGATGGGCAGCGTGACCAAGACCCTGATCATGCTGTTTGAAGACACCAGCAAGCCGGCCAGCGCCATGAAGTGCATGACGCCGAGCAAGTGCTGCAAGACCAACCCCTCGACCTGCGTCATCCTGCCGGCCGAGATCAAGGCCTCGGTGATTGGCAGCATCATCGTCCCCGACGTCGAGGTGTTCGACGCGATGGGCAACTGGAAGCCGGTGCGCGGCGGCACCTCACCCAACGGCATGACGGTCGGCGTGGGCTTCACGTCGGTCACGGCAACCTATCCCTAGCGTGAGCCGGCGATGACCTTGGCATCGACACCAGACGATCCGGCGACTGCCCGGCAAAAGGGCGGGGACGCGGCTCGCTCGTCTCACAGCGACCCCAGCCTCCCCGCTGAGCTGCGCCTGCGCGAGCTGTCGCTCGACGAGTTTCGCCGCCTCGAAGAAGAAAAGAGTCCGCTATACAACCGCGATCTGGCACCGGTGCCAGTGGCCGAGCGCACCTGGACCACCTACAACTTCGCGGCGCTGTGGATCTCGATGGCGCACTGCATCCCGACCTACATGCTGGCGTCGGGACTGATCGGCGCCGGGATGTCGTGGTGGCAGGCGCTGTGCACGATCCTGCTTGGCAACACCATCGTGCTGTTGCCGATCCTGCTCAACAGCCACCCCGGCACGGCGTATGGCATTCCGTTCCCGGTGCTGCTGCGCGCTAGCTTCGGCACCGTCGGGGCGAACCTGCCGGCGATCATGCGCGCGCTGGTCGCCTGCGGCTGGTTTGGCATCAACGCCTGGATCGGCGGCGCGGTGCTGCACACCTTCTTTTCCGCCTGCTACAGCGGCTGGCCCACGCTGCTCGGAGCCTCGCCAATCGACGGCTATCTGCCGACGCAGTGGCTGAGCTTCTTCCTGTTCTGGCTGCTCAACATGTACGTCATCTATCGCGGCATGGATCTGGTGCGGCGCCTGGAAAACTTCGCGGCGCCGTTCGTGCTGGTGATGGCCGGTGTGCTGTTGTTCTGGGCGGTCAGTCGGGCCCATGGCTTCGGGCCGATTTTCAGCGGCGAGGGTGGCGCGCCGCGGCTATCCGGGGGCGCGTTCTGGGCGTTCTTCCCGGTGGCACTGACCGGCATGATCGGCTTTTGGGCGACGCTGTCTTTGAACATGCCGGACTTCACGCGCTATGCGCAGAACCAGCGGGCGCAGATGATTGGTCAGTCGGTGGCCTTGCCGACGACGATGTTCGGCTTTTCGGCGATGGCGGTGGTGATCACCAGCGCCACCCAGGTCATCTTCGGCCGCGCGATCTGGCAGCCCGAGATCCTGATCGGCGAGCTGAAAAATCCGCTGTGGGTTGGCGTCTCGGCACTGACCCTGGTGATCGCGACGCTGGCGGTGAACATCGCGGCCAACGTGGTGTCGCCGGCCAACGACTTCGCCAACGCTTGGCCGCGCGTCATTAGCTTCCGTCGCGGCGCGTTTATCACCGGCGTGCTCGGCATCTTGTGCATGCCGTGGAAGCTGATCGAAAATCCGCGCAAGTATCTGGAAGGCTGGCTGGTGCCGTACTCGGGCGGGCTGGGCTCGATCGGCGCGGTGATGATCGTCGATTACTGGCTGATTCGCCGCCGTCGGCTGTCGCTGGTCGACCTGTATCTGCCGGGAGGCAGCTATCGCTACGCGCGCGGCTGGAACTGGCGGGCGCTTTTGGCGACCGGCGTCGGCTGCTTCCTGTCGTGGGGCGGCCTGGTCATCCCGTTCTTGCGGCCGCTGTTCGACTACGCCTGGTTCGTCGGTTTCTTCACCTCGGGCGGCGTGTACTACGCCCTGATGCAGGTGGCGCCTCCGCCCAAGTCGACGCAGCCTACCGCCTAGCCAGCTCCCTTGAGGCGTCGCAGCTGAAAGTGGATGTCGGGGACGGCGGGGTCGCACAGGCGCTCGCGCAGGTCTAGCTCGTCGCTGAGGTGGGCCATGGCCTCGCCGTGGCGGGGGGTTCCACCGGCCGGTCGCGAAAGCAGCAGCGCCGTGGCTAGAAGATGCAGCGCGTCGGCCTCGCCCCACTGGTAGCTGCAGCCGGGGGCCATGGCGTAGGCCAGGGCGTCGCGGGCATCGCGCTCGGCGGCGGCCGCTTCGCCACGTCGCAGGGCCAGGTTGCCGCGGGCAATCAATAGATCGATGCGCTGGCAGCCAAAGCTGTGCTCGACGGCTAAGGCCAGCGCGGCGCTCAGCGCTCCGCCGGCGGCTTCTAGGTGCCCGGTCTGCATGCGCAGGCGGGTCTGGGCCAGGCCGCCGATGATCAGCATCTCCATATCGCCGCTGCGGCCGGCGTAGGTGATGACGCGATGCAGGGCCTGGGCAGCGGGTTCGTAGCTGCGCTCGCGCCGCAAGAGCTCTGCCTGCGCGACGTCGCAGCACGAGAGCAGCCGCTCGCTATGGCGCACCAGGGCCGAGGCGCGACAGCGCTCTAGCGCGCTCTTGCACTGCGCATGCAGGCCCAGCCTGAGCGCGCGCTGCGCTGATAGCAGCTCCAGCCCCGACAGCAGCTCAGCCCCGACGGGCTGGGTCAGCAGCAGCGGCTCTTCGGCAAGGGAGGCACTGCAGTCCGATAGATACACCTGGCACATCGCCGCATCCCCCCGCAGGAGCTCAATCGCGGCGAGCTCCAGCGCGGCGTTGGCAGCATCGAGCGGGGACTGCGCGGCCTGTCGTGCCAAGCGCGCCATGTGCGCGGCTTGCGTCAGCTTGCCCAGGCGCTGCAGTACGCGAGCCTGCTGACAGATGCGCTCGGGCTGCGGCGGCGAACCCAGCGGCCACTGACGCTGCGCGGTGACCAGGGCGGCGTCGAGCTGACCCAGCGTGCGCAGCGTCTCGCTCTCCCAAGTGAGAAGCTGGGCGTAGCGGCCTTTCCACGTTGTGTCGTACATCGCCGTCGAGGCAACGAGCGGATAGTGCTGGCGCACCAGGCTCAGAAAACGCCGGCCCCGACCCTGGCCATGCACGTGATAGAGATAGCCGCCCAGGCGAGCCGAAAGGAGCATGAAGCCCCGCTCGGCCAGCCCGACGGTGAGCAGCAGGCGGCAGAGCAGCTCCAGCAGGATGAGCGCGCTCTCGCCGCGCGGCAGGGGACCCAGGGCCCGCAGCCGGGGATCGATGACCGCGCCACCCCGCTCGCGCAGCCACTCTGCGACGAGGAGCGGGCGCAGGGCCGGCTGGATGTCGATGAGGCGCTCGCCGAGGCTCCCCAGGGCCGCGCGGGCCGCTTCTCCCGTCGGAGGGGTCGCCACTGGCAAGAGGTCGATGAGGTTGAGCCGCGCCAGATCACTCAGCCGATCGTGCAGCCAGGCCGCGCTGACCGTCCCGGGGCGCAGCACAATGAGCGCCGAAGGTGTCGGGGGCGCACCGAAGCTGGCGACCGCCGCGCCCAGGTCCAGGCTGGGCGACGACCACATGCTGGCCGCCGTGGTCGGCTGGGTGCGCTCGATCTCGGCCAGCAGCAGCAAGAGCTCTGACAGATGAAACGGTGGCGGAATCAGCGCGCAGAGATCGAGGATCTGCCGCAGGAGCGGCGACAAGGCCAAAAGGTGAGCCCGCAGCACGGCGGGGAGCGTCGACGGGTCGCCTGGGCTGCCCGCGTTGCCCGAGCCGGGTAGCTCGGCCACGGCGAGTGGGGGTTCGCTGGCGGGGAGTTCCTGTCGAGTGACGGCCCGGCCATCCCCATCGAAATAGGCCGCGATGTAGCCAGACAGCAGACGCAGGGTCGCAGGATGGCCGGCGTGCTCGGCACCGCGCTGGCCTAGGTCGGCATCGCTGCCGCCCCGCACGCCGCCCTGACGCAGCAGGTGCACCGACTCGGGCGGGGACAGGGGCGGCAGATCCAGCTCGATGCAGCGGACGTAGCGAAACGGCGCGATGAGGTTGAGTCGCGCGACCGCTGTCGTCACCACCAAGCAGTTGACGCTGCCCAGGATGCAGGTGCGCAGCATCGTCTCTAAGAACGGCTCGTGCAGCTCACCGGCGGCCTGGGTATCGGCGGCGGGCCCGGTGTCGACATGGCGCCCACGGGCCAAGGCACCGGCGGTCTGGGCGGCGGCAGACGACGAGGTCGATCGCAGGATCTGCGCCGCCAGCGTCGAGGTCTGCAAGAGCTCCAGCCCATCGAGCACCAGCAAGAGCGGTGCCGGCTTCTGCGAAAGCGCCGTCGAGACGGTCGCCCAGAGGTTGCGGCAGGCGGCTTCCTGGCTGGTGGCCATGGCCTCGGCCTGCAGCACGGTCTTGTCGGTGCCGACGTAGCGGGCCAGCGCGCGCAGAAAGGTCAGCAGATCAGCGTCGTAGGCGAAGCTGTAATAGAACGCGCCGGACAGCGCCCCGGACTGCCAAGCCAGCCACAGCGGGCTTGCGCTGGCCGCTGGCGAGTCCCGGTTGCCGTCATCGAACAGCGGCTGCAGCCAGCGCGAGAGCAGCGCGCTCTTGCCACTGCCGGGGGCGCCGCGCACCACGATGCAGCGGATGCCGGCCTGCAGATAGGCGTTTAGCGTCGACAGCTCGGCCAAGCGACCCGAGCGCGGCACCGGCAGCGGGTGGGCCGACTGCGGCATCAGGCGAGCGTTGCTTGGGGGCTCGCCCCCTGGGCCTTCATCCAGCACCAGGTGCAGACCGCGGGCCTGCGCCTCACTGCCCAGCTCTTCGTCGCTCAAGAGCGCGGTGGCCAGCGCGCGCAGCATAGACGGCTGGCTCTGCGACTCGTGCGATAGCAGGTACTGCAAGAGCTGCTCGATGCGCTCTTTCGGCGGCAGCTGGGCTGGCGCGATGTCGGCCAGCGCAACTCCCAGATCGGCGCGCGCGCACAGGATGCCAAGCTGCGCCGGACTCACCATCTCGACCAGATGCAGGCGCAGCCAGCTACACAACTGCTCTAGCGCCGGGTTGCCTGGCGGCAGCTTGTCGAGCGGGCTCTCAAACGGCGGAGACGACCACGCGGCCTCGCTGGCCCGCGCACTCGGCAGAAGGGGCGAGCTATCGCTTGCGGGAGGGACGCTCATCCGCGCCTCGGCAGGGCGATGACGGCGCGCGTACCGGGGCCACGCTGGGCGCCGATCAAGGCGCTGCGACCGTCGTCGGCAATGGGGGACTCGATGCGCAGCTCACCGCCGTGCTGGGCGACGATGCTGCGACAGATGCCAAGGCCCAAGCCGGTGCCGCGCTCGCCCTTGGTGGTGAAGAAGGGCTCGAAGATGCGCGGCAGCACATCGCGAGGAATGCCTTCGCCGTAGTCTTCGATCAGGATGCGCACCTGCGGCACTTGCGTCTGGGCCGCAACGATGCCCTCAGGCTGGGCATCGGCCTCGATGGCGACATAGATCTCGCCGCCGGCTGGCGTGGCATCAACGGCGTTGCGCAGCAGGTTGACGATGACCTGCACCAGCTTGTCGCGGTTAAGCAGTGCCGTTGGTGGCGGCTCGCCCAGATCGAGAGCCCGCTCGACGTGGCGCAGGCGGTAGGCAGGGTCAAAGCGCAGGATGCTCAGGGCCTCCTGCACCGACAGGACCACGCTCTCTTCGGTTAGCGCATAGCGCGGCCCAGCCTCGGCCAACACCGCTGCCGGGATGACTCGCTCGGCGCCCTCTTCGCCCCCTGGGCCGGGGCCGGTCGCTGGCTTGCCGTGCACGCGTGAAAAGTCGCGGATCTCGCCGACCAGCCCACCCAGCCGGGTGCGCGCGCTCAAGATCGCGGCGGTGAACAGCCGGATCTCGCCGTCGTCGGGATAGCGATCGCGGATCAGCTCGGCATAGCTCAGCACCGATAGCTGATTGCCGATCTCGTGGGC